>JBBQXC010000043.1:0-28454 GCA_038210005.1 Gemmatimonadales bacterium
GAGTGTTTCACCGAGCTTGGTTGCTCGAGCCACCGGGACGAACGGATCGCTGGCTGAGGTGGCGAGCAGCACGGGGCAGGCGATGGCGTCGGGCGCGAGTGCATCGGCGGTATCGGTCCGCGACGCCGCGAGGGCCGCGAGCTGGGCGCACGCCGCGTCGCGTCCGTCGCGGGTACGGAAGCTTTTCAAGTATAGATCGAGGGAGCGCGCACCCACGTCGCGATGCGCGTAGCATGGCAGCAGCGCCGAATGGAGCGCCGACGCCAGCCACCCCGACGACAAACGACGCCAGAGTGGAAGGAAAGGCACGAGTCGCGCCACGCGTCGATTCAAGGCCACGTCGCCTGGCTGTAATCCGATCATCGTGGGGTTCACGAGCAGCAGATGGGCCACGCGCTCCGGATGCTCGTGGGCGACGACGGCGGCGATGGCGGCGCCCATGCCGTGTCCTACCAGGGACGCGCGGCGAACGCCCAGCACGTCGAGCAGGGCGGCCACGCGCGTGGCGTGCGCGGCCACCGTCATGGCGTGGGTGCCGGGCGGGTCGCTGCGGCCGTGCCCGAGGAGATCGAGCACCAACACCCGGTGTCCCTTGGGCAATCGCGGAAGCACGTCCTGCCAGAGATGCGACGACGTGAACGCCCCGTGAATCAGCACGATCGGCTCCCCGGCGCCGCGTTCACCGAAGGCGTAGCAGTACAGGCGCACGCCTCCCAGATCGACGAACTCGCCGCGCATCAGGACTGTGCGCGGGAGGACAGCGACGGCGCCACGCGGAGTGGCGAGCGGGAGCGGAAGCGCGCAGACATGAGTCGCCGTCAATCTCGGCGGAACGGCGCGGCGGAACAAGCGTGAACGGCGGGCTGGCCATCGTGGAAGCCGTGGCTGTTTCCCGGCAGATCACTCTGAAGAGTCGATTGTCAACGGATCTGCTCGACGATCAAGCTGCAGACGAGGCTCGGAGAAGCGTCCCTACTCGCCCGTTGTGATGCGCCGCGTGCGTTTCCGGCCGGTACGCCATGGGGAGTGCCGTCGAGCCGGTGCGACGCGCGCTTTTGCACCGCTTTCCGTAGTCGCCACTGTACGAGATGCTGCATCAGGAAATCGTAATCCCCGCGTATCGCCATTTCCGCCAGGACGAAGTGAATCGGAGTCTGGTGCGTCGTGATCCGCCGCCTGTCGGCTTCGACAACATTCCCATCTTTCTCGATCGCTTCGCCAACGGCGGCACGCTGCGCAGCCGCGGCGTGGAGTTCACCGTGACGTTGCCCGTCGTTCCGGCGCTGCGCACGCGTCTCGAAGTGAACGGCGCGCGTATCACGACGGACTTCTTCACCGACGATCGCAACTTCGGTCCGGCCAATTGGCTCGGCGAGTTCCAGCTCGATACCACTCTCCGTCGCCTCGCGTATTTCGAGGGGCTTGCCACGACCGCCACGCGTTCGATTGTCACGTGGCGGCTGGTGCACCATCAGCCGGACCTTGGCACGGTGCTCACGGCCACGGTCCAGCAGCGACTGGGCGAATCACGACAGACGTTCGCCCCGACCGATTCGGTCTCCTTCAACGGCTATCTCACGCGCAGCGGCGCACTGGTCGAGGTGCCTCTCGAACGTCGGCGCGACGCCGAGTTCGGTGATCTCCGCCGGCAGCGCGCAAGTGCCATCGCCGGTCGCTCCACTTCACCGGATGATTGGGTGATGACCCTGCAAGTCGCCAAGTCAGTGGCGGGCAGCGGACGACTTTCGTTCTACGTCTACAACGTGACCGACAAGTTCCTCACGATCAGCGGCGGCGGTACGGTGCGCGCACTACCCAGTTCGCGCTTCGGTGTAGAGCTCACCTTGCCCACGGCAGGTCTCTTCCGGAGTGCTCCGTGACGCGTCCGCACCGAGTCTGCGTGGCCGCGGCTGCTTCCGCGTTGGTTGGTAGTACGCTGATGGTGCAGGAGCTGCATGCGCAGGACGCGCCACCGTCGGCGTGGGCGCGTGCGCACGACGCAAGCAGTGTCACGGGCAGCACGTTCATTTCGTGGATGGGGGCGTGGTCGCCGCTGCGGCCGATCGCCGATGTGGCCCGCGGTGAAGTGCGCGCGCCGATGGCTCCTGGTGTGATCGATGCGCCGATCCCTATTGCCGGTGCCTTCATGCTGTCGGGTGCGCCGGGGTCGCTGGCTCGCGATTTCACGGTGGTGCCCGGGGCGGCCAGGAATTTTGGAGAGCTACGTTTTCAGCGCACGCAGGAGCGTGGTGATTTTCACCGGCCGCTCGACATGGTGGAAGGATCTGCGTCGCAGCTTTCGGGCGGTGGCTGGGCACCGGTGGGATTGCGCGGCATGGCAATGGGTCGGTTTGTCGTCGACCAGGAGAATAACGACGTGTCGGCGTTCACGCAGCGCGTGAGTGCCGGATTCTCGGCGCCGTTCGTGGTCACCGACTCCGTGCGTCCGCCGATGCAGCGTACGCGTGCACGCTTGGAGGGTGCGCTTGGTCTACAGCTGGGGGGATTCGGTATCGGCGTGAGTGGTGGACTCGATTCACGCGAGCACAACTCCATCGATTTCCCGCTGCGGCGCAGTGGGCGGTGGGCCACGCCGAGTGTCATGCTGGGGGCCGAACGTGTGCTGCCGGGGCGCTTACGTGTGGGAGGGTACTACCGCTGGTCGGAGCCTACCGAAACCAATGTGCTCAGTGCGACTCCACTGACTACCGTGCTTTATCCCATTCAGGGGTTGGATGAAGCGCCCGGGATATTGGTGTCGGGTACCCCAGTGTTCGTACGTCACGACCGCCGTGCGACGGCGGTGGGTGGTACACTCGAGTTTCCGCTGTTGGGTGCGGCTGTCGTGGTCACCCACGAACGCGCCGACCGTGCCGACGATCAGTACTACCAGATCACTTCGCGCGTGCGCCCGACCGATGCTTGGCGCATGAACGGTTCCGAAACACGAGTGCAGTTGGCGCGCGCGTTCGGTGCCGGTACGCGCGCGATGCTGGTGGGTCATGCGTTGGCGTTCGACGGCGAAGGACGTCGCAACGACCTGACGGGTCTCGCCGTTCGCGGTCGCGATGCGCAGCAGGCGGTGGAGCTGGATGTCCGTCAGCGGTGGAACACGTGGCAGACGGCCGTTGTTGTCGGCATCACCAACCGCGCATTCCGGCGCGAGGATTTCGTGGCGGAACTCGCGTCCACACTCGAGGTGCGCACTCCCTTCGTGAGCGCGGAGGTGGCGCGCAAACTCGAGGCAACGTCGGTGGCCCTTGGTGCCTCGTACGCCACTCGCGCTCCGGTGGGCGAACTACCTCGCACCGATCGCGGACTGAACTACCGGCGTCTGCAAGGCCCCGAGCTCGCCTACGATGCGGCCCAATCGTCGGCGTTCGCGGGCTGGCTTTCCGCTCGGCACACTGTTCGGGGGCATACACTGTTCGCGCAGCTTCGCGGTGAGCAAGCGTCATCACAGGCTGCGGTGCCGCCGAGTTTGCAGCCCGTGGGCGATCGGTCGCGGCTTTCCGTGAGTGTGGGCTACCGACCCTGACGTTGGGGCGCGGCAAGCGACAGAGCAAAGCGGGGGCGCCGATTGGCACCCCCCGCTGTGTGCTACATGCGGCGGCGTCGGTCAGAGACCGCCGCGACGACCCTGCGGCATGGCCGCCACGTTCTCGTCGAACTTCTTTTTCTGTTCGTCGCTCGTGAGCACGGCCTTCAGTGCGTCATTGCGCTCGGTGTTCATCTTCTGCATCGACTCGCGCATAGCGGCCATGTCGCCACCACCGCTGCGGGCTGCCATCATGGCTTCCTGTTGCTTCTTGCCGGCTTCGAGCATGACCGTATCGATCTTGGCCGACTGCGCAGCCGTGAGCGTGATATCCTTGAACAGCATGTCCTTCTGGCGCACCATGCGCTCGGCGGGTGACATCTGCATGCCACCACCACCACCACCGCCGCCACCCTGGGCATAAGCCGGCACGGCGATCGCGAGGGCAGCCGCTGCAACGAACAGGCGGATCGTGTTCTTCATGGGAATGAGTCTCGGTGGGTCGTTCGGCACGCTCCACGGCGCGGTCGCGCCGCTGACATACCTCATAGATTAGACGCAAAAGCGTGCAGAAGTGTTAAGACGTCAGGGACGAATAGATGAGGCCGTCTTAAAAACGGTGCAGTTCGTCCCTCACCCTCTGGCGGAACGTGTTTCAAGGGGTACAATTGCAGAATTGTGACCCTTCCGCCCCCGATCTCGCCGCTACCAGTGCCTGATTCGCAGCCGGTCCCTCCGGATGTGCGCCTCTCGCTGTACCAGCCGCTGCCGGCTCCACCGCCGCCACCGCCGGGACCCGTGACGGTTCCCATGAGTTGGCTGCTCCGTACCGCGTCACCGTCGGTGCAGTTCCGCGCCACGAAGGCGTTCTGGCCGGAAGCGGCTTCGGAACCCGGCTGGGCCACGGTCCCCTACGCCAGTCGGCAGGGCTGGCATCTGCTGCTCATGCAGGATGGGGACGGACAGTGGCCCGGCGGCATGCTCACGGTGCCGGCCGGGTTGTCCCTCGAGGGAATCGGGACCATCCCTGCCTATCGCCGGTTGTTGGAGCTTGGCTGGGACCCGGAGAGCCCCGCGCTGAGCTCCACCAAGCGGCTGCTGTTCCGTCTCTTGGCCGAGGATGACGACCCGTCGTTTCTGGCCGAGATGATGCCGACGGAGTGGGACGACGACCTGATCAAGCGCGGGCGTCTGTTGCTGCGCGAGGCAGCGGCGGCGGCGCTGGCGCAGGCTGGCTACGAGAGTGACCCGCGGCTCCGCGGTGCGGCGCGCCGTTTGGTGGACCGGGTCATGACCTTCCTGAAGTCGCCGCTGGCGCAGAAGCCGTGGATCCGTCTGGGCAACCAGCACGTGCTCCCGGCAGAAGTCACGGCGCCGTCGTTCCATCTGCTGGTGATGCTGGCCTACATGCCGCTGTTCCGCAGCGAGCACTACGAGTTCATGGACCGGCTCTACACCTACCTCACACAGTCCTGGCCCCGCCAGCAGCCCGTGCAGCAGGTGGGTCCGCACCTGCTCGAGCAGCCGCATCTCGTTCTAGGAGACCTGCTGCCTACCCGGAATGCGATGGATGCCGATATGGCGTCATCGCTGGGGTGGCTCGAGATCATGGCACGCATCGGCTATCTGAAAAAGCACGATGGCTGGTGCAAGCTCCTCGATCGCTTGCTCGACGATCGCGACCGCAAGCACGTGTGGACCCCGCCGCGCTCGGTCGTAATGCCGGAACACGTGCCCGCGTGGTCCTGGCCACTGCTTCCACTCTCTGATCCGACCTTCGGCGAAGCGGCCGATTCGGCCTTTTCCGCCGACGTCACCTTCCGGCTCGCCCTGATCGCCCAGCTGAGCGGTCGAGAGATCGAGCTGATTTAGGCTTCCCGAACCGCCCGACCGATTAGTTTTCCAGTCAACACATGACTGCAATCGACCCTGACACGCTGATCGACGATACCACGTTCGCCGATCTGGGCCTCGCCCAACCCCTGCTCGCCGCACTCTCTGATGCCGGCTATGAGCGTCCCACGCCGATTCAGCGCGATGCCATTCCGGTCGCGCTGAAAGGTCGTGACCTGATCGGTCTCGCCCAGACGGGCACCGGCAAGACGGCCAGCTTTACGCTGCCGATGGTGAATCGACTGTTGGGCGGACCGCGTCGGACGCGCGTATTGGTACTCACGCCGACCCGTGAGCTTTGTCTCCAGGTCGAAGAGAGTGTGCGCAAGTATTCCAAATACGCGCCGGTGGATGTGATTCCGGTATTCGGCGGTGTCGGCTACGAACCGCAGGAACGCGCGCTGCGTGCCGGTGTCGACGTGGTCGTCGCCACGCCGGGACGTCTCCTCGATCATCTCGAGAAACGCAACGTCGACTTCTCGTATCTCGAGACGCTGGTGCTCGACGAAGCCGACCGCATGCTCGACATGGGTTTCGCACCGCAGCTCAATCGCATCGTCGAGCAGGTGCCGCGGTACCGGCAGACGTTGCTGTTCAGCGCGACGATGCCCCCCGAAGTCGAGGCGCTGGCCCGCAAGTATCTTCGCAAGCCCGTCGTGGTGCAGGTCGGTCGGCGTTCGTCGGCCGCGACCACGGTGACGCACGCGGTGTACCCGGTGCCGCGCAATCGGAAGAACGATCTGTTGGTGCATCTGCTCACGAAGGAAGCGCACGACTCGGTGCTGGTGTTCACGCGCACGAAGAGCGGCGCGGATCGCGTCGTGCAGGATCTCGAGAAAGCCGGCGTGAAGGCCGGCGCGATGCACGCCGACAAGTCGCAGCGCGAACGCATGGCCGCGCTCGAAGACTTCAAGTCGGGAAAGTTGCGGGTACTCGTGGCCACCGACATCGCCCAGCGCGGTCTCGACATTTCGGGCATCACGCATGTGATCAACTACGATGTGCCGCAGCAGCCGGAAGACTACGTGCATCGCATCGGTCGCACGGGCCGAGCGGCGAGCACCGGCGACGCGTACACGTTCATGTCGGCCGAAGAGATCGGCATGGTACGCACGATCGAGCGCACGATCGGTCAGGAGATTCCGCGTGTGAGTGTGCCGGGGTTCGACTTCGGCACTTGAGCGCCCGCCCTGGCGTCATCGTCGTTGCACGCGCCCGAGTCTCGATACCGTAATGGTGTCGGCTCGGGCGCGTCGTGTGAGCACGAGCCGGAGATTCGCCGCGCCGACGCCAAGCCCTGACGGGGCATAGCTGAGTGAGTCGCGGGTGGCTTCGAGGGTGAGACCACTGCCGTGAAAGTCACCGACGGCGATCGTATCGCGTCCCACGTGCACGACGACGCGCGTGGCCGCGACATCGAAGCGGACGGCGGTGCGGTCACCGGTGGCGATGGCGTGATCGCGGGCGAGCGCGAGCAGGTCGACGGTTTCCTGTGTGGCCATCGCCACGTCGAGCGCGGCAAACAGTGTACCTCCCGAGGTCACGGCGAGCGCGGCCAGACCGCCGGTGAGCACGAGCAACCACAGCTGCTCCACGAGCGTGGCGCCACGGCGTGGGCGCGATCGCACCGCAGCGGCTTGTGCGGGACGGCGTACGTGATGGACCGCATGACCGCGTGAAGCGTGGTGGGGCGCTGGCGTCGGCGACATATGGGGAGGGTGTCGTGGAGGGGGCGCGGTGACTATATCGGGCAGCATCGAGTCACTCACCGCGTTGGATCACACAATCAGTCCGAGGCCGTCGAACGGTGTCATCCGAACTACGCCGCCATCATCCTCGCATCGCCCATCGGTGGGCGACGCGCTGCCGACTGGCCACATTCGCCGCGATGGCGGTCGGTGTGGGCGCCGCGACCGCCTGCAGCGGCAGCATTCCCAGTCCCACCAGCGAACTCAACTCCGGACAGGCCGTGATGGACCTCGGCACGCTCGTGGGCGAATTGCGCGAAGAGAATTCCATGATGCAAGCGCAGATCGATTCGCTGCGCGGTGCGTTGGCGTATCAGGATACGATCGTGCGACATCTGGCGGCCGGCGCCGGCGTTCAGATGCGTGCACCGGTGTTCCCAACGCCCTGAATCCGTGACTACGCGGTAGATTACCGCGATCCCTCCCAACCACTCGACCCATCTCTTCAGACATGCGGATTGCGATTTCCACCGGCGGCGGTGACGCCCCGGGACTCAACGCGGTCATTCGGGCTGCGGTGCTCTCCGCCCGTACCCGTGGCTGGGACGTCCTTGGCATCAAGCGCGGCTACGCCGGGCTCCTGGGCGAGGACGAGATCGTACCGCTCACCGAAGACAGCGTGCGCGGGATCGCCAATCAGGGTGGCACGATCATCAAGACGACGAACCGTGGCAGCCCATTCGCATATCCGGTGCTGCAGCCCGATGGCACGTGGAAGAACGTCGATCGCTCTGACGAGCTCGTGGAGAATGCCCGCAACCTTGGCATCGAAGCGATCATCTCGATCGGCGGCGACGGCTCGCTGAAGATCGCGTCGCAGCTGGTTGCGAAAGGCATGCGCGTGATCAGCGTGCCGAAGACGATCGATAACGACGTCCCCGGCACGATCACGACCTTCGGGTTCGACACGGCCGTGAATACGGCGATGGAAGCGATCGACAAGCTGCACACGACGGCCGAATCACACGACCGCGTGATGGTGCTGGAAGTCATGGGTCGCGATGCCGGATTCATTGCGCTGCACGCCGGTGTGGCGGGCACCGCCGACGTCATTCTGATCCCTGAGATCGCGTGGAATATCGAGCAGGTCTGTGAGAAGATCATGGACCGTGACGCGGCCGGTCGTCGCTTCAGCATCGTGGTGGTCGCCGAAGGATCGAAGCCCAAGGGGGGCGTGGAGTCCATCATCGGCGCATCGCTGCCGGGTCAGGATCGCCGACTGGGTGGTATTGCCGAACGGTTGGGCTTCGACATTCAGCGGATCACCGGCAAGGAGACCCGCTCGATGGTATTGGGGCACTTGCAGCGCGGCGGCTCGCCAACCGGCTATGATCGGCTGCTGGCCACGCGCTTTGGCGCGGCGGCGGTGCAGGCGGTGGCCGACAAGCGATGGGGCCACATGGTGGCGTTGCAGTCGCCACACCTCGTGACCATCCCTATCGAAGACGTGCTCAAGGAAACGAAGCGCGTCGATCCGACCCACGACATCGTGCAGGCCGCGAGAATGATGGGAATCTCGTTTGGGGACTAACGGCTGAGTAGGGGGTCGGGAGTCGGGGGTAGGGAGACAAACTTCCGACCTCTGACTCTGTACTTCTTAAAGTGGACAGTCGAGTGTCCTCTTCTACGGACGCAGCGTGTGACCTTCAGAAACCTCCGCCTGTCCGTAGGGTACCATGGTGCCGATACTTACACCGTAGCAGCACGCCAGCCGGCGGTCGGGTCCGTCTTGGCATGGACTCTGCCCTTGAGAAGCGTCGGGACCTCCGATTGCCCTCCGTGGTGGACGGCGCGTGAAGTCCTGCAGGAGGAAAGGCATGTTCCAGATAAATTGGCGAATCCTTGCCACGACTGCCGTACTGAGCCTGACGCTCGGTGCGGTGCCCGCCTTTGCGCAGGGTCGCAGCGAGAAGAACGATAAGAGCGAAAAGACCGACATCCCCAAGGAGTATCGCCCGCCTGCCGGCATGTGCCGCGTGTGGGTGGAGGGGGTGCCCGCGGCGCAGCAGCCGGCGCCAACCGATTGCGCAAGCGCGGTGCGGAACAAAGCGGCGAATGGCCGCGTGATCTATGGTGAAGATGCGGCGAAAGGCAAGAAACCGGACCTGCCGATCAAGGGCTTCGCGAAGCCGACGGACAAGAAGGGTGCTCCGTTGATTCCGCCTGATCTCTCTCAGGCGGATCCGCGGGCGCGGGACGCTTGGGAAGCCAAAAAGATCACGGATGCGCAGTTGCATGGAGATCAGCCGGCGAATGCTTCGCCGGCTTCGTCGTATCCGGGGGGGATAGTGTCACCGCAGGGGCCCGCAGGGTCATACGGCGGGTACGTGACGCCGGGCGGCGTCGTGGTGCCGGGGGCGGTGAACGATCCCCGCTATTTCAACCAGGGTCCGGGCGTGCGTCCCCCGGGCTTCGGCTCGGCGACCTGCCTGGATCGCGATGGCGACGGCTGGTGCGATGACCAGCGCTATGGCCCGCCGGTCTGCAACGACATCGACAAGGACGGCCGCTGCGACGATCTGCCGGAGTTCGCGTCTCGCGCGTATCCCCAGGTACTCCCGCCCATGCGATCCGTCACCGACGTGCTGCAGGGGCGGCCCAGCACCGACATCATGCAGTGGCTCGGCACGAACGAGTTCACGGTGCGAGTGCCAGATCAAGGCCGGGGCGGCGTGCCCTGGCGCGCGATCTTCCTCGATCAGAGCAACGAGCTGCTGCAGGTGTGGACCGACGCGAATCGCGATGGTCGCGCCGACCGGATCGAGATCTTCAAGAACGGCCAGCGCGTGAAGTTGATTCAGCGTTAGCCGCGAGGCCTCGCGCGGAACTCAGCGCGTGGCGATTTGCGCGTGCCGAAAGCACGAGAGCAGGTGATCATTCACGAGTCCGACCGCCTGCATGTAGGCATAGCAGATGGTGGTGCCCACAAAGCGGAATCCGCGCACCTTCAGATCCTTCGCGATCACATCGGAGAGTGCGGTCTGCGTGGGCATCTGGTGCGTGCCGGTGAGTCGTTGATCGATCGGCGCGCCATCGACGAAGCGCCAGAGGTAGGCGTCGAAGCTCCCGAAGACGTCCTGGACGCCGAGGAACGCGCGCGCGTTGCCGATGGCGCTGTCGAGCTTCCCGCGATGCCGCACCAACCCGGCGTTCTGCGTCAACGCATCCACGTGGGACGGTGTGAGCGCGGCAATGGCGGCCACATCCCACTGGTGAAAGGCGGCGCGATAGTGCGCACGCTTGGCCAGCACCGTGGACCAGCTCAACCCCGCTTGCGCCCCTTCAAGGGTGATGAACTCGAAGAGCGTCCGCTCGTCATGCACCGGCACGCCCCACTCCACGTCGTGATACGCCACGTCGAGCGGTTTGAGGGGCCAGGTGCAGCGAACCGGAGCATTCATGCGTGAATACTATCTGCGCGTACCCGATTGATCCAACGACACCCGTCTGAGCAGTAGATTTGATGGGTGCGCACTCCACGAGATCGTTACCTACCCCCCGACCGCGACGCCTTTGTCGCGGCCAAGCCGCCGACCGGGCGCGTCATTGTCATCGCGCCGACCCGTGCGGCATGCGAGACCATCGAGCTGGCCGTCGGCCTGCGCATCGACACGTTTCTCGAGCGCACGCGCGGCGACGATCTGCGGCGCCTGGCGTCGAGTGGCCAAGGCTTCGGCATCGTCGCCGGCACGGGCACGGGGAAAACACTCGCGATCCGTCCGATCGCCGAAACGATTCTCGGCACGACCACACTCAAGGCTGGCGTCGTCAATCGCGAACGTGAAGCGACGCCGGAGACGCCGTCGTGGAATGTGGTCGTGATTACCACGGGCATTGCGCGCCGGTGGTTTCAAGACGGCGACATTCAGCCCTCAGACACGTTGGTCGTGGACGAGATCCACCAGACGAGCGCGGAACTCGAGTTGTGCCTCGCGCTCGGCAAGCGCGTCGGGTGTCGCTTCATCTGGTTGTCGGCGACCGTCGATCCGACGTTCTACGCGCGCTATCTCGAGAGCGCCGATGTGTTGCAGGTCTCGGCGTTCGATGACACCAAGGCCGCCAAGGTCGAAGTCGAGCGCAAGCAGCCACTGAATTTTCTCGACGACAAGTTCCTGCAGCAGGTGTCCCGCTCCGAACGCGGTGTCGCGATTTTCTTACCCACACGCGCGTCGGTCGAAGAAGCGGCCGAGTGGGTGCGCCTGCGCTACCCGCGTATCACGGCCGCACACTATCACGGCGGCGAACCGATTCGCGTGATCCGTCCGTTTCTCGAAGGCGTGGTGCCGAAGCCGTTCTTCCTGGCCATGACGGCGGCCGGACAAAGTGCGCTGAACGTCCCGGGGCTCGACACGGTCATTATCGACGACACCCGATTCACCAACGTGATCGACCGCGGGCGCAATGTGCTGACGCGCGTGCATCTGGGTTCGAACGAAATTCTGCAGATGGCCGGTCGCGTGCATGGCCGCGTGGAGAAGGGCCGGGTATTCATTCTCAGCGACCGTGACATCCGCTTCGAATCGCTGAAGCCAACCGCGCCAGACTTTCAGTTGGCGGGCGATTCCGAACGCGTGGCCCTCACCTGCGCCGACCTCGGCGTGCAGGCGGATGCGCTCGACCTGCCGGTGCCGCTCGATCGCGTGGCGTACCGCAAGGCGATCGCGCATCTCGAGTCGCGTGGATTGATCGAACACGGCCGCCTGACCACGTACGGTAAGGCAGTGGAAGCGTTGCCGGTGGATCGGGCTTGGGGTGAGCTCATCGTGAACGGCGACGACGAATTGCTCCCGATGTTGGCGGTTATGAGCGGCATCGATTCGTTGCATCGCATGTCGCGTGAAGGGCGCGATCTGGAGGGGCTGGTGGTGCGCGGCAGCGATCACCTCACGGCCTACAATGTGTACGCCGACGGCTTCCGCGCCGCCGGCTACATCGGCGAGGTGTACGGGTTGTCGCGTCACATGTTCGACGCCGAGCGCATCGCGCACTGGGCCGAGCAGCGTGGCATCCTGGTGAAGGCGCTTGAAGACGCGGCGCTCGCGATGGCAAGCGTCTACCGCTCGGTGGACATGCCGCTGCCGACCACGCTGCCGCTGGTGCGCCACGAGCTGCACAAGCGTTTCTGCGATCTCCTTGCCCGTTTCATGCCATTCGATCTCGTGATCGAGGAGCAGACGCCGGACGGCCAGGAAGCGCGCGTGTCGAAGACGAGTGTGTGCGGCAGTTGGGGTGCGGTGGCGGGATCATTGCGCTACTTCGCCGATCGCTTCGGCGTGCCGCGGGCCGGCATCGAAGGCACGCAACTCTCGATCGAACTGATCAAGCAGTATGCGCAGCGCCATCCGCCGGAACTGGCGCTCGATCTCGATCGCAAGCAGTCGCCGGTACTCCTGCGCAGACGGCTGACGTATTTCGGGTTCGAGCTCGCGCGCGAGAGTGAAGGGCTCGATGAATTCCCCGAGGAGCATGCCCAGGCGGCGCGGCATCTGCTGGCCGAGGCGGCGGCGCGCACTGAATTGCGGCACGCGTCGGTGCGTCGCAATCAGCCGCTCGTCGAGGAGATCCGCGAAGTGTGGCGTCGGCTGGGCGGGACAACGCCTCGTCTGGGACAGGCGGAGCTGACCGCGTGGTACGAAGCGCAGATGGGCACGGCGACCAACTGGGAGGCGATCCGCAACACACCGATGTTGATTGACCGGCGCGAGTTTGTGAGTCACGAGCAGGTTGCCGAGGCGCGCGCCATGCCGGGGGCGGTCGAGATTCGCGACCGCACCGTGCCGATGGACTATGACGTGGAAGAGCACGAAGGTCGCTTGGTACCCGTCGTTCGGTTGCGCGTGCCGGAAAAACTGGCGCGCACGATGGTACAGGAAGAGGTGCCGTCACTCGACCGTCCGGTGCGGTTTGTCGTACCGCGTGGTCAGCGCGGGTCGGTGCGTGCGGACACGCTGAACGACTTGCAGCACAAGCTCGATCTGCCGTTCACCGACGACGAGCGCGCGCGCAGCACGGACGCGAGTGCCCCCCGCCAGGGCGCAGACCGCGCTGGTGCTCCGCGTAAGGGCGCCGGCCGCAGCCGGGGTGGGGAACGGGGTGGGGAACGGGGTGGTGGGTCGCGCGGTCCCGGCGGCCACCGTCACCCGGGGAAGGGGCGACGTCGACGCTGACGGTCGCTGTTACGCGAGTTTCGTCGCCGAGGCCGCGCGCAGTGGGGGCACCTGCATCGAACGCGTCGCGAAGGCCTCGACGTCACTCGCGGGCAGCGGACGGCTGTAGAGGTATCCTTGCCCGAAATCGCAGCCGATGGAGCGGAGGAATTGATGTTGCCCCGGTTGCTCGATCCCTTCGGCGACCACCTCGACGTTCAGCGATTTGGCGAGTGCAACGATCGTCCGCACGAAGGCGGCTTCGCGGTCGCCCTCCTCGATGCGTGACACGAACGACCGGTCGATCTTGAGTTCGTCCACCGGGAAGTACTGGAGATGGCTGAGCGATGAGTAGCCGGTGCCGAAGTCGTCGATCGCGAGCTTGATCCCGAGCGCCTTGAGCGCGTTGAGTTTTTCCAGCGCGAGTTCCGGCGTTCGCATCACGTCGCTCTCGGTAATCTCGAGAATCAACCGTCGCGGATCGAGCCCGGAGACCTGAAGCGCCGCGCGGGTATCTTCGATGAGCGTCTCGCCGTCGAGTTGCTTCGCCGCCACGTTGACACTGACGGAGGGCGGCTCGCCGGCGGACGGCGTCCACCGCGCGGCCTGAATGCATGCTTCCATCAGCACCCACCGACCGATCGGTACGATCATGCCGGTTTCTTCGGCGATCGGGACGAACAGTCCCGGCACGACATAGCCACGCTTGGGGTGCTGCCAGCGGATCAATGCTTCGAAGCCCTTCACGCGGCCGCTCTCGATGCGTATGAGCGGCTGGAATTCGAGGAAGAACTCGTGACGGTCCACGCCCATGCGCAGGTCGGACTCGAGCTCGAGCCATTCCATCGCATCGCGGTGCATCGCGGGATCGAAGCGACGTACGCAGGCTTTCCCCGACGATTTCGCCGCGTACATCGCGGTGTCCGCGTTGCGCAACACGGTCTCCTCGTCGTCCGTCGGGTCGGCGATCGCGATGCCGATGCTGACGCCAACGACGACTTCCCGCCCCCCGATACGCATCGGCTTACGCAGCAGCGTCAGCAAGCGCTCGGCGAGCACCTCCGGATCGTCACCTTGCTCGATCGATTCAATGACGACGGAGAACTCGTCGCCGCCGAGGCGCGCGACCGTTTCTCCGGCGCGGACCGTACTGGCGATGCGCCGTCCAACGATCTGCAACAGCTCGTCGCCCACCGCATGACCGAGCGAGTCGTTGACGCGCTTGAAGCCGTCGAGGTCGAGCAGGATCACCGCGACACGGGAGTCTCCCCGACTGCGTCGTTCGAGCGCATGTCGCAGGCGATCGCGGAACAGCACACGGTTCGCCAGCCCGGTCAGGTCGTCCTGAAACGCCTGCTTCAGCAGCTGGCCTTCCATGCGCTTGCGCTCGGTAATGTCCTGAATCATGCCGATCATACACGCTTCGCCACCATGGGTCACGCGGGACACCGTCAGCTGTCCCCATACGATGTGCCCATCCTTGTGGAAGAAGCGGCGCTCGATGGTGACGGAGTCGCGTTCTCCGGTGCGGAGCTCGCGACCGAGCTCGCGCCCAGTCTCGATATCTTCCTCGGGCGAGAGCGATACCGCCGGCCGACCCACCACTTCACGTGGCGTAAAGCCGAGCAGCTCCTGCGATGCCGGGTTGGCCTCGAGAATGATGCCGTCGAACGACAGCACGTGGATAGCGATGCCCGCGTGCTCGAAGAACGCGCGGAATCGCGCCTCGCTTTCGGCGCGAGCACGAATAGATGCACGCTCCAGCGTGACATCGCGCACGTTCACGATCACCGCCTCGTGCTCCTTCAGGACCACCGTGTGGAACATGACTTCCGCGTCGAGCTCGCGCCCGTCACGCGTATGCATCGTGGCTTCCATCGGCACCCCGGAATCGGGTAGCGGCAGGTTCGGCGCGAGCATGGGCGTGAGCAGGCAGCGGCCGCGACCGAACAACTGCAGGCACTCGATCGGCGCATTCAGCACCTGCCTCTCGTCATGCCCGAAGGTCGTTTCGGCAGCATGGTTCCACGCGATGATGCGACGATCGTCTCGGGTGACGGCGAACATCGCCATCGGGCTCTCATCGAAGAGCAACCGATACCGCTGTTCGCTTTGCTGCATGCGTTCGTAGCGCGACTCCAGCTCGCGCGACAGCTCCGTCATGGCAGCCGCCCCAAGTTCGCGCTCGCGGTCCACATCATCGAGCAGCGCGCTGACCGACGTGAGGATCGGCTGCAGTGTTTCCGGCACCGCGGTGGCGCCATGGCGTCGAAGCTGACGCAGCACATACGGATGCATCCTCAGATCTCCGCGATCGTCGTCACGGTCATCGTCTGATTATGCAGCACCGCAGTGGCGAACTCGCGGCCGTCGGTGGGGGGCGCGATCTCGCCGTTGCTGTAGAATCCGACCACGATCGACGAGCCGCTCAGGCGGACGACTTCCTCGATCTCCTCCTCGACTCGGCTACGCATCACCGCACGACGTCCGATGCACGAGACGCAGAGGGTCAGCGAGGAGCCACCATCGGCGATGCCGTCGTGTGCCAGCTCGGCCGCCTGCGCGGCACCGTCGATGAGTTTGTCGGTCGTGGTGCGCATGAGCCGTACGATGCTGCCGGTCGGAATGTCACCGGCGAAGCGCATGGAGCCTTCCGCTTCGTCGATGGCCAGCAGCGTGCGTACGGAGACGGGTCCGTCTTTGTAGGCGCGCACGGCGAGCGGAAAGAGCAGGCCACTGCCGGGTAATTCCTTGGCGAAGTTCCCGAGGTAGCGCGCGTACACTTCCAGCGCGCGCTCGCCATCGAGTTCGAAAACGTTGGCCACCGTTGAGCGCGTCACGATGCGCTCAGGTCCGAAGAAATCCCAACCGCCGACCGAGCCGGTGCCGACGCGCAGCGACTCGCCGACGAGCCCGAGGGCGACGACACGGCCGCTGGTGGGGGTGTCGTTGAGGCCGATCACCGAGCGAGTGAGCAGGATACCGTTCGAGGCCAACCCGCCGGTGACTTTGACGCCGGGCGGGAGCATCGGATTGAGTCCGTCGAGGAAGCCGGCGGCGTTCATGCCGATGCCTTCGGCGAAGATCAGGACGTGCCGAAGGCCGGTCATGGCGGACAGTTCGGTGCCGATCTCGGTGCCCATCGCACGACTGTTCTCGACGTCGACGCCATCGCGGATGACCGGACGGACGGTGGCGTGCTGGAAAGAGACGGTGGTCACGACGGTGTGGGCATCGTCAACGGCGCCATTGGCGATTTGCCCACCTCCGGAGGCATAGAGGTGCTGGGCGGCTGGGTATCGGTCGGCGATGGTCGCGAACCAGGTGCTGTCGGGGGGCTCGACCGGACCGAAGCTCAGGACCAGTTGCACCGTCGCGTCGGGCGCGTCGGGCAGAGGTGCGGACCAGCCGGAGGTCGGCGTCCAGATGGACGAGCGTACGAGCATGCTCCTGGGGGCGAAGGTGACAGCCGCCCGTGGCGCCCAAGAATGTGGCGCGCCCGTGCTGCTGGCTAAGTCATCTGAATCGTGGCGGAATACGTCTCGGTATGTGTGACCCAAAAACCACGGGCGAGATAGTTTGGCAGCGCGGCCGGTGCGTCGAGCGTGCAGGTGTGCAGCCATACGCGCACGGCGCCCCAGTCGAAGGCTGTTCGCACGGCTTCCGACACCAGCCAGGCGCCGAGCCGACGTCCCAGTACTCGCTGGTCGAGTCCGATGTAGACGATCTCCACTGATCCGTCGACGTGCCGTTCGAGCTCGAGAAAGCCAGCCGCGTCGGTCCAGTCAGTGCCGAGCTCTGCCGTAAGGCGGAACACTTGAATCTCGGCACGGGCGAGATGTTTGGCTATTGCGCGTTGGTCCCATGCGTCGCGGTCGTGCCAGTGCCACGGTGCACCGACTTGCCGGTACAGGCCCCGCCAGATCTCGACCGAGCAGGGGTCGATCCGTTCAAGCGTGGCCGGCACGCGGGGCGGTTGCCCAGGCACCAGTTGCTGAGGGGAGGACATCTCAAGATAGGTTCTCGTCACGTCGCAGTGCCGGGCGCCAGCTGCGGGGGTGTCCGGGATCGGACTCGAGAGTCCGAGAGTTTCGAGGTCCTTGAACACGTTTTCTTTCATCTTGAAATCTCTGAGCGATCGTAAGTATCTGTCAAGTAGTGGTTTAGGAGCATATTTATGACAGCGCTTGCGCATTGGACCGTACGGTCCTAATATTGACAAACGATGTCAGACCGCCGAACGCAAATCTTGGACGCAGCCGCGACGTTGATCTCTGAGCGAGGGTTTACCTCGACCTCGGTGGACGACGTCATCAAGGGCGCGAAACTCAGTGGCAAGAGCCACTTCTATCACTACTTCAAGTCGAAGGAAGAACTCGGCTATGAGGTACTGAACCGCCAATTCGAGCGATTTGCCGAGCGTGGCCTCGCCATTCTACGCGAACCGATGATCGATCCGCTCGAGCGCCTCAACCTGTTCATCGATGCCGTGGTGGCGCTGCAGTCGGAGAGTGGCGGTCGTCACGGCTCGCCGTTCGGCAATCTGGCCGCCGAGCTGGCCGACGCCCACGAAGGGTTCCGGGTGCGGATCGAAGCGGTGTTCGAGCGGTGGGCCAGTCAGATCCGCTCGCTGCTGTGGGAAGCGCGTCCGCAGCTCCACGACGATGTCGATGCGGTGCGGTTGTCCCGCTTCATCATCGCCGCACTGGAAGGTGCGGTGCTGATGACGCGTGTGAAGCGCGATCTCTCGGTGCTCGAGGGCATCGCCGCCGATCTGAAGCGGTTCATCGGCATGCATGTGCGTGACGGCGCGGCGTTGCAGTTGCACCGGAATCTCGAGTAAGCAGGATCCTCAGGGCACGGCATTGCGGGAAGCACGTGGGTTCCCTCAGTGGCAGGACGACGGCGACTGCTGCGCACGGCGCAGATCACGGAGAAAAAGATCATGGTACGCATAGACAACGAGGCAGTGCTGCTGGCGACCGTCCCGCGCGATGCGAGCGACGCCGCAGACCGGAGCGGCGATCGGGTCGCACGTCGCGCGCAGTTCGAGCGCGAGGCCCTCGTGCACATGGATGCGCTCTACTCGTTCGCGCTCAAACTGGCCCGCTCGCGCGACGACGCTGAGGATCTGGTGTCGGACACTCTGCTGCGTGCGCTGGAGCGGTGGGAGCAGTATCATCTCGGCACGAACATCCGTGCCTGGCTCTTCACGATCCTGTATCACGTGTTTGTGAGCCGGAAGCGTCGCATCGACGCGCGTGAAGTACAGCAGCCGGAGGATACCGAAGGCTGGGCGCTGTTCGAAGCGGTGGGCGAGGCTGACCCCGAGGGGCGTTTTTACGACTCGTTTCTCGACGACGAAATCACGCGGGCGATTCGCTCGCTTCCCGAGGAGTATCGGTCGGCGGTAATGCTGAGCGATTTGCAGGGCCTTCGGTATGCCGAGATTGCGACGGCGCTGGGCGTGCCTGAGGGCACGGTGAAATCGCGTCTGTTTCGCGGACGGCGCTTGCTCCAGCGGAAACTGGCGAACTACGCGGTGGAGATGGGCTACTTGAAGGAGTCCGTTGTGCGCGCGGTGGTCACGCCGAATGTCACGGCGGTTGTGGGGGAGTAGGGGGTACGGAGTTCGGAGTTCGGAGTACGGAGTACGGAGTAGGGAGTAGGGAGTAGAAAGTAAGGAATACGAAGAAATGCTGGGGCGTTCAGGCATCGCGGGCGAGTGAGCCGGCGGCGCCTGCCAACTCGTGCAAGGCGCGCTCCACGGTGCCGCTCCATCGACGCAGCTTCTCCCGAACGGCCGCCAGTTCAGCACGACTGGCGGCTGCATCGCGTGCGGCGTCATCGTGCAGGGCGCTGAGCTCCATTACGCGCGCCTTCATCACGTCGAGTGCGCCGGTGAGGGAGTCTCGCTCGCGTTCGGCGTCTTCGAGGAGTTCATGTACCCGGGCGCGCGTCTGCGTGAGCAGGGTGCACATGGCGCGCCACGCATCGCGTTCGAGCGTGAGCTGTCGACGCGACGCGGTGTCTTCGGCGAGCCGTTCGCGAAGACGCGCCAGCCGCTGCACCAGCGATCCATTGCCATTGATCGCGGTACCGGGGCCCAGGACGGCCAGCGCGGCCTGCAGCTCCTTGTCGAGCTCGTGGGCGCGGCGCTCGAAGTCGTCGCGCGCCGCGCGTGTCTCATCGAGCGCGGCCAGTGCTTCGCGGAGCGCGCGCAATTCGACAGCGATGCGCCGCACGCCACGGGTATCGCCCTCGGACACGAGCCACCGCAACGACGCGACGAATCCACGCTCCAGCGTGATGTCCGGATCGGACTCCGGGCGCGGGATGACGTCGAAGGCGCGCGGTGTGTCGCTCAACGGCGTGTCACCGAGCGCGCCCGATGGCGGGCGGCCTTGGCGCGATTGCCGCAGGTGCCCATGTCGCACCAGCGTCGCAGTCCGTTCTTGGTGCCGTCGAGAAATACGCGATGGCAGCGCGCATCGGCGCAGCGTCGCACGCGCGCCAGCTCCCCGTCGACCAGCGAGTCGGCGGCCGACTCGACGAGCGGAATCATGAGGCCGGCGAACGCATCGCCCGTGGGCACGAAGGCACGCACGTAGCCGCCGTTGGTGAGTGGGTCGAGTCGGCGCGTGCCGGCGCTGCGGCCGAGTACGCGATTGATCTCCACGACCGCGTCGTCGCGCACGCGTTCGGAGAGATGACCCTTTTCGGCGAGCACGCGCAGGGCGGCGCGCACCCGTCGGGCTTCGACCAGTGTGGCCGCGGCGGCTGCCGGCTGGAGGACTGCACGGCGGCGAATGCCGGCGGCGCGTTCCTCGTCGACCGCTTCCTGCTCCGTAAACCAGACCAGCAGTGCCTCGAAATCCCGCAACAAGTCGCCCCCGGGCAATTGCGCGGCGGCGTCAGTGTTGACGAAGTCAAGCCAGAGTCGCGCGCGAGGGGGCACGGGTCCGGGTGGACGATCGCGCGAGTCGGCCCGTCGCGCGTCGGAGAGGGAGACAGGCATATCGTGGTGTCGGAAGAGCTAGGTTACTTGTATACGTGGCTGCGAGCAAGCGCCGCGTACCAACCTTCCGCTACTTCTCCTGCGATTTCGGCCGAATATGAGCTTTCCCTTTGCGCGCGTTGCCGTCGGATCCCGCAACCCCGTCAAGCTCGCCGCCGTGCGTGCCGTACTCGAGCGTGTCCAACCGGCGTTGCAGCTGGACGGCGTCGAGGTCGCGAGCGGCGTGCCCGATCAGCCGATGGGCGATGAGGAAACACAGCGCGGCGCGCGGAATCGGGCGATCGCGGCGCTCCAGCTCACCGGGGCCGAGCTGGCGATCGGTTTGGAGGGCGGCGTTGTGGAGCTGGCGGACGGGCGCATGCGCAGCTGTGCGTGGGCCGTGGTGGTCGACCGCGATGGTCAGGAGGGAATGGGTGGCTCGCTGTCGATGCCGCTGCCGGATCTGGTGTCGGCGCGCATCCGTGCTGGGGAAGAGTTGGGGCACGCGATGGACGCGATCGCGAACACGGTGGGCACCAAGCACGGTCGTGGAGCCGTCGGTATCCTCACGGCGGGGTTGATCGATCGGCGGGGGGCGTACGAGCCGATGGTGGCCTACGCGCTGGCGCCGTGGCTGGCGCCAGCGCTGTTCGCGCCGACGGAACGCGCCGACGATCAGGACGGTCGGTAAACCAGCACTGGGGTGTGGGTGTGACGGAGGACTTCGTCGGCCACACTGCCAAGTACGAACCGTTTGAATCCGCCGCGTCCGTGCGTCGCGATCGCAAGCGCGCCAGCCGATGTCCGGGTGGCCTCGTCGACAATGGCACGTGAGATGCTCATGTCGGTCAACGCGTGGACCGTGGTCCCCGCCGGGCACTGCGCCGCGATCCGCGCGAGGTACTCACGGCGTCCGGCCTCCTCGAGTTCGAGCGCACTGTCGTCGACGAGCAGGGCTTCGGCTCCGAAGGGAGCCATCGGCATCGCATGCGGCACCGCGACCGAGAGCAGCGCCATCGTGAGTCCGGTCGCCTCGGCGAATGTCTTCGCGTGCGGTAGGATCGCTTCGGCAAACGGGGAGCCGTCGAGCGTGCAGAGCAGGGTGCCGACGGGGAGTTCCGGGGGGGCGTCACTGCCCGCGCCGCGCACCAGATATACCGGCGCGGTGGTGCGCGTGAGATACGCGGCGGCCACACTGCCGAGGCGCAGCCGTTCGAAGCCGCTGCGCCCGTGCGTGGTCATCACGGTCAGGTCGACACCCGCCGATTGCGCATGTTCGACCAGGACCTCGATGATCGTGCCTTCGAGCAGCACGCCTGACGCCGGCACGCCTTGCGCGGTGAGTTCGGCCACGGCGGCGTCGAGCGCGGCCTGGTCCTGTTTCCGGTGTTCGGTGACCAGCTCCGCGTCGAACACGGGGATGGCAACTTCCCCGGGCACGAAGGGGATGTAGGCGCTGGGGTCATGGACCAGCGCGAGTTGGAGACTGGCCCCTGTTCGGCGGGCAAGCGCCACGGCGACAGGCATGGCACGGGCACTGAGCGCCGAGCCGTCAAACGGCACGAGAATGGTCTTGTACATTGCAGGATCTTGCACTCTCGGGAACGATCCTGCTAGAGGGGATCTCCCGACCGTTTGTCACCGTTCAGCCACGGGTCTCATGACGGCCTCGCGTCCCTTTGTCACGCACGAGCGCGTCCGCTGGGCGGATGTGGATCTCGTGTCGATCATGCGTTTCAGCGCCTTCACGCGGCTCGTGGAAGTGGCGGAGCAGGAGCTGCTGCGGGCGGCGGGTCTGCCTTACGCGACGCTGTTCGACCATCCCCGCATCTGGATGCCGCGCCGTCGTCTCGAAATCGACTATTTCGCGCCGGCCCGCATCGACGACGAACTTGCGCTCGTGACGTATGTGTCGCGCATGGGCGACACCTCGCTCACGATGCAGGTGGACGTCCGTCACGCCCCGCGCCATACCCTCATTGCGGCGGCAACGATGGTCGTGGTTTGCGTCACGGTGGAAGGATTCGCGAAGCGCCCGCTGCCGCGCATCACCCGCGAATCACTGGCACCGTTCGTGATGACGGTCGAGGACGCCCGCGCCGGCGCGCCCGAAACGCGCTAGATTACGACTATGTCAGATATGACGTATGTACGCAAAGGCTTCGGCCTCAAGGCCGAGGTGCAGGACATCCTCGCGGCCGACTACACCGGTCAGCTGGTGGACATGCTGCGCGCGCACGACTACACGTTGCACGCGGGTGAGACCACTGTGCGCCTCGCCAAGGAGTTCGGTTTCTGTTACGGCGTGGAACGCGCCGTGGACTACGCGTATCAGACGCGACGAAAATTTCCCGAGAGGCGCATCTTTCTGGCGGGGGAAATCATCCACAATCCGCACGTCAACGCGAAACTGCTCGAGATGGGCGTGGTGTTTCTGTCGGCGAGCGGAAAGGGGTTCGATTACGCGCCGGTGGAGCCGGCCGATGTCGTGATCCTGCCCGCCTTCGGCGTCACCATCCAGGACTTCCAGACGCTGCGAGAACTCGGGTGCGTGGTGGTCGATACGACCTGCGGATCGGTGCTGAATGTGTGGAAGCGCGTGGAGGTCTATGCGCGCGACGGATTCACTTCGCTGATTCACGGCAAGTACTACCACGAAGAAACGCGCGCCACGGCTTCGCAGGTGGAGAAGTATTCGGGCGGACAGTACATCGTGGTGCGCGACATGTTCGAAGCCGATCTCGTGATGGACTATGTCGAGGCGAAGGCCGGCAAGCCGACGCCGCGGCCGCCGCTCTCGCGAGTGGAGTTCCTCGAGAAGTTCGCGAAGGCCGCTTCGGATCATTTCGATCCCGATCTGCATCTCGATCGTATCGGCGTCGCGAATCAGACCACGATGCTGGCGCGTGAATCGCTGGCGATCGGTGCGGCGGTGGGCGACGCGATGGCGCGCGCCTACGGCGATGGACATCGTTCGGAGCACTTTCGCACGTTCGACACGATCTGCAGCGCCACGCAGGATCGGCAGGACGCGGTCGTCGAACTACTGGCGGAGCCGCTCGATCTCATGGTGGTCGTGGGCGGCTACAACTCCAGCAACACGATTTCGCTGGCGGCGCTCTGCGCCGAGCAGGTGCCGACGTTCCACATCGCCGATCCCGATGAGATCGACGTCGAGGGGAATGCGGTGCGTATCCGTCGGGTGGGGCCGCATCATCACGAAGACGAAGTCGCCGACTGGCTGCCGACCACTGGTACGCTCCGGGTCGGCATCACGGCTGGTGCCAGCACGCCGAACAACAAGATCGGACAGGCGGTGGCGCGCGTGTTCGCCATTCGGGGCGAACGCATCGACACGAGCCTCTGAGGGCGTCATGCGGTTCATGCGTGCCGTCGTGCAGGGGGTGCTGCTGGCCGCCAGTGTCTGGAGCGGGGCATGTCGTGCGCCATCGTCCGGTCGGGGGGCACCGACGCCGCGTGGTTCGACGCAGGTTGTCCGCATGCTGCTGGTGAACGATGTGTATGACACCGATACGTTGCGCGACGGCCGGGGTGGACTGGCGCGCGTGGCGGGGCTGCGCGACTCGATCGAACGTGCGAGTGGCGACAAGGTGCTGTTCGTGCTCGCGGGCGACGTGCTGAGTCCGAGCGTGCTCGGCAAGTGGTACGGCGGTGCGCAGATGGTGGACGGCTTCAACGCGGCGCGGCTCGACCTCGCTACGCTGGGCAATCACGAGTTCGACGGATCGCGCACCAACCTCGTGGCCCGACTGCGCGAATCGCGCTTCCCGTGGCTTTCCGCGAACTGCGGCGAGGCGAACGGTTCGCCGTTTCCCGGGGTGCGCGGCTGGGACACGCTACGATTGGGAGGCGTGAAGGTCGGCATTCTGGGAACGACTGTCGTGCGCGAATACGCACCGTACGTGTCGTGCCGGGATCCGGATAGCGCGACCACGGCCACCGTGGACACGCTGCTGGGGCAGGGTGCCGAGTTGGTGGTCGCGCTCACGCACCGGTTCATGCGGGAAGACGTGGCCACCCTCGAGAGCGAGCCGCGCATTTCGGCGATTCTTGGCGGCCACGATCATGACGGACGCCGGGCCGTGCGTGACGGGCGTCTGCTGGTGAAGGCCGTGTCGAATGCACGGACGGCGATTCTGGTCACGTTCACGCGTGACGGTGCATCGCCGTGGCGTATGACCGACCGCCGCTTCGATATCGGTCCGGGGATGCGCGATGACCCCGCCACGCTGGCCGTCGTGCAACGGTGGCGCGACACGCTGACGCAGCGCATCGGTCCCGATCGTGTCCTCGGTATCGCGCCCGAGCCGATCAACGCGATCGATTCGATCTCGAAACGCGAAAGCCCATTCGGCAACATGATCGCCGACGCGATGCGCATCGGCACGAATGCCGACGTGGCGCTGATCAACTCCGGCGCCTTGCGCTTCGATGACATGATGCCCGCCGGCCCGATTACGCGGCACATGATCGAGGGCGTGTTTCTGTTCGCCGACGAAACGCGCGTCGTCACGTTCCCCGTGAGTGGCGCGCGCCTGCGCGAACTCCTCGAGGTGAGTGTCGGACGTGACGGCCTTGGCAACGGGCCGTATCTGCAGCTCAGCGGCGTGCGCTTTCGTTTCGACGCCACACGGCCCAGTGGCGCACGGGTCGTCGGTGATCTGCGGCGCGACGATGGCCGCGCGGTCGGCGCGGCGGACACGCTGCAGCTGTCGATCGTGACGTATCCGGCGTGCCGGAGCGGCGACGGGTATCGTCTTCCCGAAGCGGCCGAGGCGTGCCGGGCACTCGTGGCCGCGCCCGACTCGCGCCCCCGCACGGCTGATCTGGTGCTACAACATCTGGAGCGCATGAATGGCCGCATCGTCCCGCCGCCGATCGGCCGCGTGACACGTCTCGATCGGCGATAACCACGGCGTTTTTCCGGTCCCCCTCAACAGGCCTATTGCCATGCATGAGCCCATTACCCCGTGCACTGCCGACGCGATCTCGCGTCTGCGCCTCGATGGTAAAGTCGCGATCGTTACCGGAGGCACACGAGGCATCGGGCTCGCGATCGCGACCACGTTGGCGCGTGCGGGCGCCAGGGTCGCGATCTCCAGCCGTAAGGTCGAACATGTCGACGCGGTCGTGAAGGCGTTGCGCAACGAAGGGCTCGAAGTCGTCGGGATTCCGGCGAACATGGGGAAGGCCGCCGACGCGCACGAACTGGCCGCACGCACCGTCGAGCACTTCGACGGCATCGACATCATCGTCAACAATGCCGCCACGAACCCGATCTTCGGACCGCTGCAGCAGGCCACCGACGATGCGTACGAGAAGATCTTCTCCGTCAACCTGAAGGGGCCGCTGGAACTCTGTCGCACGGCACATACGGTCATGGCACAGCGCGGCGCCGGTGCGATCGTGAACGTGGCGAGCATCGGCGGCGTGTCGCCGGAAGCGGGCCTCGGACTGTACAGTGTGAGCAAGGCGGCGCTGGTGTCCCTCACCAAGGTGATGGCGCAGGAGTGGGGGGCGGATGGCATCCGCGCGAACGTGATCTGTCCCGGACTCATCAAGACGCGCTTCTCGCAAGCGCTCTGGCAGGACAAGGACATCGCGAATCAGGTGCTCGGTCATCAGCCTATCCGCCGCATCGGAGTGCCTGACGACGTCGCTGGACTCGCGCTGTTCCTGGCGTCCGATGCGTCGTCGTATTGCACTGGTGGCGTCTACATGGTCGACGGCGGGTATCTCACGTGACGCAGAGCGGAATCGCTCCGTCCGCCGCCGAGTTGGAATCACTCCTCGCCACGGCTCGCGCGTTCGTCCGTGAGGCACTGGTGCCGCTCGAGTCACAGCTGTTGCACGGCGACTGGGCGACGAATGAACCGGTGTTGTCGAGATTGCGTGAGCAGGCGCGCGCGCTCGGACTCTGGGCACCGTTCCTGCCCGCGTCGCTCGGTGGACGCGACCTCCCGCTCGATGCCTACGCGCGACTGAGCGAGGTGCTTGGCTGGACACCATTCGGCCATTACGTGTGCAATTGCCAGGCGCCGGACGTCGGCAATATGGAGCTGTTGCTGCAGTTCGGAACGGACGAACAGCGAGCGCAGTTTCTCGAGCCGCTGGCACGTGGCGAGATCCGCAGCTGTTTCGCGATGACGGAACCGGAACACGCCGGATCGAATCCCGTGATGATGTCCACGCAGGCCGTGCGTGAGGGGGATGAGTTCGTCATCACCGGTCACAAGTGGTTCACGAGCAGCGCCGACGGCGCATCGTTCGCCGTGGTGATGGCGGTGACCGATCCGGATGAAGCGCGCCGGCATTTTCGCGCCAGTCAGATTCTCGTACCGCTTCCGGCCCCTGGGTACACGCTGGTGCGTAACATCGCGGTGATGGGTGAGAGTGGTGGTGGTTGGGCCAGTCACGCCGAAGTGCGCTTCGAGGCCGTGCGCGTGCCGGTCACCAATGTGCTTGGACTGCAGGGCCATGGCTTCGCGTTGGCGCAGGAACGGCTCGGCCCGGGTCGCATTCACCACTGCATGCGCTGGATCGGCATCTGCGAGCGCGCCTTCGACCTGATGTGCCGTCGTGCCGTGGAGCGCGAGTTGGCGCCCGGCGACGTGCTGGCGAACAAGCAGCAGGTGCAGTTCTGGATCGCGGACTCGCGCATCGAGATTCATGCCGCGCGCCTGATGGTGATGGATGCCGCCACGCGCATGGCGCGCGAAGGCCAGGAGGCGGCGCGCGAAGAGATCGCGTACATCAAGGTGTTCGTGGCCAACACGCTGCAGCGCGTGCTCGATCGCGCCATTCAGGCACACGGCGCGCTGGGCATGACCGATGATACACCGCTGGCATGGTGGTACCGGCACGAGCGGGCCGCGCGCATTTATGACGGTGCCGACGAAGTGCATCGCACGGTGATTGCCCGCCGCGCGCTCAAGGCCTATCTCCCGCCGCGAACGCCGCGTGAGTAACCGCTCGTGAGTGACAGAACGATCGCGCTGCGCGAGGGAGAAGAGGTTGACGCCGCGGCCCTGCTCGGCTGGCTCGCACAGGCAGTGCCGGAGATGGTGCCGGCCGGCGCACGCCTGAGCATCCGGCAGTTCCCCGCGGGATTTTCAAACCTCACCTATCTGGTCACGATGGAGCACGAGCATGGCCGACGGGCGCTGGTGCTGCGGCGTCCGCCACGTGGGGTGAAGGCGGGAATCGCGCACGATATGGGTCGTGAGCACGGCATTCTGGAGGCATTGCACGCACGGGGCGTTCCGGTACCCAAGCCGGTGGCCCGCTGCGATGATGCCGCCGTGATCGGTGCGCCGTTCTACCTGATGGAGCATGTGGATGGGGTGATCCTGCGCGGGACGCCGCCGGTATCGCTCACCGAGCACGCGGCCGCGATGCCGGCGAAGCTCGCGGCGCTCTCGCAGACATTCGTGCAGACGCTCGTGCAACTGCACGCCGTGGACGTCTCGACCGAACCCCTTGCCTCGCTAGGGCGCCCCGATGGCTACGTGCAGCGGCAGGTGCACGGATGGACCAAACGATGGATCGCCTCACGCACTGGCGATGTGCCGGAGCTCGACTGGATCGCCACGTGGCTGGAGTCGCATCGTCCACCTGATGGCGCGACCACGCTGGTGCACAACGACTTCAAGCTCGACAATCTCGTACTCGAGCCCGATTTGTCGCGTGTGCGGGCGATTCTCGACTGGGAGATGGCCACGATCGGTGATCCGCTCATGGATCTCGGCACCAGTCTCGCGTACTGGGTGGAAGCCGGAGACGCACCGATGTTTCGCGCACTCGGACTCGGCATTACCGCCTTGCCCGGCAACATGACGCGGGCGGAACTAGTGCAGGCGTATGGCGCGCACCGTGGCATCGACGTGAGCGATGCACCGTTCTACTACGCGTTCGGTTTGTTCAAGGTGGCCGTCATCGCGCAGCAGATTTACGCACGGCATGTGCAGGGGCTCACCAGTGACCCACGCTTCGGGGTGTTGGGTGAGGTCGTGCAGGCGTTGGGCGTTGCGGCAAAAGGCGCGGCGGAGAAAGGACGGGTGTAGCAGAGCAACGAGCCCACGGCGCGTGACTGCGCGCTGTGGGCTCGAGGC
>JBBQXC010000044.1:0-28147 GCA_038210005.1 Gemmatimonadales bacterium
CATCACGTACGAGTCGATGCGCCACCGGATCCGCATCCGTCTGGCCGGGCGTGCGGCGGAGGAACTGTTCGTGGGACCAGCGCAGGTCTCGAACGGCGCGTCCAGCGACTTGGAGACCGCCACGGATCACGCGACCGATGCGTTCGCCCTGTGGGGCTTTGCGCCGTACATGGACGAAGCAGGGAAGAGCGCGTCGAACCTCGCGGTGCGACTGGGGAACGCCACGCCATCGTCGGATGCGCACGTGGAAGGACTGGTGCGCGCGTTCCTCGCGAAGGAGTACGGTGTGGTAATGGCCATGCTCGAACGGCATCGGACGTTCGTGGAGGCGATCGCCGACAGACTGCTGGCCGATCCGATTCTGGATCAGGCGACGTTGATGGAGTTGGCAGGGGTGCATGTGGCAACATCGTGCGCAATCGACTACCCAGAGGCTTACAGTGGTTCTTCTTCAGGGCACCCCCCAGCGGAGATCGACACTTGATGGCAACGGCTAACCGCAGAGCTACGGAAGCGGCGGCTGCGCAGCCGCATGGCATGAAGCGCCAACTACAGGATTGAGCCCCATGCCCGACGACGGAGAGAAGATCTCGTGAGGGTCACCGACTACTTCAGATCTACCCGCGAACGACCGGATCGCGCCAGGATTCTCGAGGAGTGGATCCTGTTGGCGATCCAGCATCCCCTTGCCGATGCCGTTCAGGCTGATGGCCGGATCCGCCGTTAGGTGTACATTGCAGAGGAGGCGCGTTACCTCCGCGTCGTACTGCTCGCAGACGGCGAGACCGTCCACAACGCGTTCTTCGACCGCAGGTTCCAGCCATGAACGTCAAGTACTTCAAGGATACCGATACGGCGCTGCTGGAGTTTTCCAATGCCGTTGTCGAGGAAACGCGAGAGATCTTAGAGAACGTGTATGTAGATCTTGATAAGGAAGGAAAGCTCGTCAGCATGACGATTGAGCACGCGGCAATGGTCGCCAATTTACCGCAGGTCAATCTGGAAGAGATTGATGCGAGCGCGGCCTAAGTCATAGGCGCTTTCCGAATACACGGCGCCGTGTCGTGGCGGCCTCCCTCGGGAACTGGACGCCCGCCCCACCCGGCGCAACTTTGTACCATGCGCCCCAACCCCGCCGCCCTCCTCGCCGCCGCCAGCATCGTGCTCGCCGCGCCCGCCCATAGCACCCTCGCCCAGCCCGCCCCAGCCACGCCCGCCCTGGCCGAGCCGAGCATCTCCCCCGACGGCCGCGAGATCGCGTTCGTCAGCGGCGGCGACATCTGGACCGTGCCCAGCGCCGGCGGCGAGGCCCGTCTGCTCGTGGCGCATCCGGCCACCGAGTCACGCCCCCTGTACGCGCCCGATGGGTCGGCCTTGGCGTTCACCAGCAATCGCACCGGCAGCGGCGATGTATACGTGCTCTCACTTCGCACCGGCGCGCTCACACGCCTCACCTACGACGACGCCGCCGAAACACTCTCGGCCTGGTCGCGCGATGGCCGATGGCTCTACTTCAACAGCTCGGCCCAGGACATCTCCGGCATGCAGGACGTGTATCGCGTGGCCGTGGCCGGTGGTACACCCATGGCCGTGGCCGCCGATCGCTATGCGACGGAGTTTTTCGGAGCCCCGTCGCCCGATAGCAACACGCTCGTGGTGTCCGCGCGAGGGAACGCCAGCGGCCAGTGGTGGCGCAACGGTCGCTCGCATCTCGATGAAGCCGAGTTGTGGTTGGTGCGCAGCGGCGCCGCGGGGAATACGGCCGCTAGTAACGCGCCGCGTTACGAGCGCTTGTCGGAAGACGGCGGAGCCAAGGCCCTCTGGCCGCAGTTCACGCCCGATGGGCAGACCGTCTACTACATGAGCGACCGCAGCGGGGCCGAAAATCTCTGGTCTCGCCCGGTGGCCGGTGGCGCCGCTACACAACGCACGCGCTTTACCAGTGGACGAGTGCTCTGGCCGTCGCTCAGCGCCGATGGGAGCGCCGTCGTGTTCGAACGTGACTTCACCGTGTGGCGCTACGATGTAGCAGCGGGGCAGGCGCGCGCTGTGCCCATCACGTTGCGCGGCGCGAATGTGTCACGTGGCACCGAGCGGCTCACCGTGGCGCAGGGCTTCAGTGCCGCGCTCTCGGGCGACGCGCGCAAGCTGGCGCTGATCGGTCGCGGCGAACTGTGGGCCACCGATGCGCGCGAAGGCGGCGACGCCACGCGCCTCACGCGCACCGACGCGTTGGAAACGCAGGCCCGCTGGCTGCGCGGCGATCGCGCGGTGGTGTTCGTGAGCTGGAGCGCCAACGGCGGCAAGATCATGCTGCATGATGTCGCCGCCAGCACTACGCGCGCGCTCACGCAACAGGGCGACGCCACGCAGCCCACTCCGTCGCGCGATGGTCGGCTTGTGGCGTATCTACGCGACGGCAATGAGCTGCGCGTGATCAACGCCGACGGCACCAACGATCGACGGTTGGCCACGGGCATCTTTCCGCGCGCGCCGTTCGACGGTGGGCGTGTGGTGGCGTGGTCGCCGGATAACCAGTGGGTGGCGTTCCTCACGCGCGGCGCTCGCGGCTTCACCAACGCGCACGTCGTGCCGGCATCCGGTGGCGACGCGCGCGCCGTGAGTTTCCTCGGCAGCTCCAACAGCGGTGACCTTCTCTGGACCCCCGACGGCACCGCGCTGCTGTTCGTCACCTCGCAACGCACCGAAGCCGCGCGTCTCATACGTGTGGACCTCGTGCCACGTACGCCGAAGTTTCGTGAAGACCGTTTTCGCGATCTCTTCACCACCGCGCCAGCACGCGACAGTACGCGTGTCGACACTCCGGGCCCCGACACCACCACGCGCCCCGTCGCGCCGCGCGCCGCGACACCCGCCACGCGCATCGAGTTCGAGGGCACACGCGAGCGCGCGTCCGTGCTCGAACCGGGCATCGACATCGGCAGCATCAACCTCACGCCCGATGGCAAGACGCTCGTGATCGTGAGCGCCGGCAGCGGGCAGCCCAATCTCTACACCTGGTCGCTCGACGAGCTTTCACGCGAGCCCACCACGCCTCGGCAGATCACCACCACCCCCGGCAACAAGAGCGTGATCGGTTTCTCCGCCGACTCCCGCGAGCTGTGGGTGAGCGATGCCGGTCGCGTGGTGATCGTACCGGTTGCGGGTGGCGCGTCACGCAACGTGGCCATCAGTGCTGAGCTCGACACCGACTTCCACACCGACAAACTCGTCGCCTTCGAACAAGCGTGGGCCTCGCTACGCGATCAGTTCTACGATGCCACCATGCACGGCGTAAACTGGAACGCCGTACGCGAGCGCTTCGCACCCTACGTGCGCGCCGCGCAAACGCCCGACGAACTGCGTCGGCTGCTGCAGCTCATGGTAGGTGAACTCAATGCGTCGCACTCGGGGGCCAGTGGACCAAGCGGATTTTCGTCGGCGCCTGTCGGCAAGCTTGGGGTTCGCTTCGACCGCACCGCCTACGAGCAAAACGGAACGTTGCTTGTACGTGAAGTGATCACGCTTGGGCCGTCGGCCATCGCCGGCATCGCGGTCGGCGACCGCATCATCGCCATCGACGGCCAGCCACTCGCGCGCACCGACAACCTCGACGCACGTCTGTTGAACTCCGTAGGACGTCGTGTCGAGCTCACGGTAATGAGCGGCACCACGGAGCGTCGCGTGGTGGTGCGACCGGTGAACACCAACACCGAGAAGGGACTGCTGTACCGGCAATGGGTGAACGAGCGTCGCGCGTACGTGGCCAAGGCCTCGAACGGGCGGCTCGGGTACGTGCACATGAACGACATGAGCGCCGAGGCGCTCGCTCAACTCAATCTGGATCTCGACGCCGAGAATTTCGGTCGTGATGGCGTGGTCATCGATCTGCGCAACAACAACGGCGGCTTCGTGCACGCGTACGCGCTCGACGTCTTTGCGCGGCGTGGTTACATGACCATGACCACGCGTGGCTCGCTGCCGGTGCCGGCGCGCACGCAGTTGGGTCAGAGGTCGTTGGAGAAGCCTACCGTGCTCGTGGTCAATCAACACACGCTCTCCGACGGTGAGGACTTCACGGAGGGGTACCGCACGTTGGACTTGGGCACAGTGGTGGGCGAACCCACGGCGGGGTGGATCATCTACACGTCGAGCGTGAGCCTCATCGACGGCACGTCGTTGCGGCTCCCGTTCATTCGGGTGGATGGCACCGACGGCAAGAACATGGAGCTGGTCCCGCGCCCGGTAGACGTGACGGTGAAGCGGCCGGTGGGCGAGTCGTACGGGGGCACGGACAGTCAGCTGGATGCCGCGGTGCGCGTGCTGCTGGAGAAGCTTGGGCGGTGAGTGCGCCCTCCCCCTTCTTTGCAAATGTGTCTACTGTCGTACCATAGCTACGACAAGTGATAAAAAGCAAAACCTTGCGGTTGTTTGAATATATACGTAATATAGTAGTATGGCTACGCTGACCCAGTCTAAGCTAAACACGATGCTCTCCAGTCTGCGCCCGGGTCGCCCGGTCCTCGCGAAGGAACTGGCATCGCTGGGCATCAACAAGCACCTCGCGGTGCACTACGTCAGAGCAGGATGGTTGGAGCGCCTTGCCCGCGGCGTGTACCAGCGGCCCGGGGAGACGCTGGTCCTATATCCCAGTCTCACCGTGTTGGAAGCGCTGTACGATGGACTCCATGTGGGCGGGCTTACCGCGCTCGACTGGCACGGCGTTCGGCACTACGTCGCCGCGCGCCCAACGCTCCAGCTGTACGGCGCCCACTCGGCGCACCTGCCGTCTTGGTTCACCGATCGATTCGCGGCCGATTACCACCGCAAGCGGATCTTCGACGAAGTCGACGCGGAGCCAACCCGGGTGCATCGCTTCGGCGAAGGCACAGACAAGCCGCTCGTGTCCGACCCCGAGCGTGCGTGGCTGGAGCTGCTGAGCGATGTCGGCATACGCCACACGGTAGCGGAGGCGCGCGAACTAGCCGAGGGCGTGTATACGCTACGATCGGCCGTGCTTACCGAATTGTTGAAGCGATGCACGAGCGTCAAGACGGTGAGGCTCTGTCTGCAACTGGGCCGCGAGGCACAGTCGCCTTGGCTCGAGAAGCTCCCGGTACGGGAGCTCCCCACCGGCAGCGACGCGCCGTGGGTGGCGCAGACCGCAGACGGTCTGCTGGTCTTGCAGCCCTGATGCGAACATGAATGCTGCGTTTCTCGAGACCGCACGACTGCTCGTGCAGGTCGCACCGGTGGTGTTCGCCGACGATCAATTCGCGCTGAAGGGCGGCACCGCGATAAATCTGTTTTACCGGGACATGCCCCGGTTATCGGTTGACCTCGATCTCGTGTATCGTGATCACGCGGCGACACGAGAATCCGCGTTGGCCGAGATAGCGTCCAGTCTACAGAGTACTGCGTCGAAACTGGCGCGGCGAGGATTGACGGTTCGCCTACCGATTTCGCGTGACGGCGAGACGAAGCTGTTGGTACGACAAGGATCGCTCACCGTGAAGATCGAAGTGAACACGGTGATCCGCGGTACCGCGTATCCGGTTGAGCGCCGGGCGCTCGCACCACGCGCGAGCGACCTGCTCATGGCCGAACTCGAGCTTCCTCTAGCTTCGTTCGCGGATACATACGGTGGCAAGCTGGTCGCTGCGCTGGATCGACAACATCCACGCGATCTTTTCGATGTCATGATGCTCCTCGCAGCGGAAGGAGTTACGCCGGAGATTCGCCGGGCATTCGTCGTGTACGCTGCCTCGCACAATCGGCCGTTGCACGAGGTCCTCGCCCCCGCCGAAAAGGACGTTGGTTTTGCATACGCGCAGCATTTCGTCGGCTTGACCAGCGATCCCGTATCGCTAGATGCGCTGCTTGAAGCGCGACGACAGCTGATGCGAATCGTCTCGACCACGCTCGACGAGGACGAGCGAGCGTTCCTGCTGTCGTTCGCCAGCCCCGATCCGGCGTGGAGTCGCTTGGGGATTCCGCATCTGTCCGAGCTTCCCGCCATTCGCTGGAAACGGCACAATCTGGAGAAGCTGCGTGCGGAGCAGCCGACAAAGTTCGCGACGCAGCAGGCAGCACTGGCCGCGGTTCTTCAGCGCTGACGGCGACGAGATTGAACTCGCCGGTGGTGGGCTCGTGGTCGGATGGATCGAGGCGTCGCTCGACTTCGGCCAAACCGTTGACGATCTTCGCTCCTTCATCTCGGTGGAGAGCACTGTATATGCGCAGCTTGGCGAGTACTACGACGAGCGCATGGCACAGGTGCTCGACCAGTGGGAACAGGAGCATCGTGACGATGATGACGACGACACCGATGACGAGCGCGACGACGACAACGACGGCGACGACGGTATTGACGACGCGCCGGTGACAGGTGCGGTGCCGTCTGCTGAAGCGCCGGTCGCACTGTCAGACCGTGGTGCTACTCTTCGTCAGCGGGGCAAAGGCCCTGCTGCCACACGCACGAATCACTTGACCACCGGAGGATCCATAGCAGAACCAATGACGGCCGCGCAGCTCCTGAGTAAGGTGGAGCGCTATCAGTACCCCACGACGAGCGGATGGGCGGTGCAGCATGAGCACTCAACGCCGGCCGACGGACCAACGGCGCTACGCTGTTCCGCGGATTGGTCCAAACCTTGGCGTGTTGTGCCGATGCTGTCAGCGGCGGAACTCGTCTATGCCATCGGTCAGGCGTCCACCGCGGAGCAGGGCTTGGCTTTCGCCGTGGAAGACGTCGCGGACATGCGCGCTGCGGCGGAGGGGCAACTGCTCGCGATGCTTCAACGCGGGATTGCCGTGCTGTTCGTGTCGGACCACGCGGTCGAACAGTTCCCCGATGACGATGCGGACCTGAGCTTCGATATGGAGCTGCTGAGCGATGAAGAACTCGAAGCGCTGGCGTTCGAGCCGGGGGCGATCGACGAGATCGCGACGGAACTCTAGGCGCGGCCGTGCGCGAAGTGGACGCGAATCAAAGAAAAGCACCCCATGCTCATCAGCGCATGGGGTGCTTTTCCTACCCTCGTCGTACCCAACGTTACGGCAGCAGCACCGTATCGATCACGTGAATCACGCCGTTCTTGGCAATCACGTTCGGCGTGATGACGGTCGCGAAGTTCGTCGGCGTCGTCAAGCGCACGCCACCGCTGATGAGACCCACGGTCAGACTACGGCCTGTCAACAGCGTGGGCAACAGCTGCCCGTTCGTCAGCTGCGTCGACAGGGCACGTGTACCCACCACGTGCAACTGCAGCACCTGCGTCAGCACCGCCACATTGCTCGGCGCGCCGCCCGGAATGGCCGCGAACGCGGCATTCGTGGGAGCGAACACCGTCAGACTGCCACCGCGCAACGGTGCCACCAGGTTGGCGGCGGTCACGGCGCTGACCAGCGAACTGAAGCCGCGGATGATGGCATTGTCCACGATGTCGAGGCTACCCAACATCACGCCGTCGATGAGATGCACGACACCGTTCGAGGCCGCGATATCAGCCGTGGTCACGCGGGCGCCGCCCACCGTTACCACACCATTGGCGACCGTCACCGGCAACTGCGTGCCTTCCACCGTGGTCAGCGTCTGGCCATTCTGCAACTGGCTGGCCGTGAGACGGCCCGGCACCACGTGGAACGTCAGCACCTTGGTGAGAATGGCGCGGTTCCCGGTTTCCAGCAGGCTGGTGAGCAACGCCGGCGGGAGAGCGGAGAACGCGGCGTTGACCGGGGCGAACACCGTGAACGGCCCGGTGCCGTTCAACGTCGTGGCCAGATCCGCGGCCGTCAGCGCCGTCACGAGCGTGGAGAGCTGAGGCGTTGCCACCGCTGTTTGCGTGATCGTCGCTGGGGCGGGGCCGACCGGCCCGTCGTTGTCGTCGCTGCACGCCGCCATGGTGGAAGAGGCCGTGGCCAGCGTCATCGCCATCACGACGCGACGGAAGGGCGTGTTCGTCAAAAGAGACATGGGTGTTCCAGAGAAAGTGTGTTGACCGTGTGCCGGATACTCCGTGCACGCTCACTCCCTCAACACGCCACACCGCCGTTATGACTAGTCTGCGTTCTCTGCGTTCTCCGTGCCTCTGCGTGATCCGTGCTCGAGAGACCCGAGGATCGCCGCCGTTGAGCTGCCGCTGAGCAGATCACACTGATCACGCAGAGGACGCAGAGGCGCACCGAAGGCAGAGGACCATTCCAAAACAAACGGCTCGTCGGGGTGAGGCGGTTCTCAGACGAGTCGGCCGAGATTCACCCACACGAAAGCCCTAAGAGCCAAAGAACCTACGGACGCAGCTGCACGGTAAACGCCGCTTGCCGCCCGGGAAGGAATCGCGGCACCATCGTATATGCGTCGCGTGTCGCCTCACGACGCAGGCCGAAGTCGAGTACGTTGGTGCGGTCGAGCACGTTGGTCACACTCCCACCGAGCTCCACTTCGGTGCGCCCGAGTACACGACGGTACGTGATGCCTACGTCCACGTCCATCAACACCGGTCGTCGCATCGCGCCCGGCATGCCGATCGGTAAGCCGCGGTTCATCGGTGCCGCGCCGAACAGATCGTAGTACGCTTGACGCAGCGCCCACGGACGTCCCCACACCCCGCGCGTGCGGGCCGCCAACACCAAGCCGGCGGCCGGACGCACTTCGGTGGCGAGCAACACACGATGCGGCTCCAGCCACGGTGGCGGTTGCATCGCCCCGCCAAACCGCGACGGGAATCGGCGGGTCGCACTTCCGCCATCGTACGCGAGTTCGCTGCGTACGCCGATGCCAGCCAACGTCGCATCGCGGATCACACGCACGCCGCCGCCGAACGCCTGCCCCGATGAACGGGCCAGCATCGTCGTCGCATCGCGTACGGGTGCTCCCACACCGGTACTGTCGAACAACACGCCGTAGTCGAACATCGGGATCGACGGTTGCCAACGCAGATAGCTCTCGCCACGGATCTCCCAACCGCGCCCGGGTTGCAGCACGCCTTCAGCCGTCACATGCCACGCCTGCGCCACGGGTGTGTTCCCGTCACTCGGCAGCCAGAACCGCGCACTCGGCACCAGCGCCACCGGCATCGTACTCGCCACGTCGAACTGATTCACGAATTGATGGTAGCCGCCGCCCGCCACGCGCCACGCCCACGTACGTGCGCCTGCGCCCTCCGTGCGCTCCCCGCGCAACGCCACACGCGGCTCGGCATACGTACGACCACTCTGCAGCTGCGTTACGCGCAGACCCACATCGAGGTACCGCGCGCCGCCCACGGCGATGGTGGCATCGCTGAACACGGTGCCACGCGTCACGGCCGCCTTGTAGGCGATGGGTCGGAGAACACGGTTGGCCAGATCGAGATGCGCGGTGGTACGCGCGACTTCGGTGCCCAGCGCCAGATCGATGCGCTGCGTCGCGGTGACGCGCCAGTCGGCCGCGAGTGCCACCTCGGCGATGCCGTTGTTTTCGCGCGCATTCAACGCCGCGAAAGGCATCGTGACCATATGCATGCGTCCTGCGTGGTCGAGCGCGTGCGATGAGGCGCGCAATTGGACGCGTTGACGCACGCGAGGGCTCAGCAACCAGCGGTGCGCCATCTGACCACCCGTGGTGCGCCAGCGATAGGCATCGGACGAGGCCAATGCCACCACCCCGGCGCCGGGGTCGGGCGCGGTGCCGCCGTACGACACCCCGTTGGAGGTCGTGAAGGCGGACACGTCGAGTTGCTGCGACACTCCCCACGCGAGACGGGTCGCCGCGTGCAGATCGCGCAGCGACACCCGTTCATCGCCGATGCTGGTGGCGTACGGTGTCCGATCCAACTGCGCTGCGTCGGGAAACGCGCTGAACCCGCTCAAGCGCGCCAACAGCACGGGGTCGGGTACACTCCAATCCCGCAGCGCGCGCACCAACGCCGACGGCGCGGTCCATTGCCACAGCCCCGTGCGTCCGGCCACCATCACGTGTCCCTGCGCACCACCGATACGTAGCGGCGATGACAGTCGCGCCGAGGCGGCGATCGGATCGGCGGAAAATTCCGCGACAGGAGTGGTGCGACCGTCACCAGAAGCAACCGCGTGTTCGAGGTCGATCACTCCGGTGGTGAAGCTGCCTTCGCTGGCGCGGAAGCCGCTGCGACGCACGGTGAGACGTTCCACGACCGCCGGTGCAACAATACCGAGTAGTCCGGTGAGCGAGCCCACGTCGTACAGCGGAATGCCGTCGAGTCGCCACGGATGCTCGCCGAGGTCGCCGCCCTGTAGATGTAAATCTCCCGTGCCGTCGCGTCGCGAGACCCCCAGCGGGACCGGTGTGCCGGGCAGAAACAGCGCGGGCCCCGTGAGTACGCGGCGCACGGCACGCTCCTCGAGCGCGACCTCGCCCAGCACGCGGCTCGCGGCGCCGGGACGAACACCATTGACGATGATCGGCCGTGCAAACACCTCGGCGCGCTCGAGCGGCAGGCGGAGCATCTGCACATCGCGCGGCTGCACGTCGAACGAGGTGCGATACGGCCGATACCCCACCGCACGCACCGACAGCGCGTAGCGACCCGGGCGCAGACGCGGGAAGCTGAAGCCGCCGTCGTTCTGCGACAGCACGGTGGTAGGGAGTTCCGCCAACTGAATGCGCGCCGACGGCAGCGGCGCGCCGGTGGCCGCGTCGAGCACGATGCCGGTCAGTCCCGCGAACACCGCCGCCGATTCCGCCTGCGCGACCACGACGTACGTGCCCGACGAGAGCCGCACATAGTCGAGTCCCGCCGCGCGCGTGATGCAGCGCAACACGTCCTCTGGTGGGGCGTCGGGAAAACGACACGACACGCGAGTGGCGGCGCGCTCACCCAGCGCGGTGGCTTGCCACACGAGATTCATGCGAGCGGCTTGCGACAACGTCTCCAGCGCGTCCACCAGCGGCACGTCCAACAGCGCGATGGTAATGCGTTCGCGCTGCGCGCCGGCGGAGGCGCGGCCCGGAGGCTGTTCAGTGACGGGCCGGGATTGCGCCAACGCGGTCGCGGGCGTGGTCGCGGTGGCCAGCAAAACGGCGCCAGCACACCACCGAAAGAACCAGCGCCCGCTCACGGAGCGCGCACCGCTCCACGCACGCGGTAGCCGCGACTGGTCCGCTCGAACGTGAGTCCCTGCGCGGCGCACACATCACCCAGCACCACGTCGACGCTGGGTGCGGTGGGGTAGAACAGCGACACCGTGGCCAGCGTATCAACCGTGGCGTCGGCCGTGATCTCGACCGCAAATCGCCTCGAGAGTTCCTCGAGCACCGCGCCGATCGGCTCGTCAAGCGCAGCAAGTCCACCGGTTCGCCACGTCGCTACGCCCTGCCGCGCCGTCGGCTGCGGCGTGAGTCCGATGGCCGACACCATCGTGCCTTGTCCCGCAGTCAGTTCCGTACGCGCGCTTCCGGCGGTCACCGCCACTCGCCCCTCTTCAACCTGCACGCGCGATCCGAACGTCTCAGTGCCCGCCCGCACCTCGAAGCGCGTGCCCAGCACTTGCACAGTCGCATCACTGGTGCGGACGCGGAAGGCGCGACCCTCACGGGCTACGTCGAAGAAGGCGGTGCCCTGTAGCTCCACGTCGCGGTGAGCGGATCGCAGCGGCGCCGGCCAGGCGAGCCGCCGGTCGTACGAGAGCGCGCTCCCGGCGGCCACCCACACGCGGCTGCCATCGGGCAAGCGTAGCGGCGCAGCCGCAGCGCCCCGCGCGACGGTGTGTCGCACCGGGGTGGCGCCCCACACCGCGACTCCGCCAACCGCGAGTAGCAGCGCCGCCGCCATCGACCAACCGAGTCGCCATATGGTGCGCGCGGGATGGCGGTGCTCTGAGGCGTTCGAGGCACGGTTGATCTCAAGCGTTGGCGCGGCCGGCACGTCGTCAGTGAACGGCACACGTGCCGGATCGTGCAGGCGGCCCTGCAGGCGGCCCCACGCGGCCTCGCGCTGGGCGGCCTCGCGCTGGGCGGCCTCGCGCTGGGCGAGCTCCGGCTCGGAATACGCGAGCCGCAACGAGGCGAGGGCGGCATCGACCAGATCAGCCGCTGGCTCGTGCTCGTTCCGCGGATCCCTGGTCATGGTACCCACCACAACAGGGCTGCTGCCATCGTGCCCACTTCGACCAGCTTTCGTCGCAACGTGGCGAGCGCCGCCACCAGGTGATTGTTCACCGTCCGCGGTGCGCATCCCATCACCTCGGACACTTCCGCGTGCGACAGACCTTCCACGCGGGTCAGCAGCAACGCTTCGCGCTGGCGTGGGGGAAGTTCGTCCACCAGCGCTGATACCTGCGCCGCGAGATCGTCGCCCGAGACGCCGGCATCAGGCGAAGGCGCGGGGCGCGGTGCGGCAGCGCTGGCGAACGCCATCGGGTCGGTCAGCAGCTGCTGCCGGGTAATCGCGTCGCGACGGAGGTTCAATGCGAGATTGCGCACGGTTCGAAAAAGCCAGGCCCGAAGGGGAGTCTCCGCCTCGAGACGCGTACGCCAATCCCACAGACGCACAAACGCCTCCTGCACAAGGTCCTCGGCCACGGCGTCGTCGCGGACCAGCGCCACGGCGGAACGGCGCAGCGGTCCGTACAGCGCGTCGAACAGCTGCCGGAAGGCCAGCTCGTCGCCGCTGCGCACACGGACCGCCACATCGGCGAGGTCGTCTGGGGAGGTGAAGGACATTGCTAAGATACGGACACGTGATGGCTGGGCGATGACTAGTCTACGCTCACGGAGTTAATGTCGGACATCCACCAGGCGTTCCGGCGCCGGCTGTAGCCTCTCAGGAGCCCCCACGTGCCTGTTCTTACTCTCGATATGATCCAGACCGTGGCGCTCGCCTCGGTCGTGCTGTTCATGGGCTATGGCATCCGCAAGCGGGTGGGATTTCTCGACCGGTTCAACATCCCCGCGCCGGTCATCGGTGGATTTCTCTTCGCCGCCGTCGCGCTCGCCCTGCGCCTCTCCGGTGTGCTGGCGTTCGAGTTCAATACCACACTGCAGTCCCCGCTCATGGTGGCGTTCTTCACCACCATCGGACTCGGCGCGAGTCTCGGACTACTGCGATTGGGCGGACCGCAGGTGCTCATGTTCGCCGGCCTCGCCACGCTGCTGGCCGTACTCCAGAATGGCGTCGGTGTACTCCTCGCCAAGCTGCTCGGCGTCGATCCGCTGCTCGGACTCATCACCGGCTCCGTGACCATGACCGGTGGACACGGCACCGGCGCCGCGTTCGGGAAAGTCTTCGAGGAGCAGTACGGATTCCCGGGCGCCGTCACGTTGGCCATGGCGTCGGCCACATTCGGCCTGGTTGCCGGTGGATTGATCGGGGGGCCGGTCGGCACACGGCTGATTGGCAACCTCGCGGCAAAGGGCAAACCCGTAACGTCCGCCGCGGTCCCAACGATCGGAGCTGATCTGACGAATGCTTCGCTCGACGCCGAGATCGATACCGAACCCGCCGGCGAAGCGCCCACGGCCTACACGCTGCTCAAAACGCTCGCCGTCATATTGGTCGCCATGTGGGGCGGGGGACTGCTCAGCGCGTGGCTTGGTACGTACGTCACGCTTCCCGGATACATCGGCGCGATGTTGGTCGCGGCCCTCTTCCGCAACGTCTTCGATAGGCTGAAACTCGTTCGCCTCGAGCATCGCACCGTGGACGACATCGGCACCGTGGCCCTGTCGCTCTTCCTGGCGATGGCGCTCATGACGCTCAAGCTCTGGGAACTGCTCGACCTCGCGCTGCCCATGCTGGTCATCCTCGCGGTGCAGGTCGCGATGATGGCCGCCTTCGCATACTTCATCACCTTCCGCGTCATGGGTCGTGACTACGACGCCGCTGTCATGGCCGGTGGACACTGCGGATTCGGACTCGGTGCCACCCCGAATGCCGTCGCGAATATGAATGCCCTCACCGATCGATTCGGCCCGGCGCCACGTGCCTTTCTGGTGCTACCCATGGTGGGCGCGTTCTTCATCGATTTCACGAACGCGATCGTCATCACGACGTATCTAAATGTTGTGAAGTAAGTCGCGCCTTCGGCCGCCCACCCTTCCGACCGTTCTCCCGCGCCGATTTGGCCTTGGAGGCAGAGCGCACACGCGATTATCCGCGAGAGTCCACGGTAAAGGCTGTTCCACTCCGTCATGCCGGACGTTGCGCCAGCACCGGCAATACGACAGCGTTGCCGCATGTTCTCACACGCTCCGCGCCGCAGGCGCCTCCTGACTCCCCTGCTCGTCGCCGCCACGGTGCTTGGTGCAGCGCGACAGCCTGCGCCTGCCGACAACGAACCGACCATCCGACGAACCGCGTACGGCGTGCCGCACATCAGCGCCGACAACTTCAAGGGCATCGGCATGGGGCTGGGGTATGCGCAGGCCGAGGACTACGGCGTGCGCGTGATACTGAGTCTGATCCGTTCGAAGGGGTGGATGGGCCGTACGTTTGGACGGGACAGCCTGTCGTCCGATTTCTCTGCCGCACTCGAGCACGCCCGCGTGGAACAGACGTATCACCTCCTCGATGCCGACACCCGCGACATGTACGACGGGTTTGCCGAGGGGGTGAACCGCTACATCCGCGCCAACGCGAAAACGCTGCCGTCCTGGGTCAAGCCGGTATTCCACGGCCACGATGTCGCCGCTGGTGATATCGGCACCGCCAACATCACCACCGCCGAGCGCCTCGTCACGCGGTGGCTGCAGCGCGGTACAGGCGGCGCGGCCGGTGCGGTCCCGCGTGACACAGGCAACCTCGAGGGCGCTGTCGACGTCGAAGCGGCGCCGCTGCGTGGCGCCGATGCCGACGTCGGATCCAATGCTTGGGCACTCGCTCCGAGCCGCACGAAATCCGGCCGCGCCATTCTGCTTCGCAATCCGCACCTCTCCTGGACAGCCGGCTACTGGGAAGCCCACGTCACGCTGCCGGGCAAGCTCGATTTCTACGGCGACTTCCGCATCGGGAGCGCCTTCTCGGTAATCGGTGGCTTCAACAAAGATCTCGGCTGGGCCACCACCAACAATGCCCCCGATCTCGACGAAGTCTACGAACTCGATCTCGACCCCACCAATACGGAACGCTATCGGTTTGATGGAACGACCATCCCGATTCGCTACGAATACATCACGCTGCCGTACCGCATCGGGAGCACCGACGACTCGCTGGTGAGTGAAACACGGCGCGTCGCGTTCACGCCGCTCGGCCCCGTCGTGCATCGTTCGGCCAACAAACTGTACATCGTGCGCGCCGGCCCCGACGGCGAGTATCGCGCTGGTTCGCAGTTCCTGGCCATGATGCGCGCGCGCAATCTCGCGGAGTGGAAGGGGGCGCTGGCCACACGTGCACGCGCCACATCAAACCTCACGTACGCCGATCGTGCTGGAAACATCCTCACCATCTGGATGGGTACGGTGCCGCGCCTCCCCACGCGTTCCGGCGGCGACTCCATGCCGATTCCCGCGCGCGGATCGGCCGACGTATGGACACGATTGATCGCGCTCGATTCGCTGCCGCAAACGCTCAACCCGCGCGGTGGATACGTGCACAACGAGAACGACGCACCGCACTTCGCCAATCTCAACGCGCTCCTCGATACCGCGCGCTATCCGGATAACGTGGAGCGAGGCGAACTGCGGCTGCGTAGCCAGCACGCGTTGCAGCTCATCGGCGGCAAGGACAAGCTGTCCCTCGAAGACGTGCTGGTGCGGAAGCACAGCATGCGTATGCTGCTCGCCGACCGCGTCAAGCCGGATCTGATCGCCGCTCTGAAGGCGTCCTCGTCGTCGCCTGCCGTTGCGCAGGGGCTCGCCGTGCTCGAGGCGTGGGATAACACCGTCGCACCGACCAGCCGCGGTGGATTGCTGTTCGAGACCTGGTGGCGCCGCTATCAGTCGCAGGCGCGCGACTCCGCCTACGCCGAGAAGTGGTCATGGGCCAAGCGCACGTCCACGCCGCGCGGCATCGGGCAGCGCGAGAAGGCGGTCAGCGCGTTCACGTGGGCGGTCGACGACATGCAACGGCGCTACAACGCGGTTGACGTCGCGTGGGGCGATGTGCACCGCGTACGCCGTGGACCGGTCAACGAACCGGTCGGTGGCTGCAGCGGAGCCCTTGGCTGTTTCCGTGTGCTGTCGTACGAGCAACTCCCCGATGGCACGCGGAGCGCCAACTCCGGTGACGGATGGATTCTCGCCGTGGAGTTCGGGGCCCGAGCACCCCGCGCCTATTCGGTGCTGGCCTACGGACAGAGCGCCGACTCCACGTCGCCCCATTACAGCGACCAAGCCGCCATGTTCGCCCGCGGTCAGCTCAAGCCCGTGTATTTCCTCGACGCGGATATCGCCGCTCACACCATTCGCTCTTATCGGCCCGAGCCCTGAGGCGAAGGCTCTGACTAAACTGCCGCTTTCGGCCGTCCACCCTTTCGCCCATTCTCTCGCGCCGCCTTGGCCTTCGACTCCGACCGCACCCGTCCGCCCGCCGCGCCAGCCGCCTGCATGAGCACGCGCGCCCCCAGCACGACTCGCGCCAGTCCCGCCACACTCAGATCGACATCGAGCCGTCGCCAGTGTATGCCAAGACCGGCCGGCCCGACATCGACCCGCGCCAACTCAGCATCGGTCGCGGTAGCGAGTTCTGGCAGTAGTAGCACCGGGATCGAGAGCACGACCCCATTCGTCAATCGCACGCACAGCGCACGCGACCTTCGATCGTAGCGGGCTGACTCCGCGTACGATTTCGTACGTCGCGATCGACTGGCCCTCGCGACCGCGGCGGGGATCTGCGCCGAGATCTCGGCGTCGGTCAGCCGCACGCTAGCCATGGATCTGCTCCCAAGCGTTCAAGAGACGCTGGTGTGCTTCAACCAGGCGGTATGCCACCGCGACGTCGCGTGAGTGCATGTCGTACCCCTCCCAAATGGTTGGCGGAAACGCGCCGATGCCGAGCCGAATGACAACGGCGGATTCCTGACCTTTATAGACATGCACGTGCGCCGGCGGATGCTCCCGGGGCGGCCCGAAGACCATGACGCGCCACGGTCCAGAGCGCACAACAGTCGGCATGGATATTAACCAAACGCTTGGGTTTGTCCAACACACGGTATCGCCGCGTGCGCTGCGAAACCCCAATGTCGTAAGCCGTGCCAGCCGCCTGTCATGGAATGGCAATAAAAGGGCCTGTCGTGCAAAAGACGGACACAAGCATAGTCCGTTGAACAGATCACGCACAGGACGCGGAGGCGCAGAGGACGCAGAGGGACAGTCCCACACACTTGGCGCGTCGTTGTTCTTCGCGTGCCTTCGCGATCTTCGCGGACTTCGCGTGAACCGCGGCGCTTGCGGCTGCCACGGAGCGATCGGAGAGCCGGCCGGTTCTCGCCCAAGCCCCCTCCTAATCCTCCTTTGCTCCTTCTCTCTGTGCGATCAGTTCTGCCTGATCAGTTCTGCCCGCGGCCCGCTGAAATCTGTGTATTTTCCACAGGCGGAGATCACCGCGCCCAGCATTTGCTCTTTCCGGCCCGAACCCTGATGCTCTCAACACGATTCGTGCGGTTCGCGGCCCTCGCCGCCACGCTCGCCCTTCCGGCGCAAGCCACGGCGCAAGCGAAGGCCAATTCAACAGCGACTGCGCCCGTGCCAGCCGCCATGGCTGCCATCAAGCGTGCCGATCTCGAACGGGATCTCTACGCCATGGCCGGCGACGGCATGCGCGGTCGCGAAGCTGGCACGCCAGATGAAATGCGCGCGTCTATCTGGGTCGCCGACCAGTTGCGCCTCATCGGCGCGAAGCCGATGGGGCAGGATGGCAGCTATTTCCAGTGGTTCAACATGGTCCGCACGCGCGTGTCCACGGTCTCCACCACCGGCGCGCTCGGCGACAAGCCGCTCGTGGTCTGGAAGGACTTCGTTCCCTTGGGCTCCGCCAACGCCGACGTCAGCGCGCCGGTCGTATGGGTCGGTAACGGTACCGATTCCACCATCGACGTGCGTGGCAAGATCGCTGCGGTGCAGATCACCACACCACCGGCCGCGTCGATCCGCACCACGACCAACTCGGCCGAAGTGCGGTACGCCAACGCCGCCATCGCGGCTGCGACGCAGCGCGTGCAGCGGCGCGGTGCGGTCGCGATCATCCTCGTGTCCGACTCCATCACCGACGTCGCGTTCGACGGGCTCGGTGTGCTGCGCGAGCGCGGCTCCTACGATGTCGAAGGCGGCGCGCCGCGTTTCGCCGGTCAGGCCACGCAGGCTGCACGTCCGCAGGCCGCACGAAACGCCCCCACACCTGCGTTCCTCGTGCGTGGCGCAATGGCCGCCGCACTCGAGGCCGGCGGCTCGGCCGAGATGCACGTACGCGTCGAACACTTCACCACGCCCTCCAGCAACATCATCGGCGTGGTGCGTGGCACGGATCCCACGCTGCGCGACGAGTACGTGCTGTACAGCTCACACCAGGACCACGACGGCGTGCGGTATGTCATAAACGGTGACTCCGTGTGGGCCGGCGCCGACGATAATGGCACCGTGAGCGTGGCCTTGCTCGCGATCGCCCGCGCCTTCGTGAAGCAGCCGGGCAAGCGCTCGGTGCTGTTCGTGTACCACGGCGCCGAGGAACGCGGACTGCTCGGCTCCCGCTATCATGCCGCGCACCCGGTGGTCCCACTCCAGAACATCGTGGCCGTGCTCAACGGCGACATGATCGGCCGCAACAACCCCGATTCGGCCAGCTTGCTCGGCATCCAGCCGCCGCACCGCAATTCCACCGAGTTGGTGAACATGGCCCTGCGTGCCAATACGCTCACGGGTGCCTTCAAGCTCGACTCGATCTGGGATCGGCCCACGCATCCGGAGGGCTGGTATTTCCGCAGCGACCACGTGCCGTACGCCCGCCTCAATGTGCCGGCCGTAATGTACTCCACGAACCTGCATCCCGATTACCACACGCCACGCGACAAGCCGTCGGCCATCGACTATCCGAAGCTCACGCGCATGACGCAGTGGATGTACCTCACCGGCTGGTACGTGGCCACGACCCCCAAGCGCCCAGCGATCGATCCCGGATTCAAGCTCGAACGGTGATCGCGCACACCGACGCGAGGAGTCGATTGGCGCGAGCGGGGTACCAGTTTGCGTTCTCTCCCCTCGTGCTCCATTTTCACACGTACGTCACGGCATCTGCCCGCAGACGTCACCTAATTAGGAGGATGTACGATGCAGGCATTCGTGCGCCGCATGCTGGGCCCGGCGTTGGCTCTTACCGCGCTGTCGTTGACCGCAACGGCAGCCAGCGCATTTACAGGACAGGCGAAGCCCCAGCTTTCCATTGAAGCCGAGCGGACGCCGCAGGGTGCCCGTATCGGTTTCAAGGGCAAGAATTGGCCGGCCGCTGCCCGCGTGAAGCTCACCGCCACGCGGGCGCCTGGCGCCAGCAAGCAGCAGGAATTCGGTATGGTCGACGCCGACAGCACGGGCGCCTTCACCATGCGTAAGGTTGTGCTGTGCAGTACCACCAGCCCGGACGACGGCGCGAATGAGAAGGTGACCTTTACCGCTACCGATTCGGCGACCGGTGTGAAGGCCACCGCGACAACCGGCGGCGGTGCTTGGGTCTGTCAGTAAGTCGGATCGCTGTCCACGCATTGGTCGCGGTGTTGCCCCACGGGCAGCACCGCGATCGTGTATCCGTCCCGATCCTTCCCTATTGACACTGCGTCATGTTCGTGATCTTCGTCTGTCCGATCTTCTCCCCGGCAGCCACTCAGATGATCGAGGCCGCGCTGAACGTGCCGCAGGTGCGTCTGGGGGTCATCGCGCAACAACCGTTGTCCGCACTGGCGCCGAACACCGCGGCGCGAATTGCCGCGCATTGGCACGTGGATGACGTCACGAATGCGACATCGCTCGAACAGGCCGTACGCGCGCTCGGTGCCACCCATGGGGCAATTGCGCGTTGCTTCGGCGCCTACGAGCAACTCCAGCAACCGCTGGCGATCGTGCGCGAACGGCTCGGTATTCCCGGTCTGACCAGCACTGCTGCGCACAACTTCCGCGACAAGGCACGCATGAAGGATTCGCTGCGGGCGGCGGGGGTCCCGGTCGCGCGGCATCGGCTGATTGCCTCGCGCGACGACGCGTTGGAGTTCATCGCCGACGTCGGATACCCCATCGTGCTCAAGCCGCCCGCCGGCGCTGGCGCGATCGCCACGCAGCGCATTCGCGATGAAGCGTCGCTCGACGCGATGCTCGCGAACTATCGGGCGACGCCGGCCAATCCGATGCTCGCCGAAGAGTTCCTCCGCGGGACCGAGTACTCGCTGGAAACGGTGTCGATTAACGGAGAGGCCATCTGGCATTCGCTCACGCGCTACGGTCCCACGCCACTCGACGTGGTCGAGAACTCATGGATTCAGTGGACGGTGTTACTGCCGCGCGAGATCGACGCGCCGGAGTTCGACGACATCCGCGCCGTGGGCGCCCGGGCGCTGAACGCGCTGGGGATGGGCACGGGCGTGTCGCACTGCGAGTGGTTCCGGCGCGACGATGGCAGCTTGGCCATCAGTGAAATCGCGGCGCGTCCACCCGGTGCCAATATCACCACGATGATCTCCCGCGCGCACGACATCGATTTCGTGGCGGCGTGGGTGCGTCTCATGATCGACGGCACGTTCGACCCACCCGAGCGGCGCTACGCCGTGGGCACGGCGTATCTGCGAGGGCAGGGCACCGGTCAGGTGCGCAGCGTACACGGGCTCGATGCCGTGCAGAAGCAGTTCGGCGCCCTCATCTGCGACTCCCGACTGCCCTACCCCGGACAGCACCCCACGGGTAGCTACGAGGGCGAAGGGTACATCATCGTTCGTCACCCGGACACCACCGTGGTGCAGAACGCCTTGCAGCATATCGTTTCCAGCGTTCGCGTCCGACTGGGCTGAGCCCCTCCACCTTCTGCCGAATCGCCCTGTGTCCAAGACCGTGTTGATGCTGACCCCGGGTTTCCCAGGTGAAATGCCGCTCTTTACGCGTGGCCTCTCCGAGCAGGGTGCGACCGTGTTGGGGGTCTCGAGTACGCCCGTGCACGACTTGCCCGAGATCGCACGGCGCCATCTCAGCGACTACCTCCAGGCCACCGACCTCTTCACGAACCCCAACGCGGCCATCGAGCAGATCCGCCGCTGGCTGGGCGCCCGTACCGTCGATCGCGTCTGCTGCCTCTGGGAGCCCGGGGTCGAGATCGCGGCGCAGATCCGTGAAGCCCTCGGTGTGCCGGGCCAGTCGTACCAGCAGTCGCTGCGCTTCCGCAACAAAGACCTCATGAAGCAGGCGCTCGCCGAGGGTGGCGTGCGAGTTCCGCACCACGCGGTTGCCAGTACACCCGCCGAAGTGTGGGCGGCGGCGGAGGAGGTGGGCTATCCGCTCATCATCAAGCCGATCGCCGGAGCCGGCTCGATGGACACGTATCGCTGTGACGACGCCGATGATGTCACGAAGGCGATCGCCCAGCTCGGACACATCGCGGTCGTCGACGTCGAGGAGTTCATCGACGGCGACGAGTACACGTTCGATACGGTCTGTGCTGGCGGTGACATCAAGTACTTCCACATTGGCTTCTATCGCCCGCGGCCGCTGATCGCCCGGACCAACGAGTGGATCTCGCCGCAGACGCTCACCTACAAGAACGTCGACGATCCGAAGCTGGCGGGCGGACGCGCCATGGGCGAAAAGGTGCTCGAGGTCTTGGGCTACGACACCGGCTTCACCCACATGGAGTGGTATCTCAAAGCCGACGGCGAAGCGGTGTTCGGGGAGGTCGCAGCCCGTCCGCCCGGCGCACGCACGGTCGATCTGATGAACTACTGCGGTGACATGGATCTCTTCAACGGGTGGGCTGAGGCCGAACTGCACGGCACCTTCTCGCAGACGATCGAGCGAAAGTACAACACCGCCTGCATCACGAAGCGGGCCCACGGCCAAGGCTGCATCCAGCGCATCGAGGGACTCGAACAGCTCCGTCAGCGCTTTGGCGACGCGATCTGCGCGGTGGATTTGCTCCCCGTTGGCGCCCCGCGCCGCGATTGGAAGAGCACCCTGCTGTCGGACGGGTATGTCACGCTCCGGCATCCCGACTGGGACTCCACCATGGCGATGGCCGACGCGGTGGGAACCGACCTGAACCTGTATGCGGGGTAAGGCATAGGTAGGTCGCCGATGGGTCGGTTGCTCGTGCGGCTGTAGCGCGCTCGCCTCACCTATGGTGGGAAGCACGCAACGAGTAGCGGGCCCATCTGTGATGCCGCAGAGGGGGATCAGAGGAAAACAGTACCGATTTTCGATCGGAACGGTTCGGCACGTCACTTGCCCCCTCAGTCGTGTGCGAAGTCGCTGAATGGCGGCCGTCGCGTCGACCCGAGCCGGAAGAACCATGTCCCGTATTCTCGAAGAGCCGCCGATTGATCCGATCCGTGGTTACTTCTCGCAGCTGTGCGTGATGCGCACGGGAATCGCATCGGGCGTCGTTGAGCCGCCGGCGGGCGAGGCTCTGCAGTCGCCGAGCTATCACATGGGACGCCGTGACGGCTTCCACGTGGTGGTCGCCCATCTGGCATCCAGCCGAAATCTTCGCGAGGCCGCCGACAAGTGCGTCGCCTTCGGCATGGGCGTCGATGAGCGCGCCGACTCGCACCCGTATGGCCCCGACTGGTCACACGGATTTGCACAGGCCACCATGGAAGCCGCGGCGGACATCGCGATGTACGCCGCGACCTCGATGGTGCCGCCCATCGACAAGTCGCGCTTGCGCGCCGCCCGTACGGCGGCCCGTCATTTGTCGCCGCTCTCGGGGCTCTGGTCGCAGCGGCCGGCCGCCGGCGCACAGCCCCCGCGTAGCAACCGCGAGTGGTAAGCGAACAGGGCGACGGAGTCTCGGACTTCGTCGCCCTGTTCGTCTGTTCGGTCGATCATCACGGCTGAGTCGCGCTATATTGCGGCCATGTCTCGAAAGCCTTCCATCGTCCTCGATGCCCGCGCGCTCGATCGCACGCTGCGTCGCATGGCCGACCAGATCGTCGAACTGAATGCCGGCGCCGACAATCTCGTACTCGTCGGAATCCAGCGCCGCGGTGTGCAACTCGCGGAACGCATCGTGCGCATCATCAAAGCGCAGGAAGGCGTGGACATCGCAAGCGGAGCGCTCGACATCACGCTCTATCGCGACGATCTGCAAACCGTCGGGCCGCGTCCGGTGGTCGGCACGACCCAGCTGCCGTGGACGCTCGACGGTCAGCACGTCGTCATCGTCGATGACGTGCTCTACACCGGGCGCACCGTCCGCGCCGCACTCGACGAACTCGCCGATTTCGGGCGCCCGGCGCGCATCGCCCTCGCCGTGCTGATCGATCGCGGCGGTCGGGAATTGCCCATTCACGCCGATGTGATCGGACGCAAAGTCGAAGTGAATCCCGGGCAGCGCGTCGACGTCTTCATCGAAGAACTCGATGGCCGTGACGAAGTGCTGATTGCCGATCGCGACGACGAGGCCTGACGCGATGGCCGGCTCCCTCGGTAAGGATCTCCTCGGACTGGCGCCGCTGTCGGCCGATCAGATCCGCCTCGTGCTCGACACCGCGGTGCCGTTCCGCGAAATCTCCGAACGGGCGATCAAGAAGGTCCCGACGCTGCGCGGCGCCACGATCGTCAACCTGTTTTTCGAAGCATCCACACGTACGCGCATCTCATTCGAGTTCGCCGAGAAGCGGCTCAGCGCCGATACCGTCAATGTCGCGTCCGCGGGATCGAGTGTCTCGAAGGGCGAAACACTCGTCGACACCGCGCGCAATCTCGAAGCGATGAAGATCGACATGGTGGTCATTCGCCATGGCGCATCGGGCGCGGCGCAGTTCCTCGCCGAACGCATCGAGTCGAACGTCATCAACGCCGGCGACGGGACCAACGAGCATCCCACGCAGGGCCTGCTCGACATCCTGACGCTGCGCAATCACCTCGGTGATCTCACTGGACGTCGCATCTGCATTGTCGGTGACGTGCTCCACTCGCGCGTCGCGCGCTCCAACATCTGGGGCCTCACCAAGCTTGGCGCAGAAGTCGCTGTGTGCGGCCCACGCTCACTGCTGCCCAACGCCATCGGCGAGATGGGCGTCACGGTGTTCGATCGCATCGAAGAAGCGGTCGAGTGGGCCGATGCTTTCAACGTCTTGCGATTGCAGCTCGAGCGCATGCAGGCTGGTTACATCCCGTCGTTGCGCGAATACAACCGCGTGTACGGCGTTACCCGCGCGCGGCTCGACAAAGCGCCGCGCGATATCCTCATCCTGCATCCTGGCCCGATGAATCGCGGCGTTGAAATCGACAGTGACGTGGCCGACGGGCCGCATTCGGTGATTCTCGATCAGGTCACCAACGGCGTGGCGGTCCGCATGGCCGTTCTCTATCTGCTCGCCGGCGGTAAGCCGGAACTCGCCGAAGCCGCGAAGAAGGGAGTCATATGAGCCGAGATCTGCTGCTGCGCGGCGGACGCATCGTCGATCCATCGCAGGGTATGGACACCGTCGGCGACGTGCTGCTGCGTGACGGACGGGTGGAAGCGTGCGGAAGCGGCACGGGCACGCCCGACGGCGCCGATGTGATCGACGTGAGTGGCTTGGTGGTCACGCCCGGTATGATCGACGTGCACATCCATCTGCGCGAGCCCGGTCGTGAGGACGTCGAGACCATCGCCACCGGCGCCCACAGCGCTGCCGCCGGTGGATTCACCGGCGTCTGCGCGATGCCCAATACCAAGCCCGTCACCGACAATCAGGCCGTCGTCGGTTTCGTGAAGCGACAGGGTGAAGCCGCCGGCTTTGCGCGAGTGTATCCATACGGCGCGATCTCGGTGGGGCAGAAGGGCGAAACGCTCGCCGAAATCGCCGAGATGGTCGGTGCTGGCGCCGTCGCCTTCAGCGACGACGGCAGGCCCGTGGAAAGCGCGCAGCTCATGCGCACGGCGCTCGAATATGCACGGGCGTTCAACGTACCGATCGCCGAACATTGCGAAGACATGACGCTCGCCCGCGGCGGCAGCATGAACGAGGGCATCATGAGCGCGAAGCTCGGCCTCAAAGGCATCCCGGCCGAAGCCGAAGAGATCTATGTCATTCGCGATATTCTGCTCGCCAAACGCACCGGTGGTCATATCCACCTCTGCCATCTCAGCACGAAGGGCTCCGTGGAGCTCGTGCGCTGGGGCAAGGAACGCGGCATCAACGTCACGTCGGAAGTGTGCTCGCACCACATCTCCCTCACCGAAGATGCAGTGGAAGGCTACAACACCAACGCGAAGATGAATCCGCCGCTGCGCACGGCGGCCGATGTCGAGGCACTGCAGCAGGGGCTCGCCGACGGAACCATCGATCTGCTCGTCACCGACCATGCGCCGCACCACTACGACGAAAAGGAACGCGAATTCGCCGATGCGCCCAACGGCATCGTCGGACTCGAGACCGCGCTCGGTATCAACTGCACCTACTTGCTGCATCGCGGCATCATGACACTGTCGCAGCTGGTCGACGCGATGAGCTGCAAGCCTGCCAAGGTCTTCCACCTGCCGGGCGGTACACTCGCGCCGGGCAGCCTCGGCGACGTCACCGTGTTCGATCCGAATCGTACCTGGACCGTCGATCCGAAGGCGTTCAAGTCGAAGGGACGCAACACGCCGTATGGCGGGCACCAGCTCACCGGACAGGCCCGACTCACCGTGGTCGGCGGTCGCGTCGTCTATCGAGCCGACTGAGCAAACGGTGGAGCAAGCCGTCCTCGACGCATGCATCATGCTGGCCGCCGCTTGCCGACGGTTGCACGCGCGCGGGCTGCTGGCCGGTGCGGAGGGGAACCTTTCCTGCCGGCTTCCCAACGGCGATCTGCTGGTGACCGCCAACGGCGTCGATAAGGGCGCTATCGACCACACGCACGTGCTTCGGGTGCGCGCCGACGGCACGCTGTGTCACGAGGAACGAGTCGACGCGCTGCCGGGTGACCCTCAGGCTCGTGACACGCCGCGCCGCCCATCGTCGGAATTGGGGATGCATCTCGCTTGCTATGCGGCTCGCGCCGATGTGCAGGCGATCGTGCACGCTCATCCCCCGGCAGCCACCGGATTCGCCGCGGCGGGAATTCCCATCCCTGCCGACGTCTTGCCGGAGTTGCCGGTCGTCGTGGGGCCGATCGCGCTGGTGCCCTACGGGCGTCCTGGCACGCCGGCCCTCGCCGATGCCATGCGTCCGTTCCTCGCGGCACACGAGGTGTTCCTGCTGGCGAATCACGGGGTCACAGCGGTCGGACGATCGATCGAGGACGCCTTGCTGCGAATGGAAAGCGTGGAGCAATCCGCGCGGATTCTCGCGGTCGCGCGCCTGTTGGGAGGCCCACAGTCGCTCCCCCCAGCGGAAGCGGCCGTGCTTGCTTCGCTGCATCCCCGGTACGAGGATGCAGCACAGGCGATAAGGGCCTGACGGAAGATTGCGACCTGCGTCACACATGGTCGTGATTCACCTCAGTCATATTCGTCTGGTTGGTACCTGGAGTCGATTCGCTAATTCAGCGCCCTCACATGACGGAGTCTCGCGCAGTGTCCATCGACGAAGTCCGGTCGCTCGTTGCCGAGCGGCAACGCTATGATGACTGGTTGACCGCGCTCGACGCGCGTCGCGCGGAGACGCCGAGTCGCGTGTTCGACCGCGTGCACGGTGATTACGTCGCGCGTCGCGATGTCGTCATGACGCAGCTCCGAGAGCACGTCGGCGCGCTGTCGACGCACGGCGATGAGCTCGACAGCCGGTTGAGCACACTCGAGGCCGAATTGGCCACGCTCGAAGACGAACGCATCGAAGCGATGCTCCGTACCGCCGTCGGCGAATACGATGACAATCGCTGGGAAGTCGTGCGTCAGGATGTCGAAGCGAAGATTGCCTCGCTCGGCGAGCAACGCGGTGGCCTGCTTACCGAGGTCGACGAGATCCGTACGCTACTCGCCAGCGCCAGCAGCGAGCCGCCCGTGGAGGTGGTTGAAGCCGAGGTCAGCGACGTCACCGAGGCCGTGTCTGTCGCGCTGACCGTGGATACGACCGTGGATGTGCCCGTGGATACGCCCGTGGATGCGTCAGACGAGCTGACGGCGGAGCGGGTGGTGGAGCCGTTCGCCGACGTGGATATCGCGTTCGGCGCCACGCCCGATGTCTTGTCCGAGGTGCGCCTGGTGACCGAGATGCCGGAGTTGGTGCCTGAAATGGTGCTGGAGCCGGTGCCGGAGCCGGTGGCGGAGCAGGCCTCGTCCGAGTTCGACGATGCGCTGGCGATGTTCGCGGACAGCACGGGAACTCCGGATCCGACCTTCACCCGGTCGCTGGAGGGCATCGAGGTTGAGCGCGACGTGCACGGCGCCTCGTCGATGTCTGCGCCTCCGGCACCGCGGAGCAACACCGCGACGGCCACACCCGCGTCGTCGTCGTCGCCGTCGACGGCGCCGCTCGATGCCGGCGACGCCTTCGACGATCTCGCGTTCTTGCGATCGGTGATCGATCCCACACCGGCCCGCTCGTCACCGGGGGTGTCGTCGGGATCGACCGCTGCGCCGACCAGCGAGCCACTCAAAACCTTGCGCTGCACCGAGTGCAGCACGATGAACTTGCCCACCGAGTGGTATTGCGAACGGTGTGGCGGAGAACTCGCCGCGTTCTGATGCGTTCGAGCGGTTCTGAGGCGGGTGAGGGAAGATGACCACGACGAAGGGCCGGACTCAGAGAGTCCGGCCCTTCGTCGTACAGCGTGTGTCGCGAAACTTACGCGGCCTTGTTGGCGGCCTTGGCCATCTTGCTCTTCTGACGAGCAGCGGCATTGCGATGGATGAGTCCCTTGCGCGCCGCACGATCAAGCAGCGAAACGGCAGACAGGCGATCATCGGCACCAGCGGCGGCGAGCTTCGCCCGCTTGACGGCGGTACGCAGCGCCGAACGCTGCGCACGATTGCGCACCGCAGCCGCACGCGACTTCCGCAGGTCTTTCTTCGCGGACTTGATATTCGGCACGGAAAACTCCCCAGCAGGTAGAATCGGTAAGTACGAAAACGACAGTCAGATGGGGCGGCGCCCCAGG
>JBBQXC010000045.1:0-28129 GCA_038210005.1 Gemmatimonadales bacterium
GGTCAAGTACCGACCGGGCATCGATGATCACGACTTCGAGACGAAGACCCGCCATGCGCGGCGATTCCTCGAGGAAGGCAACAAGGTGAAGGTGACGCTGATGTTCCGCGGTCGACAGATCGCCCATCCTGAGCTTGGCAGGCAGGTGGTCGATCGGGTGTCTCAGGAACTCGCCGATCTGGCAAAGATCGAGAGCGCGCCGTCCATGGAAGGAAAATCGATGACGATGATCCTCGCGCCGAAGTAAGCAGCGCGTGATCGCATGCAGGGCCGCTTCCGCATCGGAGCGGTCGACCGTAGCCGTGAGCAGATTATGCCGAAGATGAAGACCCACAGCGGCGCCAAGAAGCGCTTCACCGTGACGGGATCGGGGAAGGTGCGGCGTTTGAAGGCCTACAAGAGCCACATCCTGACCAAGAAGACGTCGAAGCGTAAGCGGAACCTCCGCCGTCCGACCCTCGTCGCGACCAACGGCGAAGTGAAGCGTATCAAGCGTCTTATCCTGGCCTGAGGACCTACTATGCCCCGCGTAAAATCCAACGTCGTCCGCCTCAAGCGGAAGAAGCAGATCCTCAAGCACGCCAAGGGAGCCTTTGGTGGCCGGTCCAAGCTCTGGAAGGCCGCCAAGGAAACCGTGGAGCGTGGCTGGCGCTATGCGTACCGCGATCGCAAGAACAAGAAGCGCGACTTCCGTCGCCTCTGGATCGTGCGTATCAACGCCGCTGCCCGCATGCACGACATGTCGTACAGCGTCTTCATCAACGGTCTTCACGCCGCTGGTATCGAGATCGACCGGAAGGTCCTCGCCGACCTCGCCGTGCGCGAGCCGGAAGCCTTCACGCTCATCGCCGAGCAGGTGCGCAAGGCGATCGAAACCAAGACCGTCGCCGCGTAACGCACACGTGCCGTAACGCGTGAACGGCGGCGCCGTTCATGGTTAAGTTGTAGGGCCGGCATCGACGCGATGCCGGCCCTTCGTGCTTCCGCAGCGGACCCACTCCGCCATCCGTCGCGATCCCCCGATTTCCGATTTCGTCCCGTGCAACTTTCCGAGTATCTCGCCCAGGCGAATGCCCTCGCGCAGGACGCGCGCGCACTGCTTGACGCGCTCGACCCCGACACGCGCCTCGATGTTGCCAAGGGGCAGTTGAACGCGCTCAAGGACGACCGGCTCGCGGCCCTGCAAGGCGCGCTGCGCGCACTGCCGGCCGACGATCGCCGCGCCGCCGGCACGGCCTTCAATACGCTCAAGCAGGGCATCCAAGAGGCCCTCGACGTCTTCGCGGCGCGACAGGCCTCGGCCGCCGGTACCTCGACGTTCGATGCGACCATGCCGGCGCGCAGCGTGTGGCGCGGATCGTTGCATCCGGTCACCCTCGTGATCGACGAGATCTGCGAGATCTTCCGCGAACTTGGATTCACGATCGCGCTCGGTCCGGAAGCCGAAACGGAGTGGTACAACTTCGGTGCGCTCAACTTCCCGCCCGATCATCCGGCGATGGAGTTGCATGACACGCTCTATCTCGGACAGGACACGTTGTTGCGCACGCACACGTCGCCGGTGCAGGTGCGTACGCTGCAGCAGTACAAGCCGCCGGTGCGCGTGCTCGCGCCCGGACAGGTGTATCGCCGCGACTTCTTCGATGCCACGCACGCGCCCGCCTTCATGCAACTCGAGGGTCTTGCGGTAGACGAGGGCATTTCGTTCGTGGATCTCAAGGCGACGCTCGCGGAGTTCGCGCGCCGCTTCTACGGCGCCTCGCGTCGCGTGCGTTTCGGTCCGTCGTATTTCCCGTTCGTCGAACCCGGCGCGCAGATGGATGTTGAAGTCGACCTGAACGACGGCAAGGGACTGCGTTGGGTCGAGATTCTTGGCTGCGGCATGGTGCATCCGCATGTGCTCGAGGACGCGGGCCTTGATAGCGAGAAGTTCACCGGATGGGCGTTCGGCATGGGGCCGGCGCGTATCGCGATGTCGCGCTACGACATCAGCGACATCCGTGTCCTGTACGATTCCGACGTCCGTTTCCTGGAGCAGTTCGCGCGATGATCGTTTCTCATGAATGGCTCAAGCAGTTCGTACCCCATACGCGCTCCGCCCAAGACATCGGCGATGCGCTGAGTCGACACTGCGTGACGCTCGATAACATCGAGCGGCTCGGTGCCGAACTCGCGTCGTTCGTCGTCGCGCAGGTGGTCGAAGCGGCGCGGCATCCCAACTCCGATCATCTGTGGGTCACCAAGGTCGATGACGGCAGCGGTACGCTGCTCGATGTCGTCTGTGGCGCGCCGAATGTGGCGGTGGGTACCAAGTATCCGTTCGCGCGCACCGGCATGATCATGCCCGGCGGGCTCAAAATTGAAAAGCGCAAGATCCGCGGCGAGACGAGCAATGGCATGCTCTGCTCGTCCCGTGAGCTTGGCCTCGGTCAGGAACACGACGGCATCCTCGCGCTCGAAACCGACGCGGCGCCGGGTACGCCGTTGCTCGACGTGCTCCCGATCGCCGATGCGCGTCTCGATCTCGACGTGTTGCCGAACCGTCCCGATCTGCTGTCGCACGTCGGTGTGGCGCGAGAGATCGCGGCCCTGCTCAGCGTGCCGATGACGGCGTGTCCGGCCGACATCGGGCCAGCGGCGCCGAACGTGCCAGTACACAGTGCACCGTCGAGCGCCGCTGGCGCACATGCCACGGTGCGGATTGACGATGCGGTCAGCTGCCCGCACTATATCGCCGCCGTGATTACGGGCGTGCAGGTCGGCCCCAGCCCGGATTGGCTGCGTCAGCGCCTCGAAAGCATCGGACTGCGCAGCATCAGCAACGTGGTCGATGCCACCAACTACGTGTTGCACGGTCTCGGACAGCCTGTGCACGCGTTCGACCTCGCCAAGCTGTCCGGCACGGGCATCGTGGTGCGGCCTACCCTCGCTGGTGAGTCGCTCGTGACGCTCGACGGCGCGACGCACGCGCTGACGGCCGGAACGACCGCGATCTGCGACGGGGAACGTCCGGTGGCGTTGGCCGGCGTGATGGGTGGACGAGACAGTGAGGTCTCGGCCTCCACCACCGACGTACTGTTGGAAGTCGCCGTGTTCGAGCCGCGCTTCGTGCGCCGGGTGCGTCGCGCGGTGAACCTCTCCACGGACGCCTCGTATCGATTCGAGCGCGGCGTGGACGGCGGCAACACGCTCGATGTCGCGCGCATGGCGGCGACATTGATCACGCAAGTGGCCGGTGGTCAGGTCGTCGAGTTCATCGACGTTGGTGAGCCAGCGGCGTCGCGGAGCCTCGTGACGGTGCGTCCCTCGCGTCTCGCGCGCGTCCTTGGCGTCGTGGTCGCACCGTCGGAGATTCGTCATCGGCTTGAATCACTCGGGTGCACGGTGGTCGAGGATGCGCACGGATTGGTGGTCACCCCGCCCACGTGGCGACACGATCTGCTCATCGAAGTCGATCTGATCGAGGAGGTCGCGCGACTGGTCGGCTTCGACAGCCTCCCCGATGAGCTGCGTCCGTTCCGACCAGGCAATGCGCCGGATCACCCGTTGCATCTCGCCGGTCGTCGGGTACGCGATCTGTTGGTAGGTATGGGACTCGCCGAAACGAGACCGATGCCGTTCACGAGCACGGGCGACGAGCACACCCCGCGCGTGCGAAACCCGCTGGCCGACGACGAGCCGTTCCTGCGCGCGTCGATCCTCGACACGCTCGCCCGTCGGGCCGAGTACAATCTCACGCGCATGCAGGGCAACCTGCGGCTGTTCGAAGTCGGCAACGTGTTTCTCGGCACCTCGAATCGACTACCGCGAGAGGAAGTGCGCGTCGGCGCACTGATTATGGGCAGCCGTCGTCCGGCGCATTTCACCGAGCCGCAGCCGCCCGCGTTCGACATGTGGGACGCGAAGGAAATCGCCGAACGCGTGCTCGCGGCGGCATTCCCGGGCAAGCGCGCCACGTTGGCGGCCGGTGCCACACCCGCCATCTGGACGCTCGCCGTCGACGGCCTCGGCGAAATCGGGCAAGTCGAGACGGTCGCGCTCGATCGTCCGGTGTGGGCCAGTGAGGCGTTCGGCATCGAGGTCAGGCTTGGTGTCATTCCGTCGGCCGATGTCGCAGCGCCTCGTACGAACGGGCACGATGTCGCCCCTATCGAACGGGAATCTTCGGCATCGGCCGGTATTCGCTTCAAGTCACTGCCGACCACGCCGGCCGCGGAGATCGATCTCGCCCTGCTGGTGCCGGACGGCGTCGCCGCCGCCACCGTGGAGCAGGCCCTCCGGAGTGCTGGTGGCGAACTGCTGGAACGGGTGAGCCTGTTTGACGAATTCCGCGGGGCCGGCGTACCTGCGGCACATCGGAGTCTTGGCTGGCGGTTGACCTTCCGGCATCCGGAGCGCACCCTGCGAGACAAGGAGATCGAAGGCCGGCGCGCCCGCCTGCTGGATCTCCTCGACAAGGAACTCGGTATCCGTCCACGTGCGTCCTGACACCGCCGCGTTTCGAGAACTCGATACGCTCGTCCGCAACCTTAGTGACCAACTGGCGGGGTACCGCCGGCGGGCACTGGCGGCCGAGTCGCGTACCCGCGAGCTCGAGCAGGTGGTGGCTGAGCGGGACGGCACGTTGATCGAAGTGCGAGCTGACGGACAGCGCTCGAACCAGGCGCGGGCGCTGCTGGAAGCCAAGGTTCGGGAACTGGACGCCAAGGCGGAGCTGGCCAAAGCCGAGGTCGCTCGCGTCCAAGTTTCATTCGCGGCGGCGGTTGAGGCCGCCACGCCGCAGGCCGTCGAGAGCGAGCTGGCGCGCGAGAATGAGCAGCTACGCGCCCGACTGGCCGAGGCGGGTGAGAAAACGGCGCAACTCGGCGAGCGTGTGCGTTTTCTCCGTCAGCAGATCGGACACGGGGCGGAACGATGATGGACAACAAGTTGGTGGTGAAGGTCCGTATCGTCGGCGAGGAGTACACGCTTCGGACGGAGGCATCGCCCGAGCATACCAAGTCCGTAGCGGAACACGTGGACCGGACGATCCGGGCTATAATGGGCGGCGGATCCACCGTGGAAACGCAGAAGGCCGCGATCTTGGCCGCGCTCCAGATCACCGACGAGCTGTTTCGCGAACGCGCTGCCGTGGAAATGCTGACGGCGGACATCCGGCAGCTTGCCTCCGACATTCGCCCGCTTCTTCCGCCTGCCAAGCGTGGCGAGGACGGGAATCCGATCTGAATGACGCTTCGTCCGCGGAAACCAACGGGCGGGACCTCGGCGGCCTGCTGCTCCCCGTTGCGGGCCTCTCGACGCGTCCGTACGTTCTGAAAGTCAACGGCATGCGCGCACCCCTGTGCCGCGGCAGCGGAGGTCGCTCCCTCTCCGCCAGCCGCGGCGCATCGTGACAGTCGCCCGTGCCGTGCGCACGATAGATCTGATGGAAAACGATCAAGAACCCGCGCTTAGCCGCGGTGGAGCATAGATCCTCATGGGCGAGATTCCCGCAGCGGCGCTAGTTGGCGCCCTTGGGTTGATCGCGGCTGTAGTCGCGTACGTAGTCGGGCGACAGTCGTGGCGTAAGGTGGAGACCACTGAGCAGCAGCGAGCGCTTGTCCTCGCGGAAGAGGGCGCCGTGCGCGTCCTCGATGAAGCGAAGCGCGAGGCGGAAACGCTTCGGCGCACTGGAATCGTCGCGGGCAAGGAAGAAGTACTGCAGCTTCGCGAGTCGCATGAACAGGATGTGCGGCAGCGTCGGGTCGAGCTCGAACGTGAGGAGAAGCGCGTCCTCGAGCGCGAGTCGCAGCTTGATCGCGCCCGCGAATCGCTGGAGAGCCGCGAACAGGAAGTACAGCGGCGCGGGTCTGAGCTTGGTCGACGCGAGTCGGTGGCGACCTCGAAAGAGCAGGAACTCGACAAGGTCATCGCTGAGGAACGACGCAAGCTCGAACAGCTGGCCGGTGTCAGCGCTGATCAGGCGAAAGCCGAGCTGATTCGTCGGTTGGAAGACGAGGCCCTGGCTGACGCGGCCAGCCGTCTCCGTGAGATTCGCGAGTCGGCGAAGCGGAACGCCGATCGGGAAGCCAAGAAGATTGTGGCGCTCGCCGTGCAGCGCGTGGCTGCCGAAACGACGGCCGAAACCACGGTGTCGGCCGTCTCGCTACCGAATGACGAGATGAAGGGGCGTATCATCGGCCGCGAAGGCCGTAACATCCGCGCCTTCGAACTGGCGACCGGTGTGGATGTCATCATCGACGACACCCCGGATACCGTTGTGGTTTCCTGCTTTGATCCGGTCCGTCGCGAAACCGCACGGCTCGCGCTCGAGAAGCTCGTCAGTGACGGCCGCATTCATCCCGGTCGTATTGAAGAAGTGGTCGCCAAAGCCCGCAAGGAAGTCGAAGTAGCGATCATCGAGACGGGCGAGCAGGCCGCGTACGACGTAGGTGTGGCCGGTCTGCATCCGGAGCTCGTCAAGCTCATCGGCCGCATGAAGTGGCGCACGAGCTACGGGCAGAACATCCTTGCACATTCCAAGGAAGTCGCGTGGCTGGCGGGCATGATGGCGGCTGAGCTCGGGCTCGATGTCGCACTCGCCAAGCGCGGTGCGCTGTTGCACGACATCGGCAAGGTGCTCACGCACGAGCACGAAGGTACGCATGTGCAACTCGGCGTCGAGGTGGCCACGAAGTACGGCGAGAATCCGCTGGTGGTGAACTGCATCGCCGCGCACCACGACGACGTGCCGCACGAAAGTGAAGTGTCAGTGCTCGTGCAGGCCGGCGACAGCATTTCCGGGTCGCGTCCCGGCGCGCGCCGCGAGGCGTTCGAGACGTACGTCAAGCGGCTCGAAGGGCTGGAGAAGATCGCCTCCAGCTACCGCGGCGTGGAGCGGGTCTTCGCTATTCAGGCCGGTCGTGAAGTCCGTGTGGTCGTGACACCGGAGCAGGTGGACGACACGCGCATGACGGCGCTCTCGGAAGAGATCGCACGGCGTATCGAATCCGAGCTGCAGTATCCGGGACAGATCAAGGTGGTCGTGATTCGAGAAAGCCGGGCGGTGGATTTTGCACGCTGAGCTGATCGACGGCAAGGCGATCGCGGCGACTGTCCGCGCAGAAGTGGCGCGCGACGTGGATGCCCTGCGCGAGCGCGGTGTGGTGCCCGGCCTCACGGTGGTCCTCGTTGGCGACGATATCGCCAGCGCGACGTACGTGGGAGCCAAGGAGAAGGCGTCCCGCGAGGCGGGCATGGCCGGTGGTACCATTCGTCTGCCGGCCGACACGACGCAGGCGGAACTGCTGACATTGGTGGAGCAGCTGAACGACGACGCATCGGTGCACGGGATTCTCGTGCAGATGCCGCTTCCGAAGCACATCGATCCCGATACGGTCATCCGACATATCCGGCCCGACAAGGATGTCGACGGCTTTCATCCTGAGAATGTCGGCAAGTTGCTGATCGGTCACACCGACGGCTTCGTGTCCTGCACGCCGGCGGGCGTGATCGAGATGCTGCTGCGCAGCGGTGTGGACACGCGCGGCGCCGACGTGGTGGTCGTCGGACGCAGCAACATCGTCGGGAAACCGATGGCGGCGCTGCTGATTCAGGCGCGCATTGGAGGCGACGCCACGGTGACCATCTGCCACAGCCGCACGAAGGATCTGGCGTCGCACACACGTCGCGCCGATATCCTGATCGTGGCCGCTGGTCGCGCCGAGATGATCACCGGTGACATGATCAAGCCCGGCGCGGTGGTGATCGACGTCGGCATGAACAGCGTACCGGATGCGACGCGCGCGAAAGGCAGTCGACTGTGTGGCGACGTGCATTTCGCGAGCGCCGTCGAGGTCGCGTCGCTCATCACGCCCGTGCCCGGCGGTGTCGGACCGATGACCATCGCGATGCTGTTGCGCAACACCGTGCGTGCGGCCGAACGCACGCTGCCCGCGCGCTGAGCTGAGTCGCATGGCCGGACGCCGCAGCAGCGGGTATCAAAGTTACGGGCCACCGGTCCCTTCCGACGAGGCGCCGGGCAGCGCGCCGGAATCGGCGATTGCCGTGCACACGCTCACGAGTGCGGCGAAGGACCTGATCGAAGGCGCGTTTCCGCCACTGTGGGTGCGCGGCGAAGTCAGCGATTTCAAGGCCCATCGCAACGGGCACTGGTACTTCGCGCTGCGTGACGCCGAGGCGCAGGTGAAGTGTGTGATCTGGAGTTCGGCGGCCAAGCGCATTCCCGCACCGCCCGACGACGGCATGCAAGTGCTCGCCTACGGCCAGATGACCGTCTGGCCGGTGCGTGGCGATCTGCAGTTTTCTGTGCGTGCGCTCGAAGCAGAGGGCGATGGCCTCTGGCGGAAGGCGCTCGAGCGTACCCGGCTGAGCCTCGAAAAGGACGGTCTGCTCGATCCGGCCCGCAAGCGTGCATTGCCGGCCTTTCCGCGCCGGATTGCGGTGATCACGAGCCCGGATGGCGCCGCGATGCATGATATCATCACCGTCGCACGGGCCCGCAGCGCCGACGTGGAGATCGTCATCGTGGCGGCCAAAGTGCAAGGGGAAGGCGCACCGGAATCGCTCGTCGCGGCCATCGAGCGCGTGAGCCGGTGGCAGGACGCCGATGTGCTCATCATCGGGCGCGGGGGCGGCGCGCGCGAGGATCTCTGGGCCTTCAACGACGAGCGCGTGGCTCGTGCGCTGGCGAGCTGTCCCATCCCGACGATCTCCGCCGTCGGTCACGAGGTCGACGTCACCATCTGCGATCTGGTCGCCGATGTACGGGCGGCGACGCCGTCGGCCGCGGCCGAGCTGGCGGTGCCGTCACGACGTGAGGTCATCGCCCGCGTCGAATCGCTCGGCAAGCGCCTGGCGGTGGCCGCCCGGCGCCGCGAGGAGCGCGCGATCGCGTCACTGTCGCAGGTGCAGAAGCGGTTGGGCCTCGCGGCCACCCGAATTGTGGAGCGCCGTCGGTCGCGTGTGGAGTCACTGGCCGGTCAGCTCAACGCGCTGTCGCCACTCAGCACGTTGGCTCGCGGGTTTGCGGTGGCGCGAACGCCCGAGGGCGCTACTTTGAGCGGACGGGATCAGTTCGTACCGGGCGCCCCGTTCGACTTATGGCTCCGTGACGGTATCGTATCGGCTATTGCCGGTGCGGGGCGTCCGCTTCCCGAGCCGGTTCTGGGGTTTCCATCTGAGGAGGGCGTATGAGCTTCGAACTGTCACTGACCCGCCTGGAGGAGATCGTGCGCGAGCTCGAGCGCAACGATGTCGATCTCGAACAGGCCCTTCGCCTCTTCGAGGAAGGCATCACCCATCTGCGCTCGGCCGGTGAGGCCCTCAAGACGGTTGACGCCCGTGTGCAGCAGCTGGTCGAGGCGGCCGATGGTTCCTTCTCGGTCGTCGAGCTAGGCGGCTGACGCGATGACGCCCGTCGGAACCAGCACTGAAACGTCCGCCCCCTCCTTCGCGACGGAGCGCGCGGCGGTGCAGCAGGCGCTCGACGCGTTCTGCGCCCGCTGGCTCAGCGACGTGGCCCCGCTGACGGCAGAGGCCATTCGCTATTCGCTGCTGGGGGAAGGCAAGCGGCTGCGCGCCATCCTGCTGATGGAAGCCTACCGCGCCTGCGGCGGCACCGGTGACGCCAGGGATCTCGCCGCCTCGGTCGAAGTCGTGCACGCCTACTCGCTGGTGCACGATGACCTGCCATGTATGGACGACGACGACGTCCGGCGCGGTCGCCCCACCGTGCACCGCGTGTACGGCGTCCCCGTCGCGACGGCCGCCGGACTGGCTATGGTGCCGATGGCGGCGCGCAGCGCCTGGCACGCCGCCAAGGCGATGGGTCTCTCGGACACAGTCGCCGGCGACATCGTGCGCGATTTGATGGACGCGTCCGGAGCTGGCGGAATGATCGGCGGCCAGCTGCTCGATCTGGAGGCCGAAGGCGTGCACCTTACACTCGAGGCTTTGGAGCGAGTGCACCGCCTCAAAACCGGGGCGTTGATCATGGCCTCCGTCACACTGGGGGCCCGCGCGGCACTGGCGCCAGCATCCCGACGGCTGGCCCTCGCCCAGTACGGCGCCGCGATCGGTCTGGCGTTCCAAATTGCCGACGACGTACTGGACATCACGGCGACCACGGATCAATTGGGAAAGACGGCCGGTCGGGACATCGCGTTGCACAAGAGCACCTATCCCGCCCTGCTGGGGGTGGATGGAGCGATTGAGCGCGCGGTGGCGTTGGTTGAGGAGGGATGTCGAGCACTGGCCCACGAGGGGCTGCTGACCCCGACGCTTGAGCAGTTGGCTCGCTTCATCGTTGAACGACGTTCGTAGGCAGGCGCCGGTGTACTCGAGTCCGTGAAGCTGCAGTTCCGTATTTCGCCGTTCCTGATTGTCGCACCTGACCGCCGCGGACGTCTCCCGCGACGCACATCCTGACTCCGCCATGTCCATTCTCGAAGGCATCAACTCACCCGCCGATCTCCGTGGCCTGTCGCGCGACGAGCTGCGCACGCTCGCGCAGGACATGCGCGAACGCCTGATCGACGTCTGCTCGCGTACCGGCGGCCACATCGGGGCGGGGCTCGGCGTCGTCGAGTTGACGATCGCGCTGCACACCGTCTTCGAAACGCCGAAAGACCAGCTGGTGTGGGACGTCGGGCATCAGGCCTACCCGCACAAGTTGCTCACCGGGCGCAACACGGAGATGGAGTCGCTGCGGCAGGAACACGGATTGTCGGGCTTTCTCAAGCGCACGGAAAGCGAGTACGACACGTTCGGCGCCGGGCATGCGGCGACCGCGATTTCGGCGGCGCTCGGTATGGCGGCGGGCCGCGATGTGCTTGGAGAACAGTTCAAAGTGGCCGCCATCATCGGCGACGGCTCGATGGGCTCGGGGCTGGCGTACGAAGGGCTCAACAACGCCGGACATTCCGATCGTGACATCATTGTCGTGCTCAACGACAACGAGATGTCGATCGCGCCAAACGTCGGTGCCATGCACAAGTATCTCACGAGCATTCAGCGTAATCCGCTCTACAACCGCTTGCGCTCGCGCATCGGCGACATCGTGGACAACGCGCCGGCGCCGTTCACGGGTGTGAGCACGCTGGTGCGGAAGTGGGAAGAGAGCCTGAAGTCGCTGCTCACGCCGGGCGTCCTGTTCGAAGAGCTCGGCTTTCGCTACTTCGGCCCGATCGACGGTCACGACCTCGATGCGTTGCTGGAGACGTTCACCGCCGTGCGCGCGATGAACACGCCGCGTCTGGTGCATGTGATCACGAAGAAGGGCAAAGGGTTTCCCGCCGGCGATCACGGTGAGAAGTGGCATGCGCTTCCGCCCGGTCACGATCCGGCCACAGGCAAGCAACTGGCGGTCTCGACGGCGAATCCCGCGTACACCACCGTATACGGCAAGGGACTGGCCGAACTCGGTGAAGAGCGGAAGGACATCGCGGTGATCACGGCCGCCATGCCGACCGGTACCGGTACGGTGCCGTTTGCGAAGGCCTTCCCCGAACGCTTCTTCGATGTCGGTATCGCCGAGGGACACGGTGTCACGTTCGCGGCGGGCCTCGCCACGCGCGGCGTGCGGCCCATCGTCACGATCTACTCCACGTTCCTGCAGCGCGCGTACGACAACATCATTCATGATGCGGCCTTGCAGAAGCTGCCTGTCGTGTTCGCGATGGACCGCGCCGGCCTCGTTGGCGAGGATGGCGAAACGCACATGGGTCTGTACGACATCGCCTACATGCTCTCCGTTCCCGGCATGACGGTGACCGCGCCGAAGGACGGCACCGAGATGCTCGGACTGTTGCGCGCCGCCGTGGAACACACCGACGGACCGTTCTCACTCCGCTACCCGCGTGATGCGTCGCCCGATATTCCTGGCGCGATGTCCCGAATTGCCGCCACGCCGTACGCGACGTGGGAAGTGCTGCGCCATGGCCGCGACTTTGCGATACTTGCCGTTGGGACGATGGTGAGTCAGTCGCTGGCCGCCGCCGAGCTGCTTGCCGCTGACGGTCTCGACGTCACTGTCGTGAACTGCCGCTACATCAAGCCGTACGACGAAGTTACGCTGAACGCGATCCTCGCCGGTCACACGCACGTGCTCACCGTTGAGGAGGGCACCGTCGTGAACGGATTCGGCGCGTTCATCAGTTCGATCATCCATCGTCAGGCGCCGACCGTGCGCACGGCGGTGCATGGCGTGCCCGATCGCATCATCTATTCGGCGCCACGCCAGAAGCAGCTCTCGTCACTCGGACTCGACCCCGCCGGAATCGCGGATCGCGTGCGCGCGTTGCATGACTCCGAAGCACTCGCCGGTTGATGCGCGTCGGCGTCATCGGTCATAAGGGATACATCGGACTCCCCGCGATCCTCGGCACGCTGCTCGACATCGCGCCTGAACTCGGATTGACGCTGCTGTTTGAGAAGGACCTGTGGGAAATTGCGGAGGAGGGCGGGAAGCTCGCGACGCCCGAAGAGGTCGACGCGCTGTTTACGCTCGGCGGGGACGGTACGCTGCTTCGCGGCGCGCGGTTCCTGAACGGTCGGACTGTACCGATCCTCGGTATCAATCTCGGTCGACTGGGCTTTCTTACCGCGTGCACCGGCGAAGAGTTCGAAGTCGGCGTGCGACGCTTTGCGGCCGGTGATTTCGTGTCGGAACCACGCATGGCGCTCGAATCCTGCGCGCTTGACCGTGACGGCGTTGAACGGTGTAGCTGGCTCTCGCTCAATGACGTCGTGCTGCACAAGGGCGGCTTCGCGCGCGTCGTGAAGTTCACCGTGTTCGTCGACGATGAAGCGATCGGATCCTACTCCGCCGATGGTTTGGTGGTCTCGACGCCGACCGGCTCCACCGGCTATTCGCTCTCCGCAGGCGGACCGATCGTGGTGCCGACGGTGGAGAGCATCGTTCTGACCCCGGTGTCGCCCCACACTCTGGCCATGCGGCCGCTGGTGCTCCCGCCGCACGTCGAGGTCAAGGTGCGTGCAGATGATGGGCCGGAAGAACTTTTGGTGACGATCGACGGACAGGTTGGCACTACCTTCACCGGTGGCGAGACGTTGGTGGTCCGTAAGGCGCGCAACGCTGTGCAGATCGTGCGCTTCCCGGGTACCACGTTCTTCACGCGATTGCGCCGGAAGCTCGGGTGGGGTGGATTGTCCGAGCGCGACGGCGAGACGATTTGAGGAGGTAGGGCATGCTCGTCGAGCTCCGTATCCGCAATGTGGCGGTCATCGATACGGTGGCTCTGCCGTTGGCGGCAGGACTGAACGTCTTGACGGGTGAAACGGGCGCCGGCAAGTCGTTGATCGTCGGGGCGCTGGGGATGCTGCTCGGCGAGCGCGCGGCCACGGATCGCGTACGCAGCGGTGCCGACAAGGCGACCGTCGAGGGCGTCTTCGAACCCGGCGTGATGCCTGCGCTGCGGGCGATGCTCGACGATCGCGGCATCGACGCCGACGATGAGACGTTGGTGCTCAAGCGCGAAATCGGCAGTAACGGACGCTCGCGCGCCTGGATCAACGGATCGCCGGTGACCGCCGCTGTGCTCGCCGATGTGGGTGCGCAATTGGTGAGCGTGCTCGGTCAGCATGATTCGCGACAGTTGGTCGATGCCGAGCATCAGCGCGATGTGCTCGATGCCTTCACTGGTGCGCTCGGCCTGCGCGCGCGTGTTGCCGATGCGTACGCGCAGCTCGGTGCGTTGCGCACCCGTGAGCGCGAGCTCGAGGTGCGTCGTCAAGAGGCGGCCAAGCGCGCGGACTATCTGCGATTTGTGGCGCGCGAGATCGACGAAGCCAATCCCGTGGTCGGGGAAGACGAAACGCTGGATGGCGAAATTCGCCGGCTGTCTCACGCCGAAGAGCTCCAGACGCTGGCCGTGCAGGCGGCGAGCGCGATTTCCGGTGACGAGCGCGCCGCGCTGACGCGCCTTTCCATAGTGCGCCGCGCACTCGTCTCACTCGAGCGTATCGATCCCGACACCGGTCGCTGGCAGGTCGGCTTCGACGCAGCGGTGTACGCCCTCGATGAACTCGTGCGCGAGCTCGAAACGTATGCCGAATCGATCGAAGCCGATCCGTCGCGGCTACGCACGCTCGAGCGGCGTCGGGACCAACTCCTGTCGCTCATGCGAAAGCATGGTCCGACGCTGCAGGAGGTGATTTCCACCGGAACAGAGGCGCGGGCCGAACTCGATCTGGTGGATGGGGGCACGCTTGATCTGGCCGCCATTGGCGACGCGCGGGCCGCCGCCGAAGGCGCGCTGGCCGAGGCCGCCGCAGAGCTGACGCGCCGCCGGCATTCTGGTGCGCAGCAACTGGCCCGCGCCGTCACGCAGCTGCTGCCCGAGCTTGGTATGCCCGAGGGACGACTGCAGGTGCTCCTCATCCCGGTCGATCACGTCGGCGCCTTCGGAGCGGAGCACGTCACCTTCGTCGCCGCGTTGAATGCGGGGAGTGAAGCGCGTCCGCTCGGGCGTCTGGCCTCGGGTGGTGAACTCGCGCGGGTGATGCTGGCGCTCAGTACCGTGCTGGCGCGACTGCAGCAGGTGCCGACGCTGGTGTTCGACGAGGTCGATGCCGGCATCGGCGGCGCCGTCGCATGGCAGGTCGGTGCGCTTATGCGCCGCGTCGCGAAGCACCATCAAGTGCTCGCCATCTCGCACCTCGCGCAGATCGCGGCGCGCGCGCACCACCACGTCCTCGTACGGAAGAGTGCGATCGGCACCGTGACGACGGCGGACACGACGGTCGTTCGCGAAGAGCCACGCGTGATCGAAATCGCGCGCATGCTCGGGGGCGACGCCGATCGTGAAGTCAGTCGGGCGCACGCGAGAGAATTGCTGGAACGGGGTGAGGACGAGGACAGCGAAACGGCCGTCGCCTCCCCCCTGCGTCAACGTCGCGGAAAGCCCGTATAGACGCGCAGTTCCAGCCGATCACTCGTTGACGCAGGCACCGTCCCGCCGGATCCCGACAGCGAAACGGTGTGCGAGTAAATCACTTCGGCAGGAAAACGTGAGCGGCCCCGTACGTAGCTCGACAGTGTCGAAAAACTGACCCCGACGGCGGCGGCCTGCACCGTGCGCGAAGGCATTGTGTAGTCCCTCATGAGCGGCGCACTCGACGTGGGGTCGCCGCCCTCGTAACGATCGGCTCCCCAACGACGGGCCATATACGCGGCAGAGATGCCGAAAAACTGACCGATCGACAGGCGCGGTGCCAGTTCGAGCTCGAATCGCGTGCCGAGCGACCGCGTGGCAGTGCCCACCGTCACCGCATCAAACACATTTGCGTCGTTACGGAACGGAAACACAACGGCGATCTCGTCGGACAGCGGCTTGACCGCGCGCACCGTGGCGCTCATCCAGAAGGATCGCGTGAGCACGAGGTCCGTGGTGCTGCGCACCAGCAAGGCGTTGGCGCCTTCGCCAATCGGCACATCGAACGGATCGTCGGTGCGGTCCGCTCCTGCGGTGCCGAAACGCCAGCCGGCCGTCAACATGCTGCGCACACCGCGCGACGGCGTCAGCAGACGACGCACCTGGTCGGCGGAGAAGCTGTCGAACAGCAGATACGAGGCCGTGAGATCGATGTCGCCGATGCCCGCGCGCCGCGTGTTCCCGAGCCGACTGTAACCGAGCTTCCACGCGGTATCGCTCACGATTCGCGTCATGCCGCCCGGTCCGTACACGGTGTTCGCCGCGGCCGGCGCGGCACCTTCAACGATGGTGGTCACACCGAACGCGGCGAAATCGGTGCGGAGTGTGGCGATGGTAGTCCGCACGGCGGCTTGCGCGCTCCCGTTCTCGATCGGCACTACGGGCGCCCCGCCCCTCGTCGCGTCGCCGTACACCGACGCGATGGTGGTGCGTGTGGTCCCGGCGCGCGCCAGCAGCGCCTCCGCCGCTGCCCCATTCGTGCGGATCGCCTCGCATCCGTCGGCCGTCGGCGACGCGCAACGACTGATCTCGCCGGCAAGCTGCGTCCGCGCGGGATCGATCTGCGAGAGCACGTTGCCATTCGTGGAGCGGGCCGTGGCACTGGTGCCCGAAACATACGCCGGATTCATGCCGACGTTGGCCGTCGAGCCCACGCGGTTCAACAGCAACTGCGACACGTCGCGTGACTCGACGTACGGCACCAGCAGCCCCAGTGCCAGGCGGCGCGAAATGCCGACATTGAGGCCCAGCGGGGCGATACTCTGGCGCACTTCGCCAGCGGCATCGAGCGCGCCCAACGAGAGCGCGAACGTCGGCTGACCGGTGAGCGTGCGCACCCCGGCTTCGGCGGAGACGAGTTGCGGGAAGACGGCGACGCCCGCCTGGGTCGTATTGAGCGAGGCGAAAAGCGGCCGCGGGTTCGGACCACCGTTCACCGACGGCCTGTAGACGGCGTCCCAGTCGTTCCACAGCCCCGAGATCAGGAATCGCTTGCTTCCTTTCGGCAGGGGAATCGCATCATCGCCAAGACCCGCCACAGTTTGCGCGTGCACGGGCTCCGGCCGCGCCACCGCGACTCCCAGCAGCACGCCGCTCAAGGCGAGCACTGTACGAAGTGATGTGGCGAGACGAGGCGCGGACAGCAATCGGTGTGAGGCCAAGGCGAGTTGTCATGTGCGAGGTGAAGCAGATCGTTCCCGACCGGCACCTGCATGAGGCGCGGGCCGGACGCGTCGTGCGCCGAACCGGCTAGATTAGCCGTCATCAGAGGGGGCGTCAACGAAACCCCTCGTCCCGTCACTCGAGAGCGTGCTGTGCAACTTCCTTCTGTCCCTTGGCAACTCACCGGCAACCACTGGCTGACCCTGCCGTGCATCAACCCGACGGACGGCGCCATTCACGCGCTTGGCGTGCTGCATCGTGGGGCGCGGGCCGCGATCGAGTTCGCCGGGTCGCCGGAGTTCATGTCGGGGCAGGGTACCCCGCTCATGGGCCCGGTGTTGCGTGTCGATGGAGAAGTCCGCGTGCTTGCGGCCGAGGGCATCGCGTGGGAGCGCGCCGTGGGATGGCTGCCGACTTTCACCTGCACGATCGGATCCCTCGTGCTGCGGGGGACCATTTTTGCGCCATATGGCCGTGATGCGGATATGGCCGGGGCGGTGTACACCTTCGCCGTGGAGAATCGCGGGGCGACCGACGTCAATCTCGAGATCGCACTCGAGGGCGCGCTCGGCCATCGCCAACAACGCGTGCGGACACCGCGGCCGTTCGACGATGACCATCTCGTCAGCGTCGGACCCGACGATGTGTTGTTGCTCGAGGGGGCCGCGATTCCGGGACTCGCGGCGATCGCGATTGGCAGCGATGGCCCCGCGACGCTCGAGGCCCCCGCGCCAGCGTCGCGCGATTCGCGGCCGTTTGCCATACGTCGTGCACTGGTGGCCCCGGCGAACGGCGCCGTGCAGGTGGCGTTCTACATCGCCGTCGGTCCCGAGCGGGATGGGGCGCAGGCCACCGTGGCCGTGCTGCGTCGCCGCGGCTGGCGCGCACTGCTGACGGCCACGCGCGAAGCCCTCTCAGCGCTCGAACAGACCACCGGAAGCGACGTGATGGATCGCATCGTGAACCGGAATCTGCTCTTCGCGTACTTTTACGGTGTGGGACGTGGCCTCGACGATGCGCACTACTACCTCGTGCGGTCGCGGGCACCCTGGCACTCGATGGGCTGTACCGTGCGCGATTGGGAAGCGCTGATGTGGACGTTGCCTGCCGTGCAGTTGGCGGACACCGGTCTCGCGCGCGAATTGTTGGTGCGTGCCTGCGAGCTCCACGGGTACGCGCCGGGGCAGGGCGTGCACTACATCGACGGCACGCTGTTTCAGCCCGGCTTCAGCATCGAAGGACCGGCGGCCTTCGCCATCGCCACCGATCGGTACATCCGGGACTCGGAGGACGACCAGATCGTCGAAGATCCCGTCGTGGCCGACACGCTCTATCTCGCGCCGTGATGTCCTCCGACGCGACGGGATGCGCGGGTCCCGCTGTTCTCCACCGAAGTGATGCCGTCCGGGGCGCCGGCGAAGTATCCGTTCACACTCCACGGCAACGCGGTGGTGGCGCTCGCGCTCGACGTGTTTCGTCGCACGCTCGACGAGGAAGCGGCCGCCGCCGTGGAAGACCCCGCTGCCGTCCGTGCAGCAATCCGCCGGCATTTCGCGGTCGATCGCGGCGAGAAGGCCAGGTTGGCGGTCGCGGTCGACCTCACGGGCAACGCGTCGCTCGATGACGATGCCGTCGGGTCACTGCTCTGGTTGCCGTTGTATGAAGCGCTCGATCGCGATGACTCGCTCTATCGTCGCTCGGTACGCGCGCTGCGTGCGGAGGGCGCACCCGAGGGCGCCGGTCCGGAGGCGTCGGGTGCGCCGCTCCTGCCGCAGATCGCGCGCTTGCTGGGTCCTGAGGCGCCGGAGGTGCTCGCCTGGCTTCGTCGGGCACCGCTCGACAACGGCATTGCCGCCGAAGTCGTGGATGCCGAGGGGCGGGCGATCAGCAACGGTGGTGACGCGGCATTGGCGGGCTTGCTCGCCCACACGGTTTGGTATGCCGCGCATGCGCTCGGACTCCGTGCCTGATTGATGCCGGCCGCTTGTCCGGCTCGGGCCACACTGCTAAAATCCAGTCTGTGCGGGAATAGCTCAGTTGGTAGAGCACAACCTTGCCAAGGTTGGGGTCGCGGGTTCGAGTCCCGTTTCCCGCTCTGAACGTCGATTCAGCATTATGATGATTCGCACACGGGAGCGCTTCGGCGCTCCCGTTTTGCGTTGCACGGCGAGGCGCGCTAAGCTCCGAAGATCAGGCGCGGTGCGGTGGTGAGAATACGACGGCGCGATACCCGGATGGCGAAACCGGTAGACGCGTGAGACTTAAAATCTCCTGTCCCAAAAGGACGTGCGGGTTCGAATCCCGCTCCGGGTACGTTGTCGTCGTTGCTCGCCCGCACCGCGCGTGTTGTTGCCTGCGCGAGTTTTTTGCGTACACCGAGTACTCCCAGTGGCCTGGAGCCCAGATGCGAACAGTGCGCGACCCGCGCGGTACCACATGGATTTGCCTCGAACTGCCGGAAGTGCCGGTCGATCAGCGTGAGGCGGCCGCTGCGCTTCCCGCCGACACCGTGGCCATCGAGTGCAACTCAGGCGCGGAACGGGTGATCGCACTGGTGGCCCCAGGGTGGGACGATACCATGGACGACACCACGCTCTCCAAGACGATCGCGGACTTCATGCAGTAGGAGGCGAGCGGCGGCGATTGTATGTTTCGGCTATGTCTGACGTCGTCACGCTCGCCACCGAATTGCTCTCCGTTGAATCCACCACCGGCCGCGAGCGGGACGCGGTGGATCTGGTCGCGCGCTGGCTTGTCGCGCGCGGCTGGAACGTGTCACTCCAGGAAGTCGAGCCGGGTCGCTCGAACGTCTGGGCCACCCGCCGCGGTGGCGGCGTGACACTCTCCACGCACCTTGACACGGTGCCTCCCTATGTGCCGCCTCGCCTCGAAGGCAGTCGGTTGTACGGTCGCGGGTCGTCCGATGCGAAAGGCATCGCGGCGGCCATGATGATCGCCGCGCAGCGACTGGCCGACACCGGCGAGGAACGGGTCGATTTGCTCTTTGTCGTGGGCGAAGAGAAAGGCTCCCCGGGGGCGCGCGCCGCGAACCGGCTGCCGGCCACCAGCAAGTTTCTCGTGAACGGCGAACCGACCGAGAGCAAGCTCGCATCGGGGTGCAAAGGCGCGCAGCGTGTCATCGTTCGAGTGCGTGGACGCGAGGCGCATTCCGCATATGCCCACCTGGGCAGCAGCGCGCTCGAACCGCTGCTGGATATGCTCCCGCAGTTGCGCGAGCTGGTGCTCCCGGTCGATCCCATTCTTGGCGAGACCACGTACAACATCGGTGTGCTGCGTGCCGGCACCGAGGCCAACATCGTTCCCGGGCTTGCCGAAGCCGAGATCATGATTCGACTCGTCGGTGATATCGGGCCCGTGAAGCAGGCCTTCACCGAGTGGGCCGGTACGCGTGCCGAGTTGATCTGGGGATCGCACATTCCCGCGCAATACTTTCACGTGCTCAGCGGCTTCGAGGTGGAGCCCGTTGCGTATACCAGCGACATCCCACTGCTCAATCGCTGGGGGACGCCGCTGCTCTTCGGGCCCGGCTCGATTCACGTCGCCCATACGCCCATCGAGTACATCGATGTGGTTGAACTCGAAGCGTCAGTCGGCGCGTACGAACGTATCATCCGCACCCTGCTCGCATGAACACGCCCGTGACACGTTGGCCGGTCGCCATTCTTGGCGCGACCGGTGCCGTCGGGCAGGCGTTCATCCGCCTGCTCGAAGACCACCCCTGGTTCGATCTCGTCGAAGTCGCTGCTTCTGAGCGCAGCGCCGGCAAATCGTACGCGTCGGCGACCCGTTGGCTCGAAGGCACGTTACCGCCGGCCGTCGCCGCACTCGAGGTGAAAGCGTGCACGCCAGAGCAGGTGAAAGCGCCCATCGTCTTCTCCGCGCTTGACTCGTCAGTCGCCGGCGACGTGGAAGCGGCGTTCGCCGCCGCGGGACGGCTCGTGCTGAGCAACGCGAAGAACTACCGAATGGAGTCCGACGTGCCGCTGGTGATTCCCGAAGTGAACGGGGATCATCTCGCGCTACTCGCACAGCAGCGGATCAACCGCGGCTGGCCCGGCGGGATCGTGACGAACGCCAACTGCGCCGTGACCGTCGCCGCGATGGCGCTGGCACCGTTGCATCAGGCGTTCGGGGTCACGAAGGTATTCGTGACCACCATGCAGGCCGTGTCGGGTGCCGGCTATCCGGGTGTGCCGTCGCTCGACATCCTCGGCAACGTCATTCCGTTCATCGGCGACGAAGAGCCGAAAATCGAAACCGAGCTCGTGAAGTTGCTCGGCACGTACAACGGTGAGACGATCGTGGCCGCGCCCATTGTGACGAGTGCACACGCGAATCGCGTGGCGGTCGAGCACGGCCATACGGTCTGCATGTCCGTGGCGTTCGAGCGCGCGCCCACGCCGGAGCAGGCGCTCGACGCGCTGCGCAGCTGGAAGGGGTTTGCGGCGGTGCAGGGACTGCCATCCGCACCGGTACCGGCGCTCATCGTGCGCGATGAACAGGATCGGCCGCAGGCGCGTCGCGACGTGAGCGCTGGGAGCGGCATGGCCGTGACCATCGGGCGCGTCCGCGCTGACCATCTCTTCGATCTGCGACTGGTCGCGATGGCGCACAACGTCGTACGCGGCGCGGCGGGCGGCTCGATTCTCAATGCCGAACTGCTGGTCGCCACCGGTCAGCTCGACGGGTTGGTCGAGTCGTGATCGTCTGCAAGTTTGGCGGCACCTCGGTGGCAGACGCCGCCGCGATCAATCGCGTCGTCGATGTGATCGTCGGCAAGCAGGCCAGCGCGCCGGTGGTCGTCGTCTCAGCGCTCGGTGGCGCCACCAACGTATTGCTCGATATCGCTCACAAGGCCGCTGGCGGTGAACTCCTCGCCGCGTTGCAGCTGGTGGAGCAGCTGCGCGATCGACACCTCCGCGAGCTGCAGGCGCTCCTCGGCGGAGCAGCGGACGCCGGAGAGCTGGCCCTCGAGATCAGTGCCAGCTTCGATGAGCTGGCCCATCTCGCGGAAGCGTTCCGAACGCTCGGCTACCTCACGCCGCGTTCGCTCGATACGGTCGCCGCACTTGGCGAGTTGCTGTCGTCGCAGATCGTGACCGCCGCATTCCGTCACCGCGGCTATCCGGCCGTTTGGATCGATGCGCGCGACGTGGTGAAGACGAACGACTTCTTCACGCGCGCCGAACCCGATGTCGACGCGATCGCGCTCGCCTCGCAGGAGTATCTGCTGCCGGTGTTGCAGCAAGGGAAGATTCCCGTGATGGGTGGATTCGTCGGGTCGGCACCCGGACGCGTCACGACCACCCTTGGTCGGGGGGGATCCGACTACTCGGCCTCGCTGATCGGGGCGGCCATCGAAGCGACCGCGATCGAAATCTGGACCGACGTGGATGGCATGCTGACCGCCGATCCCCGCGTCATTCCCGGTGCGCAGCTCATTGAGCGCATCAGCTTCGATGAAGCGGCGGAGCTCGCGGCGTTCGGTGCAAAGGTGCTGCACCCCGCCACGATCGCGCCTGCCGTGCAGCAAGGCATCCCCGTGTTCGTGTTCAATTCGCGCAAGCCGGAGGGGAAGGGGACGATGATCGCGTTCGACGCGCCGCGCCTTCCCGTTCGCGCGATTGCGGGGAAGCGCAGCACGACGCTCGTGAAGTTGCGTTCCTCACGCATGTTGCTGGCGCCGGGCTTTCTGCGCCGGGTATTCGAAGTGTTCGAGACGCATCGCACCTCGGTCGACGTCGTGACGACGTCCGAAGTGTCGGTGTCGGTCACGCTCGACGATGCGACGAATCTTGGCGCGATCCTGCAGGATCTGGCCGCGTTCGGCGATGTCGCGGTGGAGCGACGAAGCGGAATCGTGGCGATCGTCGGTGCGGGTATCGCCGACGGCAGCCGAGCTATTGCCGACGCGTTCACTGCGCTCGGTCCCATTCCGGTATACATGGCGTCGTTGAGCGCCACGGGTATCAATTTCACGCTCGTGATCGACGATGAGCAGGTCATACCCGCCATGCAGCGGTTGCACGCGGCGTTTTTCGAGCAGGCCTCGTGAGCAGCGCACCGGTACGGGTGGCGTTGGTCGGCATGGGGCGCATGGGTCGCGCGCTCGACGCGCTGGCTCCCGAGCGAGGCTGCGACGTGGTCGCCCGCCTGGATGCGGCCGAGATGTCGAACGGTATCACCGCCGCCGATCTGCACGGGGCGCAGGTGGCGATCGAGTTCACCACCCCGGCGTCGTCGGTGGCCAACGCCATCGCGCTCCTCCGCGCGGGGTGCCCGGTGGTCATCGGAACCACTGGATGGTCGGCGCATCTTCCCGAGATCGAAGCGGCGGCGCACCGTTCGCAGTGCGCCGCGCTCTGGTCGCCGAATTTCAGCATCGGAGTCCAGCTGTTCCTCGCGATGGCCGAGGACGCCGCGCGACGCGCGCGGCAGGTGTCCGGCTTCGACGCGCATGTGATCGAGACACACCACGTCGCGAAGCTCGATGCGCCGTCCGGAACCGGCCTCGCGATCGCGGAGCGGTTGCAGGAAGGACTCGGGCGCGACGTGCCCATCACGAGCGTGCGTACCGGTTCGGTGCCGGGCACGCACGAGATCATTTTCGACGCCCCCTTCGAGCAGATCCGACTCGTGCACGAAGCGCGCGACCGGCGGGTGTTCGCCGACGGCGCGCTGACGGCGGCCCGGTGGCTCGCGGCGGCGCGCGCGCCCGGGATGTACACGATGCGCGACGTCCTGGCAGCGAGCCAGGCGAGTTCCTGACCTCTCAGCGCGAAACGACGATGGCGCAGCGACTCTCCGGGTGTGGTACCGCACTCGTCACGCCGTTCACGGCGGATGGTTCCATCGACGAAGTCGTTCTCCGGGCGTTCGTGGAGTGGCAGGTCAGCGAAGGCGTGCACATGGTCATTCCATGTGGCTCGACCGGTGAAGCCGTCACGCTCTCGTCGGCGGAGCATCGCCGCGTCGTGGAGATCACCGTCGAGCAAGTGAACGGGCGCGTGCCGGTGATCGCCGGCGCCGGCTCGAACGACACCCAGCGAGCCATCGCGACGTCGCTCGACATGAAGGCGATCGGCGCCACGCATCTGCTGCATGTCACGCCGATGTACAACAAGCCGCCCCAGCGTGCGATGATCGCGCACTTCCGCGCCATCGCCGACGCCTGCGATCTGCCGATCGTGATCTACAATGTGCCGGGCCGCACCGCGATCAATCTCGAGGCGCGCAGTTGTCTGGAGCTGGCGGCCGACCCGCGCTTCGTGGCGGTGAAGGAGGCATCGGGCAATCTGGCGCAGATCGCGCAGATCATTCGCGAGCGCCCCGAGCACTTCGCGGTCCTCTCCGGTGACGACGGTTTCACGGTCAGTGTCATGGCGCACGGCGGCGACGGGGTCATTTCCGTGATTTCGAATGTCGTGCCCGCCCTGATCTCGGCGCTTTGCAATGCCATGGCGCGTGGCGATATGACCGAAGCTCGGCGCATCGATGCCCGTCTTGCGCCGGTGGTACATGCGGCGTTCATCGAGTCGAATCCCATTCCGGCGAAGGCGATGCTCGCGATGATGGGACGGATGCGCGATCAGCTGCGGCTCCCCTTGGTCCCGCTGCTGGCCGCGCACCATCCGCTGGTTCGCGAGGCGCTTGTACAGGTTGGCGCGCTCGCACCGTAACGTCACGTTCGACGTTTCCCACTTCCACACGATTCCGTCCCCATGGCCTTCTCGCTGACCGAACTCGAAGCGCGCTTCAACGATCCGCTCCTGCTCGATGGAGGCGTGGCGCTGCCGTCCGACGCGCAACATCTCTTCGATCACGCGCTGGCGTTGCTCGAGCGTGGTGATATTCGCGCAGCCCGTCGCGATGCCGATGGCATGTGGCACGCGGTACCGTGGGTGAAGCGCGCTATCCTGTTGGGCTTCCGCATCGGGCGTGTCGTGGAAATGCCGGGGCACGCGCCGTTTCATTTTTTCGACAAGCACACGTATCCCACGCGCGAGTTCCGCGTGGAGAATCAGGTGCGCATCGTACCCGGTGGTTCCACCGTGCGGCGTGGCGCGTACCTCGCCCCGAACGTCGTGTGCATGCCGCCGATGTACATCAACGTGGGTGCGCATGTCGGTCGCGGCACGATGGTTGACTCGCACGCGCTCGTCGGCTCCTGCGCGCAGATCGGTGAGCGCGTGCACCTCAGTGCCGCGGCGCAGATCGGTGGCGTCCTGGAGCCGATCAATGCGTCACCGGTGATCATCGAGGACGATGTGATCGTCGGTGGCAATTGCGGCGTATACGAAGGGACGGTGGTCCGCGCCAGAGCGGTGCTGGGCGCCGGGGTGATCCTGACCCGCGGCACGCCGGTGTACGACCTCGTGAAGGAGACGGTACATCGCGCGACGGCCGACCAGCCGTTGATCATCCCCGAAGGTGCGGTCGTCGTGCCGGGCGCGCGACGAGTCTCGTCGGCGTTCGGCGAGGCCCAGGGGCTCTCGCTGCAGACGCCGGTCATCGTGAAGTACCGTGATGACAAGACCGATGCCGCGACCGCGCTCGAGGCGTGGTTGCGGTGAGTGCCTCCCACTCGCCACTGGTGGTGCGCGGTGCCATCCGTGCTCCCGGTGACAAGTCGATCAGCCATCGGGCGCTGATCTTCGCCGCCATGGCGAGCGGACCGACGCGCATTCGCGACATTCTCGCGTCGGCCGATGTGCACGCAACCGCGGGGGCCCTCCGCGCGATGGGTGCCGATATTCCCGCGTTGAGTGCCGACTTCGTGGTGCACGGACGCGGGATCGCGTCGTTGCACGCGCCGGAGTCGGCGCTCGACTGTGGCAACAGCGGCACGACCACGCGATTGATCGCCGGTCTCGTGGCGGGGCTCGCGGGTCGCGTGGCCCGCTTCGAGGGCGACGCCAGTCTCAGCCGGCGACCGATGCGTCGCATCGCGGCGCCGCTCACGGAGATGGGCGCGCGCATCGACTTCGAAGGCGCCGATGGGCATGACGGCTTGCCGATGCGTGTACACGGCATGCCACTCTCGGCGATCACGTTCGTGAACACGCACGCCAGCGCGCAGGTCAAGGGCGCGTTGATGCTCGCCGGCCTCGCGTCGGGCGCCGGCGTCACGGTGCGCGAGCCGCAACGGTCGCGCGATCATACCGAACGCATGCTCACGGCGCGTGGCGTGCAACTCACGGTCTCCGACGACGGCGTGGTCCTGCCGCCGGCGCAGTCGCTCACCGCCGTTGATGTCGTCGTGCCGTCCGATCCGTCGTCGGCGACGTTCTTTGCCGCGCTCGCCGCGCTTGCCGACCAGGGCGAACTGCGCCTCGACAATGTGTGTCTCAATCCTACGCGCACCGGTGCCTTCGACGTGCTACGTCGGATGGGCGCGCGCATTGACATCGAGGATGCACGCACCATCGGTGGCGAAGCGATCGGCACGCTCGTCGTCTTTCCGGCGACGCTGCATGCCACGTCGATTGGCGGTTCGGAAATTCCGCGGTGTATCGATGAGCTGCCGATGCTGGCGTGTGTCGCGGCGCGTGCGGTCGGCGAAACACGCATCTCCGAGGCCGGTGAACTGCGCGTGAAAGAGAGCGATCGTATCCGCGCCGTGGTCGAGAATCTTCGACGGCTTGGCGTCGACGTCGAGGAACTCCCCGATGGTATGCGCATTGCCGGATCGCAAACCGCGCTGTCGGGCCACGTCGTCACGCATGGCGATCATCGATTGGCGATGGCCTTCGGCATCCTCGGTGCCCTGCCGGGGAATCGCATCACCATCGACGATCCGGGCTGCGTGTCGGTGTCGTATCCGACGTTCTGGCGTGATCTCGCGCAGGCGCTGGGTCCGGCCGCCGACCGCACAACGACCACGACGCCCGATACGAGCGCTCCGAAGCCGCTGGTGATCGCGATCGATGGACCCGCGGCGTCCGGGAAGAGTTCGACGGCCCAGTGGGTTGCGCAGCTCCTGAACGTGCATCACGTGGATTCCGGTGCGTTCTACCGCGCGATGACGCTGTTGGCGCTGGGTACGGGTGTGTCGCCCGAGCAGTGGACGCCCGACGTCGTCCTGGCCCAAGCGCACCGAATCACGTGGCGTCTCACCGAGCGGTCGGTGCTGCCGCTCGTTGACGGCACCGTGCAGGACGAGGCCATGCGCGATGCGCCCGTCACCCGTCAGGTGTCGCGGGTGGCCCAGATGGCGGCGGTGCGGCACTGGGTCAACGAGCAGGTCCGGGCGGCCGGCGCGGCCACCGATGTCGTCGTGGACGGACGTGATATCGGGACGGCCGTGTTCCCGACGGCAGCGCTCAAGGTGTTTCTGGTGGCCGATCCCTGGGAGCGGGCGCGACGCCGGCTGATCCAGCGGTTCGAACGTCGTCCGAACGATGCCGAGATCGCCGCGGAAACCGAGGCGCTGGTGGCCCGGGACGCGCTCGACGCGGCCCAGAGCGCCCCGGCGCGGGACGCCATCACCATCGATACCACGACGCTGACGCAGGAAGAGCAGGTGGAGCGGATCGTGGCGCTGGCCAAGGCCACCCGGGATCGGCTGCGCGGACACTGAGCCTGGGAATGGGGTGGGGCGGAACGGTGCACCCATTGCCGCAGGGGCTTGATCCCTCTACGTTTCCGGGTTCCCGCTGTTAATCCGTTCCACCCTCCTCTCGGCGCGGCGAGTGCAGTTCCGCGAATCGGAGATACCCACAAGTATGAGCACTGACCTGAGCCCTGAGCTCGCCGCCGAGCTGGACGCCGCGCACAACGCGGACATGAACGAGCTCGACGCGGAGCCGGCGCACAATAAGCTCACGCCGCGCGAAAAGCGCGACCTGCAGAAGAGCCAGCTCCGCCCGCTCGCGAACCGTCGCCCGGAACTCTACGAAGAAGATGAGTTCACGTCCGACGAGTACGAGCGCATGCTGGAGTTGTACAACGGCACGCTCGCCTCGATCGAAGAAGGTGAGATCGTCAAGGCGACCGTCCTCGAGATTCGCGAGAATCTGGTCGTCCTGGATATCGGCTTCAAGTCCGAAGGGACGATCCCGCTCGAAGAGTTCAAGGACATGCCCGATCTCAAGGTCGGCGACGAAGTCGAAGTGCTCCTCGAGCACCTCGAGGACCAGGAAGGTTCTGTCGTCCTGTCCAAGAAGAAGGCCGACTTCATGCGCGTGTGGGAGCGCATCCGCGTGGCCTACGAGAGCGACATGCCGGTCGAAGGCACGCTCGTCAAGAAGATCAAGGGCGGCGTAGTCGTCGACCTCATGGGCGTCGATGCGTTCCTGCCGGGTTCGCAGATCGCGCTCCGTCGCGTGCCGAACATCGATGAGCTGCTCGGACACAAGTACGAGTTCAAGATCATCAAGCTCAACAAGCGTCGCCGCAACATCGTGGTGTCGCGTCGTGTGATCCTCGAGCAGGAACGCGCCGGCAAGCGCGAGAAGCTCATGAAGGAGCTCTCGAAGGATCAGGTGCGGAAG
>JBBQXC010000046.1:0-28018 GCA_038210005.1 Gemmatimonadales bacterium
GGCCGGAGTGGTGGTGGTGGTCGCGATCGGCGCTGACACGTCGGGCGCTCAGGCGCCCACGTTGCAACGCACGGATCTGCCCAATGGACTGACCGTGCTCTCGGAATCCGTTCCGGGAGCGCGGTCGGTTGCTTTCGGGGCTTGGGTCCGCGCGGCAACGCTTCATGAACGCCCCGAACAGATGGGCGTGTCGCATCTCCTCGAACACATGGTGTTCAAGGGCACACGTACGCGCAGTGCCCAGCAGATCGCCCTCGCGCTCGAAACGCTGGGTGGCTCGCTCGATGCGTACACCGAGCGTGAACACACGTCGTACCAGGCACGCGTGCTCGATGAACATCTTCCTGAGGCCGCATCGGTCATCGGGGAGTTGATCTTCGAGCCGTTGTTGCGTCAGGCCGATCTGGCCCTCGAGCGGAAGGTGATTCTCGAGGAGATCAGCATGGTCGACGACACGCCTGACGACATCATCTTCGACGTGCACAATCGTGCCGTCTGGGGTGATCATCCGCACGGCTTCCCGATCCTTGGTACGCGCGCGACGGTGAAGGCGCTCTCCGTGGCCGATCTCCATGATCTACACGAGCGCGCGTACCATCCGGGTCGCTTGGTCGTTGCCGCATCGGGACGCGTGGAGCATGATCAGCTGCTCGAGGTGCTGCACAGCACCGGGTGGAGTACGAGGGAACGCGGTGACATGACGCCGTTTCCGCTCGACCCCGTCGAAGCGGCCGGGCCGCACGCGGAGCACGTGTCGCGCAAGGATATTGCGCAGACGCACCTCGTGCTTGGCGGACAAGGCATCGCCTTCGGCGACTCCCGTCGTTACGCCTTCGCGTTGCTCGACATGCTCATCGGCGGCGGCATGAGCTCGCGCCTGTTTCAGAAGGTGCGCGAAGAGCTGGGACTCGCCTACAGCGTGCAGACGTTCAGCAGCTCCTACGCCGACACCGGCGCGCATGGTGTGTATCTCGCCAGTGCACCGGAGACGGCGCAGGAAGCGCTGGATGCCGTTCGCGATGTCCTGCGTGATGTGGCGGCGAATGGCCTGTCGGAGGCCGATCTTGACGCCGGCAAACGCCAGCTGCGCGGACAGCTTGTGCTATCCATGGAAGGCGTGTCGTCGCGCATGTATCGCGCGGCGCTCACGGCGTTGTACGGCGAACCGTACCGCAGCATCGACGAGCTGAAGGCGCTCGTCGATTCCATCGACCTGGCGCAGGTGCGCGACGTGGCGCGCGAGTTCTTCGATCCCGACCGACAGATACTCGTCAGTCTCGGCCCCAAGGCCGTTCGCTGACGTCTCACCCTTACCGAAAATCGCGACTATGCGCATCGGTGTACCCAAGGAAATCAAGACCAACGAAAATCGGGTGGCCCTCGTCCCCGCCGGCGCGGAAGCGCTGACGGCGTCAGGCCATCAGGTATTCATCGAGACGGGTGCCGGAATCGGCAGCGGCTTCGACGACGACGCCTACCGCGCCGTTGGCGCCGAGATCGTGCCTGACGCCGCGACGGCGTGGGGCAACGCTGAGCTGCTGTTGAAGGTGAAGGAGCCGATCGAGAAGGAGTGGGGGTTCCTGCGTCGCGACCTGACGCTCTTCACGTACTTCCACTTCGCGGCTGACGAGAAGCTCACCAACGCGCATCTGGCCAGCGGCGCCACGTGTATCGCGTACGAAACGGTCGAGCTGCCGAACCGCGATCTGCCGCTGCTGATCCCGATGTCCGAAGTAGCCGGCCGGATGGCCGTGCAGCAAGGCGCGAAGTACCTCGAGAAGCTCTACGGTGGCCGCGGCGTGTTGTTGGGGGGGGTGCCGGGCGTCGCGCCGGCGAAGGTGGTGATCCTTGGTGGCGGCATCGTCGGTGTGAACGCGGCCAAGATGGCGGCTGGGCTCGGTGCCCAAGTCGTGGTGCTCGATCTCTCGCTGGAGCGTCTGCGTTACCTCTCGGACGTGATGCCAGCCAACGTGCAGCTGGTGCACTCGAACCGTCAAAACATCCTCGAGCAGATCAGCACCTGCGATCTGGTGATCGGTGGCGTGCTGATTCCGGGGGCCAAGGCGCCGAAGCTGGTGCGTCGGGCGGACCTTTCCCGCATGCGTCCGGGCGCGGTGATCGTGGACGTGGCCGTCGACCAGGGTGGCTGCGTCGAGACGATCTATCCGACCACGCACGAAAACCCAACGTACACGGTGGATGGAATCATCCACTACGGGGTAGCGAACATGCCGGGAGCTGTTCCGCGTACGTCGACGCTGGCCCTGACGAATGCCACGCTGCCGTACACGCTGCTGCTGGCCAACAAGGGCTGGACGAAGGCGCTCCGCGAGAATGGTGCGCTCCTCAAGGGGCTCAACATGACCGACGGCAAGCTGACCTATCAGGGCGTTTCCGATGCCTTCGGCATGGAGTTCACGGACCCGGCGACGTTCGTCGCCTAGCGCGACCCGTGGGACCATCAGAGGCCACCGGGACGATTGTCCGGTGGCCTCTCGTCGTCTCTCTCGCGGATCACGTCACGTGTGCTAGGTCACGCTGCCGCAACAGCTTGTAACTGCTCTGACCCATACGTACCTTACCGATCACTGCTGCCGCAGCATGCCCTTTCCCGGCGCTCCGCGCCGTCGAGCACATACCTGGATGTTCTGGCCCTTCAATAAGTCCAACTCGTTCTTCCCGGCGAATGCCATCGCAGTCGATCTTGGCACCGCCAATACCCTGATTTACGTGAAGGGCGAGGGGATCGTGCTGAACGAGCCCTCGGTGGTCGCGCTCGATCGCGAGACCAAGAAGCTCAAAGGCGTCGGTCTGGAAGCGAAGCGCATGCTCGGTCGTACGCCCGACGGCATCATGGCCGTCCGGCCCATGAAGGACGGCGTGATCGCCGACTTCGATGTGACTGAAAAGATGCTCCGCTATTTCCTGACGCTGGTCATCGACAAGCACGTGTTCAAGGTGAAGCCGCGCGTGATCGTATGTGTGCCGTCCGGGATCACGGAAGTGGAGAAGCGTGCCGTGCGTGACTCGGCGCTCGGTGCGGGTGCAAAGGAGGTCTTCATGGTAACGGAGCCGATGGCTGCGGCCATCGGTGTCGGACTTCCCGTGGAATCGCCCACGGGCAACATGGTGATCGACATCGGCGGTGGTACCACGGAAATCGCCGTGATCGCGCTGTCGGGCATCGTGAGCGACACCTCGATTCGGACCGGCGGTGACGAGCTCGATATCAGCATCGTGCAGTTCATGCGCAAGAACTACAATCTGCTGATCGGTGAGCCGACGGCGGAGCAGATCAAGATTCAGATCGGTTCGGCGTATCCCGTGGGTGACGAACGCGAGATGGAAGTGAAGGGTCGCGATCTCGTGTCGGGCATTCCGAAAACAGTGCGCGTGCACTCCAGCGAAATCCGCGAAGCGATTCAGGAACCGATTCAGCAGATCGTCGATGCAGTGCGTCGTGCGCTGGAGATCACGCCGCCTGAACTCGCGTCGGACATCGTGGATCGCGGCATCGTGATGACCGGTGGCGGTGCATTGATCCGCGGGCTCGACGTCTTGCTCAGTCAGGAGACCGGATTGCCGATTCACGTCGACGAAGATCCGCTGACGTGTGTGGTGCGCGGTACCGGGAAGATCCTCGACGACGAGGAGAAGTACTGGTCCGTCCTTACGACTTGATTGCGCGGTGGCCCGAAGCGTCCGATCCGATGGGCGAATCGACACCAGCCTCGCGCTGGTGTGTGTCCTGTTGGCTGTCTTTGCACTGATCCTTCCTCGGCGCACGCGCGAAGGATTTGCCGCCAGTTTGCGCACGACCGTGCTGTCGCCGCTCGTCGCCCTCGAAGGGCGCGCTTCATCGGTGCGTGCGGCGATCGTCGCGCGCAATGATGTCCTGGTCACGCGCGGGCAAGTCGCCACGCAAGCATTGCAGGTGAAGGCGGTGGCCGACGAGAACACCACGTTGCGCAGATTGCTCGGACTTTCGGCGCGGCTGCAGGATGGATTTGTGCCGGCCGAATTGTTGCCATCTCGCGGCGCAGGCGATGAGTTCACCATCGCCCTGGCAACCGGCTCCGATGCGGGCGTGCAGCCGTTCCTTCCCGTCGTCACCGCGGATGGTCTCGTGGGAATGGTGCAGAGTGTCGATCGCGCCACGAGCTTCGCCATTACGTGGGCGCACCCCGACTTTCGCGTCAGTGCGATGAGTGTGGACGAAGGCGCCTTCGGCATTGTGCAGCCGCATCTCGGCGCCGGCGCGGAACGCTGGCTGCTCGAGATGCGTGGCGTGCCGTTCCGCGCCAAGCTTGCACCGGGCACGCTGATCGTGAGCTCAGGGCTCGGTGCCACGTATCCGCGTGGCATTCCCGTCGGTACCGTGCTGGGCGAGCTCTCCACGCCGGAGAAGTGGGCGCGCACGTATCTGGTCAAGCCGTCGGTGCTGCCGGCAGCGATCGGTCCGGTGCTCGTGCTGTTGTCGTCGCGTACACAGCGCGGTGTGAACGGCGTGTGGACGACGGTGAGCGCGGCCGACAGTGCGGCGCGCGCCGTGGCGGCCGCTGGTGATTCGCTGGCGCGAGCCGCCGCGCTCGATGAACTCGCCGCGCGTCGCGCGGCGCTCGATGCGGCAGCCGACACGCTGGCCGATTCGACGCTGGTGTTCTTCGCCGGTGGTCGCGGCACGGAGGCCGACAGTGTGCGTGCCGACAGCGCGCGTACGGACAGTACCCGTGTGCGCGCCCGCGCCGACAGCGGAGCCCGTCCGCGTGTGCGCCCTGACACCAGCAAGCCGCGCCCGACCGTGCCGCCGCCGGCGGTGCGTACCGGCCCTCCGCCGGCGGTCCGATAATGGTGCAGACGACGTGGAGCTTCACGTGAGTCGTCCGCAGCAACAGACGCCGGGGATCGGCAGCGCGCTGCGCGCGTGGCTGGGATTTGCGATTCTGCTGACGGCGCATTTCGCCGTGCGCCCGCTGTTCAGCGGCCGCGCGCACGTCGACTTCATCGTGATCGCGATCCTGTTCTCGGCCGTCCGCATGCGGCCTGGCTTGGCGGCGCTGACCGGCTTCCTGACCGGGCTCGCCGTCGATGCACTCGCACCGGGATCGTTCGGGGCGTCGGCGCTGGTTCTCACCCTCGTCGCCTTCGGCGCCTCGTGGCTCAAGGCGGTGTTCTTCGCCGATCATGTGGCGCTCACGGGACTGTTCGTGTTCGCCGGCAAGTGGGTATTCGACGTCGCGATGACGTTGCTTACCGGTGGCGCGTCCGGCGCCTCACTGGTCGTGACGCTTTTGCTCTGGTCTCCGCTGTCGGCGGCGCTGACCGCGCTGCTGGCGGTGTTGTTGCTCACGGTGTTTCGTCCGTTGTATCGACCGCACACCTATTGAGGCTCTCCATGCACGTCATCCGGAACGCCCGAACGTCAGGCCGCGTGTGAAGTCGTGAGCTATCATCCGAACGCGATTCTTCGCCGTGCGCGGCTTGCTCGCGTGCTGCTGTTCGCCTCCTTCGTGGCGCTCGGCAGTGCGTTCTTTCGTGCGCAGGTGCTCCAGAATGCGGAGTACGTGCTACAGTCGGAAAACAACCGCTTGCGCGAAGTTCCGCTGCCGGGTGCCCGCGGCACGATCTACGACCGGCATGGCGCAGTGATCGCCGAGAATCTTCCGGGATATTCGGTGTCGATCCTCAGTCCGACGGAGGATTCGCTGCGGTCAGCGCTCACCACGCTGTCGAAGGTGATTCAAATCGACACGGCCCAGCAGGAGTTGGCGGTGCGGCGTTTCCGTCGCGCGCGTACGCGGCCGGCGGTGATCTTCAACGACGCGTCGTTTCAGGTCGTCTCGGTGCTGGAAGAGCGCCGCGTCGAGTTTCCGGGGCTCATCATTCAGAGTTCTCCGAAGCGGTACTACCCGGATGGCGCGGCGATGGCGGCGCTGATCGGATACACCGGTGAAATCTCGGAAGAGGATCTCTCGAAGGAGAAGTACGAGAGCTACAAGGCTGGACAACAAGTTGGAAAGACCGGCCTCGAGCTGCAGTACGAAGCGCAGCTGCGCGGAAAGGAAGGCCGTCGGTTCGTGGAAGTCGATGCGCGCAATCGCGTGGTGCGCGACGCCGGCGTGCGACCGGACGAGCAGCCGGAGGCACCGCCGGCGCTGCGCACGAATATCGACCTCGATCTGCAGCGCTACGCGCACGAATATTTCGGGGACTCGTTGCGTGGTGCGGTCGTCGCCCTCGATCCGAAAACGGGCGGAGTCCTCACGCTGTACAGTGCGCCGAGCTATGACATCAACAGGTTCATCGGCGGCGTGTCGAGCAGCTTCTACGAGAGCCTCCGCGTTGATCCGCACAAGCCGCTCGTCAATCGCGCGATAACGGGCATGTACGCACCCGCTTCCACCTGGAAGCTCGCCACCGCAGTGATCGGACTGGAGCGCGGGCTGGTCACGATGGACACGCGGATGCCGACGCCATGTACGGGCGGGTACTACTACGGCCGCGTGTTCAAGTGCTGGGACAAGCGCGGTCACGGTGATGTCACACTGGCGCAGGCCATCGCGAAATCGTGCGACGTCTATTTCTACCAGCTCGGGCTCAAGATCGGCCTGACCAATCTGCTGGCGGGAGGCATCAGTCTGGGATTCGCCGACAAGACACAGATCGATCTGCCGAACGAACGCAAGCCGACGTGGTTCGCGAACACGTCGTACTTCGACCGGAAGTACGGCGCGCGCGGCTGGAATCGTTCGGTGGTGTTGAGTTTGTCCATCGGACAGGCCGACAACGCGCAGACGCCGGTGAGCATGGCACGCTTCTACACGGCGCTCGCCACGGACGGATCGGCGGCGACGCCGCAGATTGTTTCACGCGAGCCGGAGCGCACGCAAATCCTGAATCTCGACAAGACGCAACTGGCGGGCATCCAGCTGGCACTGGCTGACGTCGTCTCCCGCGGTACGGCTGCCGGAGCGCAGATTCAAGGACTGACGATCGCCGGTAAGACCGGTACGGCGCAGGTGAATGGCCAGCTGGACAACGCCTGGTTCGTGGGATACGCGCCGGCCAACGATCCCAAGATCGTGGTCGCCATCATCATCGAGGAAGGGCTGCACGGCTCCACCGCCGCCCGCGTGGCGACGAAGCTGATGGAACGGTATCTGAAGGCGCGGTTGACGATGACCGCCATCGTCAACGACTGAGGCAGCGAGCACATGGCCGGAATCTCCGTGTTGCGTCGAAAAGGTATCGACGTTCCGCTGCTGGTGATCGCGTTGCTGCTCACCGGTTTCGGCATCGCGATGGTGTTTTCGGCCGGGCAGATCGACAGCCCGACACCGATCATCGAGAACGCGTGGAAGCGGCAACTGGGTTGGTTTGGCGCAGCGATGGTCGCCACCTGGATCGTTTCGCGCGGTTCCGTGCGGTTGATCGAGTGGAGTGCGTGGCCACTCTACGCACTGAGTTGCACGCTCCTGCTGCTGGTCTTGTTTGTCGGTACGGGCGCAGGAACGGCGGCGAGCGTGAAGGGATGGCTGAGTATCGGCGGCGTGCGCATCGGGCAGCCGGCCGAGCTGGCGAAGCTGGCGACGACACTGATGTTGGCGCGCGTGCTCGCCGCGCAGCGTGACTCGATACGCTCGCTGGTCGACCTGTGGAGACCGCTGCTCGTGGTGGGCGTTCCGTGGCTGCTGGTCATGGCGCAACCGGACCTTGGTACCGGCATCGTGTTCATCGGTATCTGCTTCGCGATGCTCTTCTGGGCCGGCGTCCCGTGGCCGCTGTTGCTTCTGCTGGCCAGTCCCGGTATCAGCCTCGTGCTCGCTTTCAGCACGGGCATCTGGGGCGCCTGGTTCTTGATTCTGGTCGCGTTGGTGCTCTGGTATCGGCCCTACCTGCTGGAGGGCGTCGTCATCGTGTTGATGAACGTCATCATGGGTGGCGTGGCACCGATTCTGTGGGACAAGCTCAAGCCGTATCAGCAGAAGCGACTGCTCGTGTTCTTCGATCCGAACGTCGACCCGCTGGGCTCGAGCTATCACGTCACGCAAAGCAAAGTGGCGATCGGCTCCGGGGGACTGTTCGGCAAAGGCTATACGCTGGGGAGTCAGAAGCGTCTCAGGTTCCTTCCGGAACGACACACCGACTTCATCTTTTCGGTGGTCGGTGAGGAGCTCGGGTTTATCGGCGTCAGTGTTGCGCTCACGTTGTTCTTGGCGCTCTTCCTGCGCACGACGCGTGTGGCGTCGCGGGCGAACGACGCGTTCCCGAGTCTCGTGGCCTTCGGCCTGGTTTCGGCGTGGTTCGTACACGTCATGGTGAACGTCGGCATGACGCTCAATCTCATGCCCGTCACCGGTATTCCGCTGCCGTTCTTCAGTTACGGCGGCTCGTTCCTGCTGGTGAGTTGGACGGCGGTTGCCGTCCTCCTGCGCATCTCCGCCGAAGGACGAGGTCAGCCGGACGCGATCGGTCTCTGAGCGATCAGGAGAACGATCTCGGCTGTACGCAAGGTCTAGCCTTCGAAGGCCGGACCGCCAACATTAGGAGTCTATGGCCTGGTTCCGGAAGGAAAAAAAGCCCGCGCAGCCGCGCCGCGAGCGTCTTGAGATTCCCCGCGATTCGTGGGAGAAGTGCGAGGCCTGTGGACATACCGACATCCGCGACAAGTTTCTGCGGAATCTCAATGTCTGCCCCGCCTGCGATTTCCACCGTCGTGTACGCGCGTGGGATTACGCCGCGATGCTGCTCGATGAGGGCTCGACCGTTGAAGTGGGGAGTGAGCTGCGTTCGGTCGATCCGCTCGGCTTCCCCGACTATCCCGCCCGCCTCAAGCGGGCGCTCACGAACGCTGGTGACAGCGATGCCATTCTCACCGTCGCGGGGCTCCTCGAGGGGCTGCCCGTGGGGATCGGGATCATGGACTTCGCGTTCATGGGTGGATCGATGGGCTCGGTGGTGGGTGAGAAGATTGCGCGCCTCGGGCAGCGGTCGCTCGAGAAGAAGCATCCACTGGTCATCGTCTGCGCCTCTGGCGGCGCGCGCATGCAGGAGGGCATCCTCTCCCTGATGCAAATGGCGAAGACGTCGGCGGTGCTGTCGCAGCTGGCCGAACGGCGCATCCCCTACATTTCCGTGCTCACCAATCCGACCACCGGTGGCGTCAGTGCGAGCTTTGCGATGCTCGGCGATGCGATCCTGGCCGAGCCGGGTGCGGTCATCGGCTTCGCCGGACCGCGCGTGATCAAGCAGACGCTGGGGCAGGATCTGCCGGAAGGATTCCAAACGGCGGAGTTCCTGCTGGAGAAGGGCATGGTCGATCAGGTCGTACACCGGAAAGAGTTAAGGGACACGCTCTCGCGGCTCATGCGACATATGACCGGACGTCCCGCGTCGGCGGGGCACGTGCAGGAAAGCTGACCTCGAATCCACTGGCCCCACCGCCGTCATCGGCGGCTGAGCGGGCCTCGATGGCCGATGCGGCATACCACGACGCGCTCCGTCGGCTCTTCTCGCGTACCGGCGGCGCGTGGCGTCTCGGGTTGGAGCGCGTCTCGGAACTGCTGGCGTTGCTCGGCAATCCCCAGCGCACGTATCCCGTTTTTCACGTGGCGGGCACCAACGGCAAGGGGAGCACCGTCGCCACGCTGGACGCCATGCTGCGCGGCTCCGGACTGCGCGTTGGTCGGTATACCTCACCCCACCTCGTGGATTTCGCCGAGCGTGTGGTCGTTGACGGTGCGCCGATGCCACATGAGGCGATCACCGCCTGGCTTGATCAGTGGGAACCGGAGATGACCCGCCTCGGAGCGACCTTTTTCGAGGCGACCACCGCGATGGCCCTCGATTGGTGCGCCGCGCAGCGGGTCGATGTGGCGATTGTCGAAGTCGGCTTGGGTGGTCGGCTCGATGCTACGAACACGGTGGAACCGCTGGCGACCGCCGTGACGCAAATCGGCTTCGATCATATGGAGTTTCTCGGCGATACGCTGGAGTTGATCGCCGCCGAGAAGGCCGGCATCTACAAGCGCGGGGCGGTGGCGGTGGTGGGCGAGGCACGGCTCGAAATTCGCGCGCTCCTGACGGCTCGCGCCGACGGCGTGGGTGCCGAACCCGTGCTGGTCACCGGTCGCGACTGGCAGATTCGGGACATCTCGGTCGGGAGTGCCGGCACGAGTTTCACGCTGACCACGCCCGACGGCGAGCGTCGATTGACGACCCCGTTGATCGGCGAGTTTCAAGCGCACAATGCCGGTGTGGCACTGGCGATGCTGCGCGGAGCCGGCGGGCGGTGGCTCGACATCGAGCGGAACGCGGCGGCGCTGTTGCCCGGGGTGAGACTAGCGGGACGCTTTCATCGCGCCGGTCCGTGGCTGTTTGACGTGGCGCACAACGCGGACGGCGCGGCGACGGTGGCGGCCAATCTGCTCGAGGTTGGTGTGCCGTCGCCGGTAAGCGCCGTCGTGTGTGTGCTGCGCGACAAGGACTGGGCCGGGATTCTCCGGGCGATCGCTCGGGTGGCGACGCACATCGTGGTCACGATGGCGCCCACGGCACCGGTGGCGCGCGCCTGGAATCTGGACGAGGTCACGGCATGGGCGGAGGCGGAAGGACTGCCCGTGCAGCGCGTGGACGATTTCGCGTCGGCGCTCGACCACGCGCGACAACGGGCAGCCACCGTGCTCGTGACGGGATCATTTCATACGGTCGGCGATGCCATGGAGCGGTTGCAGGTCGATCCGCTCGCTCGGTAACTTTCACGGATGCCTCCAAAGCTTCTCCCGGGTTTCCGTGATTTCTATCCCGAGCAGTTCGCCGAGCGAGCCCACATCTTCGAGACTTGGCGCCGCGTCGTGCGGCGCTATGCGTTTCAGGAGTACGATGGGCCTCCGCTCGAGCCGCTCGAGCTGTATACGCAAAAGAGCGGCGACGAGATCGTCGGTCAGCTGTTTGAGTTCGTCGATAAGGGTGGACGCGCGGTCGCCATGCGTCCCGAGATGACGCCGACGTTCGCACGCATGGTCGGGGCACGCGCGCAGACGCTGCGCAAGCCGGTGCGCTGGTTCTCGATGCCGCAGCTGTTCCGCTATGAGCGCACGCAGAAGGGTCGCCTCCGCGAACACTTTCAGCTCAACGTCGATATCGTCGGTGAGTCCGATGTGCTGGCGGACGCCGAGCTGCTGTCGGTGGCGGTGGAGATCATGGCGGCTTTCGGGTTGACGGCCCATGATGTGCGCGCGCGGGTCAGCGATCGCCGGTTACTGAATGGTCTGCTTGCGCACCTTGCCATCGACGAGGCGACGTGGCCGGCGGTGTATGCGGTGCTCGACAAGCTCGAACGTCAGCCGCAGGAGATCTCCGCGGAGAAGCTCGCGGCCGCCGGCTTGCCGCCCGTGACGGTCGAGGCGATTCTCGGATTCGCGACGCTCGACTTCGTGACGCTGCAGTCGCGCTATGGACATGCGCCGGACGTCGCGCCGCATGTCGAGCGGTTTGCGCAGTACGTCGCACACTGTGAGGCCCTGGGAATCGCCGCGTGGCTTCGCTTCGATCTCACGATCGTGCGCGGCCTCGCGTACTACACCGGCATCGTGTTCGAACTGTTCGACAACGTCGGAGAGTTTCGGGCCATTTGCGGCGGCGGCCGGTACGACAATCTCCTCAAATCGCTTGGTGGTACCGATCTGCCGGCGCTCGGTTTCGGCATGGGCGATGTCGTGCTTGGTGAGCTACTCAAGGCCCGCGGCCTGATGAAGGCCCCAGCGCCCGCCGTGGCGCTGTGGATCGCGCAGGCGCCGGACAGCGCGTCGTATCCTGCCGCCATGCTGCAGACGGCATCGCGCCTGCGAGCCGATGGGCATGCGGTGGAGTTTGCGCTGCGCGAGCAGCGTGTGGAGAAGCAGTTGGAAGCCGCCCGCAAAGCGGGCAGTCTCGCCACGATCGTGGTAGACACGACCGGTGACGCGGTGAACTATCGCGCGCGTGCGGTTGGTGCACAGGAAGAGATCGTGCAGACCCTTGATGCCCTGAGCATGTGGGCATCGTCGACGTTGAATCGAACGGATACCGCCCATGAGTGACGACAAGAAGCTGACCACGCGCGCCGACAACTTCAGCGAGTGGTACAACGAGTTGGTCCTGCGTTCGGAGCTCGCCGACTACTCGCCGGTGCGCGGATGCATGGTCATCCGGCCGCACGGCTACGGGATCTGGGAGCGCATGCAGCGCGCGCTCGATGACATGTTCAAAGCGACTGGGCACGTGAACGCGTACTTCCCGCTGTTCATTCCCGAGAGCTTTCTCTCGAAGGAAGCGGAACACGTGGAAGGCTTCGCGCCCGAGTGTGCGGTCGTCACGATGGGCGGCGGCAAGGTGCTCGAGGAGCGGCTCGTGGTGCGACCCACGTCGGAAACGATCGTCTACTCGATGTTCGCGAAGTGGGTGCAGAGCTACCGCGATCTGCCGTTGCTCTACAACCAGTGGGCCAACGTCGTGCGCTGGGAGATGCGCACGCGCCTGTTCCTGCGCACCATGGAGTTTCTCTGGCAGGAAGGCCACACGGCGCACGCGACGCATGACGAGGCGCAAGAGGAGACGCGTCGCATGCTCGGCGTGTACCGGGAGTTCATGGAAGGCTACATGGCCATGCCCGTGATCACCGGTCAGAAGACGAACTCGGAGAAGTTCGCGGGCGCGCTCCGCACGTACTCGTGTGAGGCGATGATGCAGGACAACAAGGCGCTGCAGGCCGGCACGTCGCACAATCTCGGGCAGAACTTCGCGAAGGCGTTCGATCTCAGCTTCCAGAACGAGCAGGGCGAACAGGCGTTTGCGTGGAATACCAGCTGGGGCGTCTCGACGCGCCTGGTCGGCGGCCTCGTGATGACGCACGGTGACGACGCGGGATTGCGTCTGCCGCCGAAGCTGACGCCGATTCAGCTGGTGATCGTACCGATCTGGAAGACCGAAGAGGAACGCGCGGCGACGGTGGAAATGGCCAAGCGGATCGCCGACGATCTCGGCAGCTTCACGCGTCCGGACCACGAGCGGATCCGGGTGCATGTCGACGACCGCGTCGGCGTGAAGCCGGGCGCGAAGTATTATCACTGGGAGCTCCGCGGCATTCCGCTGCGCATGGAAATCGGCCCCCGCGATCTGGCGTCGAACACCGGGATGCTGGCACGTCGCGATACGCGTGAAAAGCGTCCGATCAGCTTCGATACACTTCGCACCGAGTTGCCGACGGTGCTCGATACCATTCAGGCGGACATGCTGGCCGCCGCCAGGGCACGCGTCGAGGCGAACACGATTCGTGAGCGCATCAGCTACGACCGGTTCAAGGAAGTCATGGACGGCCCGGGCGCTTTTGTGTATGCGGGGTGGAACGGCGACCCTGCTGTCGAGCAGCAGGTGAAGGAAGAGACGAAGGCCACGATTCGCGTGATCCCCGATCCGGAGTATCGGTCACCTGAAGCGCCGACGACGTGCATGGTGACCGGTGAGCCGGCGAAGTACGAGGTCGTGTGGGCTCGCTCGTACTGAACGACGCGATGCCTTCCTCAGGATCCGAACCGGCATTCCCTCGGCGGGACGGTGTTCTGCACGCGGAACAGGTGCCCATTCCGGCCATTGCGGCGGCGGTGGGCACCCCGACGTACGTGTACTGTGCGAACACGATCCGCGCGCGCTTGCAGCGCCTCGAGCAGGCGTTCGCCAGCGTGCCCCATCGCATTCACTTCGCGATGAAGGCGAATTCGAACCTCGCCGTGTTGCGGCTGCTTCATGAGCTCGGTGCCGGTGTCGATATCGTGTCTGGTGGTGAGCTGTTCCGCGCCCGCGAGGCCGGCTTCACTGGGCGCGACGTGGTCTTCAGCGGTGTCGGCAAGACGGTGCGAGAAATCGAGCAGGCGCTCGAGGACCGCGTGATGCTGATCAACGTCGAGTCGGAAGCGGAGCTGGTCACGATCGACGCGGTGGCGGGCCGACAGGGCGTCGTGGCGCCCATTGCGATCCGGGTGAACCCCGAGGTGACTGTCGACACCCCGCATGCGTACATCAAGACCGGCGAGAAGGGACAGAAGTTCGGTATTCCGCGCGATGACGTAGCGCGTCTCGTCGCGATGGTGCATGAGCTCCCGCACGTCGCGCTGCGTGGACTGGGCATGCACCTCGGCTCGCAGATCGGCAATGCCGATCCGATGCGCGACGCGCTGCCGCGTCTGCTCGCGGCGATCGCCTCCGCACGCGCCGAGGGTCATGCCATTGCCTACATGGACGTTGGTGGCGGATTGGCCGTGCCGTATCACGCCGATGACGCCGACGCCGACGTGGACGACTACGCCGCGATCGTGCTCGCGGCGGCGCGGGAAACCGGGCTGACGCTGCTGCTCGAGCCGGGACGGTTCCTGGTCGCCGAGGCCGGCGCGCTCATCACGGAAGTGCTGTATCGGAAGCACGCCGCCGGCAAGGATTTCATCGTGACCGATGCCGGCATGAACGATCTGGTACGCCCGGCGCTGTATCAGGCATACCATCGGATCGAAGCTGTCGAAGCGATCGAAGGCACCGTGGTCGCGGATGTCGTCGGGCCGATTTGCGAGTCGGGGGATTTCTACGCAAAAGACCGTCCGATGCCGGATGTGGAGGCCGGTGCTTTACTGGCCGTGCAGACGGCTGGCGCGTACGGCTACACGATGTCGTCCAACTACAATTCCCGTCCGCGCCCTGCCGAGGTCATGGTGGATGGAGATCGCTTCGCCGTGATCACCGAGCGCGAACGCCTCGAAGACCTCGTACGCCTCGAGCGTGCGCACCTCCAGTGGAGAACTGCCTGATGCGGATCGGCTTACTGTCGGATACCCATGACCGCGTGCCTGCCGTCCGCGAACTGCTCGAGCAGATGATCGCCGGTGGTGTATCGATCGTCATGCACGCCGGCGACTACTGCTCGCCGTTCTCGCTGCAACCCTTTCACGATCTGTCGGTTCCGCTGCTCGGCGTGTTCGGACGCAACGACGGCGATCAGGATGCGCTGCAGGCGGCCGCCAAGTCCGGTTTCGGTGCGACGGAACTGTACGAATCACCGCACAGCTTCGATCTCGGCGGCAAGTCGGTGTTGCTCATCCACGATCTCGCCGACGTGCATCAGCGCTCGATCGATGGGCATGAAGTGGTGGTGCACGGGTTCACGCACGTCCCCGAGATGAAATCGCGCGGGGATTCTTTGCTGGTGAACCCGGGTGAGGGGTGCGGCTGGCTGCACGGCTCACCTACTGGGGCGATCCTCGACCTCGACACGAAGGCCGTCGAGTTTCTCAAGCTTACCGGTCCGGAGTGGAAGTACTGATGAACAGCCGTATCCTCATTCTCGATTGCGGTTCGCAGTTCACGCAGTTGATCGCCCGCCGCGTGCGCGAAGCCCGCGTGTACTCCGAGATCCATCCGCCCTCGAAGTCGCTCGAGTGGATTCGTGCCTGGAAGCCCGACGGCATCATTCTATCCGGTGGACCGAGTTCGGTGACCGACGAAGGGGCCCCCACGATCCCTCGTGCGCTGCTCGATATCGCACCGGTGTTGGGCGTGTGCTACGGCATGCAGTTGATCGCGCATCTGGAGGGGGGGACGGTGGTCGGTGGCGGCCGTCGCGAGTATGGCCGCGCGGAAGTCACGATCGACGAGCCGACTGGGCTGTTCAACGGCTTCGATGCCGGCGAGCGAACCACCGTCTGGATGAGCCACGGCGACCACGTGGAGCAGGTGCCGCCGGGGTACGTCGCCACGGCGCATAGTGGCCACACGTTGGCGGGATTCCGCCACACCACGCGTCCCATTCACGCCGTCCAGTTCCATTCGGAAGTAGCCCACACGGTGCGCGGCGCCGAAATCATCCAGAATTTCCTGTTTGGAGTCTGCGGGTGCACGCCGGATTGGACACCCGGGCATTTCATCGATCAGGAAGTCGCGCGGATTCGTGAGCTCGTCGGCGACAAGCAGGTCATCTGTGGGTTGTCCGGCGGCGTGGACTCGAGTGTGGCCGCCGCGCTCGTGCACAAGGCGATCGGCGATCAGCTCACGTGCATCTTCGTGGATACGGGCTTGCTGCGTTTGCACGAGCGGGAGCAGGTGGAGCGCACGATGCGCGCGCACCTCGGTATCAAGTTGATCACGGTGCGGGCGGAAGATCGCTTCTTGAATGGACTGGCCGGCGAAGGCGATCCCGAGAAGAAGCGCACGATCATCGGGCACACGTTCATCGATGTGTTCGAGGATGCGTCGGCCGACGCCGGCAAGGGGGCTGAGTTCCTGGTGCAGGGCACACTGTATCCCGACGTGATCGAGTCGGTCAGCGCGAAGGGCGGACCGTCGGCCACGATCAAGACGCATCACAACGTGGGTGGCCTGAAGCCGGACATGAAGTTCCGTCTGATCGAACCGCTGCGCGAGTTGTTCAAAGACGAGGTGCGTAACGTTGGCCGTGAGCTCGGTCTGCCCGAGGAGATGGTCGGTCGCCACCCGTTCCCGGGCCCGGGTCTCGCTATTCGCGTGCTGGGCGAAGTGACGCCGTACGCCGTCGACATTCTCCGGCGCGCCGATGCGATCTATCTCGAAGAGATCCGTGCGGCGGGTCTCTATCAGGAGATCTGGCAGGCCTTCGCGGTGTTCCTGCCGGTGCGCTCGGTCGGTGTGATGGGCGATGGTCGGACGTACGAGCATGTGATCGCGCTTCGCGCGGTCACGAGCACCGACGGCATGACGGCCGATTGGTTCTCGTTCCCGCACGAGGTGCTCGGACGCATTTCGAGTCGCATCATCAACGAGGTTGATGGCGTGAATCGTGTGGTCTACGACATCAGTTCGAAGCCCCCTGCCACCATCGAATGGGAGTAGTCTGCGCGGGGTGACCAGGGTGCGTTGCTGGTGTTGATGAGCCCTCACGGCGGAGCTGTTCATGCACGGCACGAGTACCAGTTTCCCGTATTGGTCGGAGGACGCCACGACGGTGGCGTCTCGGCTTGAATCAGGCCCGAATGGGCTCACGACGGTTCAGGCCGCCGCGCACCTTCGTGCGGTCGGCCCGAACAGCGTGGAGGATGCGCCGCACCTGAGTGCACTGCGGCTGCTTGTGCGGCAGTTCGAGAGTCCGCTGGTACTCATCCTGCTCGTCGCAGCGGTCATCTCACTTGGCCTGCAGCAGTGGGTGGACGCGGGCATCATTCTCGCCATTGTCATTGGCAGCGCGGTCCTCAGCTTCTTCCACGAGTATCGCGCGTCGACCGCCGTGAACGCACTGCGTCAGCGGCTCGCCCTGACCTGTCGCGTCGTCCGCGATGGTGTCGAGCAGACGATCCCCGTGAGTAACGTCGTGCCGGGCGACATCATGCTGCTGTCTGCGGGCAACATGATCCCGGCGGACGGCGTGGTCCTCGACGCCGAGGACTTTCTGGTGAGTGAGGCGGGAATGACCGGAGAGTCGTTCCCCGTCGAGAAACGACCAGGGATCGTGTCGCGGGAAACGCCCATGGCATCGCGGTCGAACTCGGTCTTTCTCGGCGCATCGGTGCGCAGCGGTACGGCTCGCGTCCTGGCGGTGCGCACGGGCCGGGCGACCGAATTCGGCGTGATTGCGGCGCGCATGAAATCACGTCCACCGGAGACCGACTTCGGTCGCGGCGTGCGCCAATTCGGCATGCTGCTGATCCGCGTCATGATCGTGATCGTGCTGTTCGTGCTCACGGCGAACCTGCTGCTCGATCGGCCCGTTATCGAGTCGCTGCTGTTTGCGGTGGCGTTGTCGGTCGGAATCTCTCCCGAGCTGTTGCCGGCGATCATCAGCGTGACGCTGTCGGCTGGTGCCCGTGCCATGAGTGCTCGCGGCGTCATCGTGCGTCGGCTCGATGCGATCGAGAATCTCGGAAGCATGGATATTCTGTGCACCGACAAGACGGGTACGCTCACCGAAGGTACCATCGTGTTGCGGGACGTACTCGATGCCGTCGGACAGCCGTCAGCCGAGGTCCGCACACTGGCGTTCCTGAATGCTTCGTTCGAGTCGGGCATCGCGAATCCACTCGATGCCGCCATCGTAGCTGATGGAAAGGACGCGAAGCTGACGACGGTGGGATACACCAAGATCGATGAAATTCCGTACGACTTCATGCGCCGCCGGCTGACGGTCATGGTGTCTGCTGCCGAGTCGCCGTCGCAGCATCTCATCGTCACGAAGGGCGCCGTCTCGAATGTACTGGATGTGTGCTCGACGGTGGAACGCGACGGCCGCGAGGTGCCACTCGATGCAGCACATCGCGCCGAACTGGAGGCGATCGTTGCGGCCAAAGGCGCCGAGGGCTTTCGTGTACTCGCCGTCGCCACGCGGGTGTGCCCGGCCACCGTGCACTATACCCGCGATGACGAGCGGGCGCTGACCTTTCGCGGAATGCTCGTATTCTTCGACCCGCCGAAGTCTGATGCTTCCCGCACTCTTCAGTCGCTGAATGCGCTGGGCATCCGTATCAAAGTGGTCAGCGGTGACAACCGGTACGTGACGGCGTATCTGGCACGTGCGGTCGGGCTCGACGCCAGCTCGATGCTGACCGGAGAACAGATCACGCAGCTCAAGGACGAAGCGCTCTGGTATCTTGCACCGCGAACTGACCTCTTCGTCGAGATCGATCCACAGCAGAAGGAGCGTATTGTGCGTGCGCTGCAGCGCACGGGACACGCTGTAGGATTCCTCGGCGACGGCATCAACGACGCACCGGCACTGCACGCGGCCGACGTCGGCATCTCGGTGGAGCAGGCCGTCGACGTGGCGCGGGAAAGCGCGGATATCATTCTGCTGCGGCCGGATCTCGATGTGCTGCGCACCGGTGTGGAAGAGGGACGCCGTACGTTCGCCAACACGCTCAAGTACATCACGATCACGACGAGTGCGAACTTCGGCAACATGATCAGCATGGCGGTGGCCACGCCATTCCTGCCGTTCCTGCCACTGGCGGCGAAGCAGATTCTGCTCAACAACTTTCTGTCGGATCTGCCGTCGATCGCGATCTCGAGCGACCACGTCGATGCCGATCGCCTCGTCACGCCGCAGCGCTGGAGTATCAAGGACATTCAGCGATTCATGATCGTGTTCGGGTTGATCAGCTCCGTTTTCGATCTGCTCACCTTCGCCTCGTTGCTGCTGGTGTTCCACGCAGGCCTCGCGCCGTTTCAGACGTCGTGGTTCATGATCTCGCTGCTCACCGAATTGCTGGTCGTGCTCGTGCTGCGCACGCGAGGCTCGGCGCTACGGAGCCGTCCCAGCCGGCTGTTGTGGCGGACCACGGTCGCCGTGGCGGTCGCGACGTTCGCCATTCCGTTCCTCGGTGAGCTCAGTACCGTTTTCGGCTTCGTCCCACTGTCGCTTCCCCAGCTTGGCGCGGTCGTCGCCATCGTGTCGGGCTATCTCGTGGCGACGGAGTGGGTAAAGCGCTGGTACTTCCGCTCCGCGTTCGGCGCGTCGCTGCCGCTCATACCAGCCACTTGAGGCAATCCACTCCGGACACGATCTTCCGGAGAGTCCGATCGGCACACCGGTCAATGCGCCTGCAGTTCGCGGCGCTTCGGGTATCATCGAGGGAGGAACGACGCATGGGACGCAGACGGTTCACGACGATGCTGGCGACGCTCGGCGTCATGACTTGGCCTTGGTTCGCGGTCGACGCGCAGTCGGCAGATGCCCCTACGCACGGCGTGCGGCCCACGCGCCTGGTCATCCGCGGTGCAACGATCATCGAGGGCAACGGCACGCCGGCCGAGGGTCCGAAGGACATCGTGATCGAGGGGAACCGTATCGCGCAGATCGTATCACTCGATCCGGTGGCGATGAAGGATGGCACCGCGCGACGTCCCACCGGCGACGTGATCATCGATGCCACCGGAAAGTACGTGATGCCGGGGCTCATCAACATCCACGGTCATGTGCAGGATGAGCGTGGGGGCATCGCGCAGCCGCTCGAGTACCAGATGAAGCTCTGGCTCGGCATGGGCATCACCACCGTTCGCGATGTGTCGAGCGAAACCCTCAAGACGATCCAGTTGCGGACGCGGAGCTTGAATGGCGAGCTGGTCGGACCGCGTTTGTATGTGTACGCACGCTACGCGTACATGCCGGTGCCGCGCAACGACGTCGAAGCACGGCAGCGCGTTCGTGATCTCAAGGCGCAGGGTGCCGACGGACTCAAGCTGTTCGGTATGGACAAGGATGTGTATCCGGCGGTGCTCGATGAAGCGCGGAAACTTGGACTGCGTACCGCGCACCACATGGCTGTCGACGAGACGAACGCGTGGGACGCCGCCGCGGGCGGACTGACGAGCATCGAACACTGGTACGGCGTGCCGGATGCGGCCATCACTGATGGACTGCAGAACTTCCCGTCGAATTTCAACTACGCCGACGAAGGCATGCGCTTCCGGTATGCCGGTCGGCTTTGGCGCGAAGCGGATCCCACGCGTCTGCAGGACGTCCTGAAGGCCATGGTAAAGGGGAATGTCGCCTGGAATCCGACGCTCGAGATTTATGAGGCCAGCCGTGACCTGCAGCGCGCGGAAACGCAGCCGTGGTTCGCCGAGTATCTGCATCCGACGCTCGATAAATACTTCAAGCCGGATCTGTCAAACCATGGTTCGTACTTCGCGAATTGGAGTAGCACCGACGAAGCGTACTGGAAGGAGAACTATCGGATCTGGTTTCAGGCGCTGCGCGATTTCGAACGGCTTGGTGGTGTCGTGGGTGCCGGTGAAGATGCCGGGTTCATTTATCAGGTGTACGGCTTCGGTCTGATTCGCGAACTCGAACTGCATCAGGAGGCAGGATTCGCGCCGCTCCGCGTGCTGCAGCATGCCACCGCGAACAACGCGAAGATCCTTGGCGAAGAATCGCGGCTGGGGCGCGTACGTCCTGGCTTTCTCGCCGATCTCGTGGTGATCAACGGCAACCCACTCGAGGATCTCAAGGTGTTCTATCCGCCGCGCGCCGATGCGGCGGCAGGCCCGGGCGGCGGCGTTGCGTGGACCATCAAAGACGGCGTTCCCTACGACGCACCACGACTGCTACGCGAGGTGCGTGAGTTGGTGTCTTCGGCCAAGCGCACCAACGACCGTTGAGCGTCGCCATCGAGTCCGGTCGGGACTGGCGAGGGGATCTGCGTGACATGGCGCGCATCGCCATGCCGATCGTGTTCATCAATCTGGGCATTCAGGCCATGGGCGTGGTCGATGCGCTCATGGTCGGCAAGCTCGGCGGCGCGGCGATCGCGGCGGTCGCGTTGGGGAACTTCTATTTCTTCAATGCCAGTGTGTTCGGCATGGGCTTGCTCTGCGCGATCGATCCGGTCGTCGCGCAGGCGATCGGTGCCGGTGATCACAACGCGGTCGCGCGTGGCGTGCAACGAGGGTTCGTGCTTGCCGGGCTCGTTTCCATCGTGGTGTTGTTGGCGCTGCTGCCGGTCGAATGGATCTTGCTCACGCTCGATCAGCCGGCTGACGTCGTCAAGGAAACGACGGTCTACACCCATCGACGCGCACTGGCGATTCTGCCGTTCTTTGCGTTCAACGTATTCAGGCAGACGCTGCAGGCGATGGGTCCGGTACGGCATATCCTCATCGCAGCGGTGGTCGCCAATGTCGTGAACATCGTCGTGAACTGGCTGTTGATCTTCGGCAATGCCGGTGCGCCGGCGCTCGGTGTCGAAGGCGCAGGGTACGCGACGGCCGTTTCCACGTGGGTGATGGCGCTCGTGCTGCTCGCATTGGCGTGGCCACTCCTCCGTCCGGCGATCGTACCGTGGCGTCGGGAGTCGCTGCACTCGGCGCCCTTCATGCGCATGCTTCGCATCGGTGTGCCGATCGGTATCCAGTGGTTCTTTGAGAGTTTTGCGTTCGGCCTCACTGCGATTTTCATGGGCTGGATGGGGACGGCATCACTCGCCGGTCATGAGATCGCGCTCAACATGGCCGCGATGACCTTCATGGTACCCCTCGGCATTTCGGGCGCGGCGGCGGCGGTGGTAGGCCGCGCGATCGGACGCGGCGACATGCCGTCGGCACGTCGCGATGCCGTGGCGGCCATCGCCTGCGGCGGCGGCGTGATGTGCATCAGCGGCGTGATCTTCATGGTCGCGCCGGAATGGCTCGCCACGCGATACACGACGGAAGCGGCCACCGTCGCGGTGGCGGTCTCGCTGATTCCCCTGGCAGGAATGTTCCAGGTGTTCGACGGTCTTCAGGCGGTCACCAGCGGCGTGCTCCGCGGAACGGGCGACACGCGTGTGCCCGCCATGCTGCATCTCGTCGCGTTCTGGGGTGTCGGAATCCCACTCGGCATGTACCTGGGATTCCGCACGCCGCTGCGCGAGCGCGGGCTGTGGATGGGACTCGTGGCCGGACTGGCCGCGGCGGCCGTGCTGCAGAGTCTGCGCGTCGTGAACCGACTGCGATTGGACATCGGCCGCGTCGTCGTCGATCACTGACCGCTGATCGACGACAACGCGAAGGGAGCAGCAAGCCCTGGTGCGGAGCTCGCTGCACCACTACGTTCGCCAACTGGAGTCGGCAGATTGCTGATGTTTCGGAGAGTGGCAATGCATGTTGTCAGCGCGATCGCGAATTCGTTTGTGCGTTGGCCGTCTCCGCTAAAGGCGAAATGTTCGTCACCGACCTCGCGAGCCGTCGGGTGCTCCGATTCGATTTGTCGGGTGCTTTTGTACAAAGCGTCGGGCGTTACGGACTTCGCTGGCGCGTCCCCCACGACGAGCCGGAACGCCTCGCCAAAATGCTCGACGTCTATCGCGACCTCTTTACCGCGAGCTGGTGCTGCAGCAAATCTTCGAGGGTGATCCCCGCGCGTGCCCGGCCTGCCACGCCGCCGCGCGCCCGCCGGCCTTCGCGTGGTCGGCGATCGCGCCGTATGTTCGACGGACACTCGGCCGACCCCAATCGAATTTCCGTTCCCGGGAAGCTGGACAGGACCTGGAATTGAACACAGATACTTGAAAACGGCTGCGCAGTTTCCCCGTTGATGGAAAGTTTGAATGCGTACTCGAGCACGCCTCTTCCTGACAGTTCTTTTGGCGGCGCCACTGATCGGGTCGGCGTGCACTGAGCGTTCTTCGGCTTTGGCGGAAGTCCCTTTCTGGACGATCGACGCGACCCCGCTACTCGAGATCACTGATGACGATCCCGACGGCGAGGTGGTACTCGGCAACGCGGTACACGTCACGCGGCGGCCCGACGGCGGACTGCTCGTATCCGACCAAGGCCTTCACTCTCTGCGACTGTTTTCGTCGGACGGTCGCTTTCAGCGTGCAGTAGGTCGACAGGGAGCGGGTCCCGGGGAGTTTGAATTTATCAGACAAGCTCTCCGGTGCGGGGACTCGTTGTTCGTCGAAGACATTGTGACACGCCGTGTCACCGTACACTCGCTCGATGGCACGATCACGCGCACGATGTCCACGAGCGACTTCGCGGGTGGTACCGAAGCATTTCGGAGTGCCTGCAACGCCGAGGGCGTTTTCGTGCATCATGCGTGGAATCGTTTTGATCCTACGGTGCGCGGTCGGCGGCGCACGCCACTCTCCGTCTGGATCACGTCGGCGGCACGTGATCTCCGCGTGGCGTTGCCGGATGTGGACGGCCCGGAGTATGTGGGTTTCGGTACTGGCGCCGCCCGTGCGTTGCTGGGTCGGACGCCACAGCTCGGGATCGGACGGCGCCATGTGTACGTTGGTGCGGCCGATAGCGGAGTGGTGCAGGTGTACGCGCTCGATGGCACACCAGCGGGAACTCGCCGACTGCCTGAAAGCGACCTGCGCGTAACGGCGGCCGATTTGGAGCGGGCGAAACGCATCGATTCGCTCGGCCAAGATGCGACGATGCAGAAAGAAACACGGCGTGTCTGGGAGCTCGACACGCCACCTTCTACGCTTCCAGCATATGACGCCATTATCGTGGACAAGGATGAGCACTTATGGGTGCGGCGCTACCCTGCCGCAGCGAAGGACAACACGCCGTGGATCGTGTTCAATCCAGAAGGCGTCCACGTCGCTACCGTCGTGATGCCCGCCGCCCTCACCGTGTACGAGGTCGCACTAAACTACGTATCGGGGATTGTCCGTGACCCCGATAGCGGAAGGCACGCCGTGCTGGTGCTCTCGCTCAACCGATTCGCGGCGCGCTGAGGTCTCAGAGCTAGCCGCAATACTGTTCAGTGAAGCCAACGTTCGATAGATGTCCCGCTTCCTGACGACGGAGGAGGGATGGCGCGGACAGTGGCGGGGCCGCCGGCGGGCATGCGGTTGACGGATCACATCAGATTGGGCGCGCTGCCCCGAGCGCGCGATCTCGATAGCCTCTCATTCACGCACACGCTCTGCGTCGCCGACACTCGTGCGCCGACCAGACACGACAGTCCACGTCATCACTCGGCATCTGCCGCCGAAATAATGAGGCTCTTCGGGAAATGTGTGGGCAAAAACAGCCCGTGGCGAGGCGAGGGTCGCGCCGTGTTCAGAGGAGAACGGGGCGGTGGACGGCACCGCGGGCAGCGACGCACGCCGCCGCACTTGACGGCCCATGTACCAGATGCTTTTGCTGTTCTCCCGTGCAACTCCCGCTGGTCTCCGTGCTCCCTGTCGGTCGTGTCGTGCCGCGCGTGCCGGGCACGATCTGGCGTTGGGGCCAGCGGTCAACAACAACATCGTTGACACGGCGACCTGCGGGAGAACACAGGAGAACGGCGGTAGCGCTCGTGAGGCCGTGACGTGGGCGTGTCAGAACAGATTTACCCACACGCAATCCCGAAGAGCCAATACTGGAAACGCTGGAATTCACCTGAACTGAACACTCCAGAGGTTCGCGAGCCGTCTTCGTCAGCGAGTCTATCCGGACACGCCCTGTGCCAGCAGGAAGGCGAGCACGTCGACAATGCGGGTCGACTGCGCCTCTCGGACATCGACGAGGTAGTGCTGCTCGATCCGATCTAGCAGACGCACCAGTTCCGGAGCAACAGGCTCCCCGAACGACGTGAAGTCCGCCAAATCGGACTCGTCGGTGGTCAAGCACTCCGCATAGTCCAGTTCGAGGATCTCCCGGTAGAAGCGCGCTGTCAGAGCCTCGACCGCGGCGAGTCGCTCTGTTGACGCCAGCTCAAACTTGATGGGCGTGGTCGGCACGTGGACACGAAATGATTCTTGCTCCATGGTCCGGCGTTAACTGGCGGCCGCGCACACGCGGACTTCGGTCCGCAGGCGCGCGCCCAGCTTGTCCTGTTGGATGTCGAGATCGTCGCGGCGTTGCCAGTAGCGACAGAACTGGGGCGACGTTCCGAAATAGCGCGCGAGGCGCAAGGCGGCATCTTCCGAAACCGCGCACTTCCCGTGAACGATCTCATTGATGCGGCGCGGTGGCACACTGATGTCATGCGCGAGCCGACACTGCGACAGGCCGAGGCCGTCGAGGAAATCATGCAGGAGCACTTCGCCTGGGTGAATTGGCGTGAGTTGGGGAGAGATACGGGAATCTTCAGTGACAGTCGACACGAGCGACATCGAGCGCGTGGCCGTCGCGCTACCGGAAGCAGATCCGCCACGGGTCGCTGACGCAAATACTGTGTTGACCAACCCGTTCCACGCGCAGTTTCTGCAGACGAGGCTCTGGGGGGACACGCAGGTCGTCCGACGCGATCGCCGCCTCGACCTGCCGCAATTCGCGCAGCATCACGAGGTGCAGCGCGCCCGGCCTGCGCCGGACAGGCTCACGGTGGAACAGGCGATCGCTATCGCGGTCGGCGAAGCGCTCGATCCGTGCGGACAACGACGCGCGGCGCCATGAACGTCGAGCGCTACGAACGGCGCAGGTTCGCTGCGGCTGCGTTTTACGGCGGGCGTTCAAATCATTGCACACGGAGTGCGCTTGCGGCGCACGCCCGTCAGTTGCTCGGTTCACCAACTTCTTCAGGACCGCCTGCAGATCGAAACGCACGGAGACGGCACCTCCGAAGCTGTTTCCGGCGAGCTCGAGCTACTCAGGATCCACGCCGAACCGGCTCCGCTGCTCCGGCGCGCGCCGCTATCGCAGTGCGGAGTCGAAGTATGCATCCAACGTGTCACCGCCCCAGCCCAGCACGATCATCGTCGTGGCACGCGGCGTTCCGCCCTGTGACGGGAAGGATCGTCCGCGCGCGAACGCAGATTAGACGCGCTTCTCTTCGAGCAACGCCATGAACTCCGCCGGAGAGCCGACCTCCAGTAGGCGGCCCGGTACGTCGCTCTCCTTGCTGAACTGCGCGATCTTTCCCAATACTGGTAGGTATTGGTTCGAGACCTCGAGCGGCGGCGCGACGATGAGGAAGAAGAAGTTGACGGGCTTGTCGTCGATGGCCTTGAAGTCGACGCCGTCTGCCTTGCGGCCAAAGGCCACTCGCAGACGGTTGACGACGAGGCTGCGGCAATGCGGGATCGCGATTCCACGGCCAATGCCGGTGGAGCCGAGATTTTCGCGCCGCTTGAGCATCTTGAACAGCATGCCCTCGGATTTCTCATCGAGCTTGAGCAGCCCGATGAGTTCCTTGAGAATTTCGTCCTTGCTCGTACCCTGAAGCTCGAGCTGGACAGCGTCTTCGGAGAAGAACTCGCGCAGTTCCATAGCCTTCTATCCTAACCATGCGGACGCCGCTGTCAAACCTCCGCGTTGCTCGACCGTTGTGGCCCCGCTAGCTTCAAGTGTATGCCTCGTAAGACGTTTCCCTTCCGTGTGCCCCATTCGGTGCCACTCTATCTCGCGCCGATGGCCGGCGTGTCGGAATCTCCCTTCCGACGCCTGTGCCATGCGCATGGTGCCGACGTGGTAGTCACCGAGTTCCTGTCGGCGGAAGGCATTCGCCGGGAGAACGAAGCGACGATCAGCAAGCTGCGCTTTTCGCCTGACGAGCACCCGATTGGCGTGCAGATTTTCGGCGCCGATCCCGCGGCCATGGCCGACGCGGCCGCGCTGGTCACCGACCTCTTCATGCCGGACTTCGTCGACATCAACTTTGGCTGTCCCGTCAAGAAAGTCGTTCGGCGCAACGGCGGTTCGGGATGCCTCCGCGATCTCGACTTGGTGCAGGAGATCATCCGCGCCGTTTCGAAGGCGACCGTGTTGCCCGTGACGTGCAAGATCCGCAGCGGGTGGAGCGAAGAAATGCGCGACCCGGTCGGCATCGCGCTGCGTTGTCAGGACGCCGGTGCCCGCGTGCTGGCGCTGCACGCGCGGACGCGCACCCAGATGTACACGGGGCAGGCCAATTGGGACGAGATCGCCAAGGTGGCCGAGGCGCTCGATATCCCGGTGCTCGGCAACGGGGATATCAAGACGGCGGCCGATGCCAAACGCATGCTCGATCACACCCGGGCCGACGGCATCATGCTGGGGCGTGGGTCGTACGGTCAGCCCTGGGTGTTCAACCAGGCGCGTGCGCTGTTCGAAGGGCAGCCTATGCCAGAAACGCCGGGCGTCCATGAACGCTTTGCGATCGCGCTCGATCACGCGCGGTTGGTGCAGGCGTACGAGGTCGACGCCATCGGTGCGGCCCTCGAATTCCGCAAGCATCTGGGCTGGTACGTGAAGGGCCTCCCGAATTCGGCCGACCTTCGGAAGTTGCTGCACCAGGTGCGCGACTTCAGCGAGGTCGAGGAGATCTTCTCGAACTACCTGCTGCACTACGAGGAGTACCGGGCGCAGCGGCTCGCGGCCAGCGATCCGGATGTCTCGGACCTCACCTGCGAGGCCGCGTAAAGAAGCCGGGCCACGCGGGGAGTTGCGGGAACCAACCGTGCTCCCCTAGTGTACAGCGTGGTGCAGGACCGTTAGCCGGGGGTGACTGGCTTCGACGGGGTTGGTGAAGCTCTGGTTGCGTGCCCAGGTCCTCGAGCACCTGGTAAAACACTCGGGAAAATTCCAATCGCGAACAACAACCTCGCGCTCGCCGCCTAACCTTCGGGTT
>JBBQXC010000047.1:0-27931 GCA_038210005.1 Gemmatimonadales bacterium
ATCGCGCCCAATGCGGTGGCCACGACATACGTCATGCATCGAGACATCGCGAAATCTCCGGCAATGGGAAGTAGTGCATGTCCTTGAACCCGCCTCGCGAGAAAAGGTGCGAACGACGGCGAGGCGGGTGTCCGTTCTAAAGCGAGTCCGGGAATCAGCGCGGGGCAATGGTTGCGTCCAGCACGTCGATTGCCCGTTGTGAGACCAGCCGTCCCGTCGCCGCGGTCGGATGGAATCCGTCCCAGAAGAAGAAGCTGTCGGGGGTCGTGCACAGCGACGGTGGCGCGGAGCTCAAGCAGGCCTGCGTGATATTGGTGAAACCGAAGCCGCTGGGGTTGGCGATCACTGCCGCGTTCAGGGCGCCGAGGTCGAGCACGTACAATTTGAGAAATGGCAGCGCAGCGCGCAGCGCCGGAAGCTGTGCGCTGAGGCCCGCGTTGAACTGTGTCGAGAGCTGCGTCGCCCCCGCCGACGCGGCCGCGCCCTGTCCCCGCACCAACGGCGTCTGGCCGATGTTCACGCTGTTCACGAGCAGGATGTTCTGCGCACCGTTGGCATAAAGCCGACTGATCATGTTGACGCTGTTCAACACGGCGCCGCCGATGATCGTTGCTGGTGCTTGCGGGTTCGTGATCGACTGCGTGAGCGCGTCGTTGATGTCGTTGCCCACGGTCGCCAGGTTGAGCACGAACAAGGTGGTCGCTCGTGAGCCCGAGACCGGCGCGGCGAGATAGCTCTCGACCTGTTGCGTCATACTCGGCACGCCTTGCGTGGAGCCGGCAATCGGACCCGTGCGGGCGCCGTTGAACGAAAAGTTCGTGCCGCCGGTGCGCGACGGCGTGACCGTGGTCCCATACTTGGCGGCGACCAACTCGACCCACAGAGGGCCGTTGGAAACGCGACCGTTGAAGTAGGGCGCCGGCGGGCAGCTGGCCGGGCTCAGGTTACAGGCATTGCCAGTGTCATCGAGGCTCGCGCCGAAGACCACCGTCGCACTGAAGCGCGGAAGCGTTCCCACATTCGTGGGCGTGTCGTCGGAGCAGGCGGCCAGCAGGGACATCCCCGTGGCCGCGATGATGGCGCGAAGCGCGATGCGTCGGGAGAGCGTCGTCATCGTTGATGGTGTTGAGGATGAGGAGGGGAGCACAGAGCCGTTCAGTAATAGATCACAACCGGAGCGACGGAATGTCTAGTGACGGAACAGCCGCTCGCCCGTGAACACCATGGCGATACCGTGCTCATCAGCCGCCGCGATCACTTCGGCGTCGCGGACCGATCCACCCGGCTGCACGATGGCTTTCACACCGGCCGCCGCCGCCTGATCGATGCCGTCGCGAAACGGAAAGAACGCGTCGGAGCCGAGCGCGGCGCCCTGTGTGGTGTGACCCACGCTGGTCGCCTTGTGCACGGCCAGAAAGCTGGCATCGACGCGTGACATCTGACCAGCACCGATGCCGATCGTGGCGCCGTCGTGCACCAGGACGATGGCGTTCGACTTCACACTCGCCACCGACTTCCATGCGAAGTGCAGGTCGATCATCTCCTCGCTGGTCGGCTGCCGCTTGGTGACCACGTTCCACTGGGCCGGCTCCATCGGCGCCGGTGCACGATCCTGCACCAACAAGCCGCCACGCACGCGCTTGTAATCCATGCCGCCCTTCGGCCAGCTCGCGCGTCCTTCCAGCACCCGCAGGTTCTTCTTGCGTCCGAGAATCTCGACGGCTTCGTCGGCGAACGACGGCGCCACGATGCACTCCACGAACAGGCTGGAGATGGCGTCCGCCGCCGCCACATCGACCGGCACGGTGAAGGCGATCACGCTGCCGAACGCCGACACGGGATCACAGGCCAGGGCTTTCTTGTACGCGGAGAGCGCGTCGATGCCCGTGGCGACGCCGCACGGCGTGGTGTGCTTGATGATCGCGCACGCCGGTTGATCGGCGAAGGGCTCGATGGCGAGCAGCGCGCCTTCGAGGTCGAGCAGGTTGTTGAACGACAGCGCCTTGCCACCCCGTTGCACCAACGCGCCCAACCCGGCGCCCGGCTTCTCCACATAAAACGCCGCGCGCTGCTGCGGGTTCTCACCGTAGCGCAGCGCCTGCTGCTTTTCGAAGGCAAGCGGATAGCGATCGGGGAACGGCTCGCCACGCTGCTGTGCGAACCACTGCGCGATCGCCGCGTCGTAGCTACTCGTGTGCGCATACACCTTCTCCGCCAGTAACGTGCGGAATGCCAGGTCGTCGCCGCCCGCGTGCACGATCTCCAACACGTGCGCGTAATCGGTCGGGTCGACGATCACCCACACCGATGCGAAGTTCTTGGCGGCCGAACGCAACATCGACGGGCCGCCGATGTCGATGTTCTCGATCACCTCTGCGGGATGCACCTTCGGCTTGGCGGCCGTTTCACGAAATGGATAGAGATTCACGACCACGAGATCGATGGTCCCGATGCCGTGCGCCTTGATGGCGTCCATGTGCTCCGGCAGATCGCGTCGCGCCAGCAGACCACCGTGAATCACCGGGTGGAGGGTCTTCACGCGTCCGTCGAGCATCTCCGGGAACCCGGTGATCTCACTGACGTCCTTGACGGCGAGACCGGCGTCACGCAGCACCTTGGCCGTACCGCCAGTGGAGACCAACTCGTATCCCTGCTGGGCGAGTCCGGTAGCGAAAGGCACGAGACCGGATTTGTCGGAAACGGAAAGCAGCGCGCGCATGGAGACGGGATCGGGAGACGGAGAGGAACGACGGAGGAACAGAACGTGGAATCAGCGCGGGAAAAGTCGTGCGACATCGGTGGCAAAGGCCGACGCATCGGCCGGCGACGGACCGGCGACATCTTCGGTGAGCGCAAAGCGCCATTCCGGCGCATGCACCGAGACAGGAATTTCGAGGTGCCCGTGCACGCGACCGTCATCGCCCAGCATGATCGCGCCCGACGCCACGGCGGCCACGCAGAGGGGTAGCAGGCGGTGTTCGGTGTGCAACACACGCGCGGCGAGCAGTGCGGCGTCATCACCGGGGAGCACCGGCACCGGCCACTGCGCGATGATCGGACCGCGATCGAAGTGCTCGTCGACGAAGTGCACGGTGACCCCGGTGAGCGTGGCCCCGTGTGCGAGCACAGCTGCGTGAATGCGCTTGCCGTACATGCCCGGGCCACCGAAGGACGGCAGCAGGGCGGGGTGCACGTTGATCAGGCGACCGCGGAACGCGCGCACAACGGCCTCGGGCACCAACTTCAGATAGCCGGCCAGCACCAGCACGTCGGTTTTGGCCGTTTCGAGCAGCGACAGAATCGCATCGCTGTCGCGCGGTGCGTCGAGCACCCCGGTGGCGATGCCGGCGGCGCGGGCGCGATCGAGCGCCCCCGCGCGCTCGTGCTCCGAGGCCACGAACGTGACGGCGCCGCTGCTGGTCGCGGGGCCCGCAAAGTGATCGATCAGCGCCTGCAGGTTCGATCCACCGCCCGAGGCGAGCACAGAGATACGCGCGGGCGAGAAGGGTGTGGTCGGCATCGTCATGGCGCCCAAACTACTCCGCTCGTGTGGTCGACTGCAGGGGCGTGCGGGCGCCGATCATGGCCAGCGCAATCGACACCGCTTCCAAAATATTGTCCGCCATGAAGATGCGCGCCGAGAGCGCGGAGCGGGCGTCTTCCACATCGGCCGACGGCGTCTCGATGCCCGGCACTAGGATCCCGATACCACCGGTCGCGAGCGCCGGCTGCACGTCGCGCCACCGGTCACCGATGTACGCGCTGTGCATTAGATCGAGCTGATAGGCGGCAGCCGCTTCGCGGTACATGCCGAGGCCGGGCTTCCGACACTCGCACGGTTCCTTCGGATGTCCCCAGTGCGGACAGTGGTACGTGGCCAGCACTGCTGCCCCGCCCGCGCTCAGCAGTACATCGGTTTGATCACGCACCGCTTCGTACTGCGCGTTCGTGATCAGTCCGCGGGCGATGCCCGATTGGTTGGTGACCACGACCACAGGTACCTGCGCCGCGTTCGCCTTGGCGACCGCCGCCGCCGCACCGGACAACAACTGCACGCGGCTCGCATCGGCGAGGTAATGCGCGTCAGCGATCAGCGTGCCGTCGCGGTCGATGAAGAGGGCGGAAACCGGCGATGCTGCGGTCGCGGACTCCATCACGACCCCCCGAACAGCGCGCGGACGCGCGTCCGCATGATCTGCGACAACCCCTGCGCCAGCGTGTCGCGCGGCGCAGGAGGTGCTGGCGGACGCGAGGCGGTGCTGTCACGCTTCGTGCTGTCACGCTTCGTGCTGTCGCGCGTGCTGTCGGGCTTGGGCGCGCGCGGCGTGGTGAAGGTGCGCGCGGGGGTGCGCACCGTTCCCGAAAGACTACGAATGTTGGCGACACTGAGCCGGAACTGCTTCTGCGGTTCCAAGACCGTGTCCAGCGTGACGTATATCTCTTTGAACAGCACGGGGCGCCGCATTTTGGGCGGCGGCGTCGTGTCGATCGGCGCCGTGGGGCGACCACGACGGGCCGCCAAACGCGCACGCGCCTCGCGTTCGGTACGGGCCACGGCGGCCAGACTGTCGGCGCGCTTCACGCGCGCCAGCGAATCGGTACGGGCCCGCAACGCCGGGGTCGAATCTCGTAGTGCCGCCACACGCGCCAGCGAGTCGGCGCGCACTTTCGCACGCAGCGAGTCGGCCAGATTCCGCTCGGTGATCGTCTGCACTGCTTTCACGCGCACGAGCGACGAGTCGGCACGCTTGATGATCACGTCTTCCGGGCCGAACAGGCGTCCGGGGGCGTACGGCTTGTCGAAGACCACCTTCAGCACCGCACTGTCCTGCGGCAGCACTTCCGACACACGTAGGCCCACCGTGTCGTGCGCAAACCCGTAGAACTCGATGTCCGCCGATTGCGTGAGTGTGACGCTCACCGAGTCCCACACTTCGATGGGATCGAGACTGCGATTGGTGTTGCGGTCACCATACGCCCGCAGCAGATACGGGCCCGGCGGCAAGTATTGCAGCACATATCGGCCCGTAGAATCGGCGACCACCTGATAGGTCGTGCTATCCGGCGCGATCGCTTCGACCAGGGCTCCGGAGAGTCCGTTGCCGGCCGCCCAGTCGAACGCGACGCCGGTGATTCGAGTGGTCGGAATCGGTCCGCCAGTACTGAACACGAGCTGTATCGTGCTGTCGATGCCGTTGCTGCGCAGGTCCTGCAGGCCGCGCTTGATCACCACCGAATACACGGTGTTCGGCTTCCATCCCTGCGACGGGCGGATCTCGATCTTCGATCGCGCCCAAGCCACCTTGGGCACGCCGCTCTTGGGACTGATGAAGACCAGATCCGCGATATCCTTCGCGCCCTTCGGCGTCTCGCTGATCACTTCGTCGAATTGCAGCACCACGGCTTTCGGCTTGGCGCCGACGGCGTTGTTCCCGGGGGTCACCTTCAACACAAGCGGCGGCGCCAGATCGGGCGGGCCGCCCGGCGGCGCCGACTGATTCGCGCAACCCGCATGCAGCAGCAGCGTGGCCGCCAACACAACGGCCTTCCTCACGGACTTCACGCGCCGAACGTGCCGAGCTTGGTGCGCATCAGTGCGCATCGCGCCCGCCATTCCTCAGCCTTGGCGCGCTCCGCCGCCACCAGCGCGGGCGGTGCCTTCGCCACGAACTTCTCGTTGGCCAATCGTCCATCGAGCGCGTTCAACTGCGTTTCCAGTTGCGTGAGTTCCGCCTGCAATCGCTGCTTCTCTTTCTCGAGGTCGACCATGCCGGCCAGCGGCACGACCAATTCCACGCCGTCACGCAGCAACAGCTGCGCCGACGCGCCTCCGGGGTTCTCCGACGCCATCGCCACGCGCGCGCGCGCCAGCGAGCCGATGGTATCGCGCTGCGCGTCCAGCAGCTCCGCAATGCCTGCGGGGGCCACCAGCATCGCTTCTACCCACGCGCCCGGATTCACGTTGTACTCCGAACGGACGCTCCGGATCGCCTGCACCGCATCACGGGCGTATTCGAACGCCTGCGCCTCGGCTGACACCGCACCACTGGCCCGACGTGCCACTGGCCATGCGGCCTGGGCCAGGAACGCCCCCGCTGGCGTGTTCGGCAACTGCTGCCAGAGCGCCTCGGAAATGAACGGGACCATCGGCTGCAGCAAGCGCAGCGCACCGTCGAAGGCGTGCGCCAGTACGGTGCGCGCCACGTCGCGATCCTCACCCTGGGTGGCGTACAGGCGCGGCTTGAGCGCTTCGAGATACCAGTCGGCCAGCTCGTTCCACACGAACCTGCGCGCCGCCTCGGCGTACTCCGACAACCGCAACCCGCGACCACGCTCCGCGTCGGTCCACGTGTGTCCATTGGCCGGGCGCGGCGGACCCAGCGCTGCATCGCAGTCGAGAATAGCCTGATCGAGACGATCGAGGATCCACTGATCGGCGGCGGTGAGCCGCTCGGGCGCGATCGACGCCAACGGCTGCAGCGGTTCGGTGCCCACGCGCGACAGCAGGAAACGTCCGATATTCCAGAGCTTCGTGCAGAAGTTGCGCCCCGGCGCAAACGACTTGTCGAGATCGTTGGGGTCGAGCATGACGTCGACGCCGAGCCCGAGTCCGGCCACCATCGTCCAGCGCAACGCGTCGGCGCCGTACAGCTTCACCACGTCGAGTGGATCGATGCCGTTGCCAAGCGACTTCGACATCTTCTTGTGCTGCATGTCGCGCACCGTGCCGTGCAGATACACGGTATGGAACGGCGCCTGGTCGAGGAACCAACAGCCCGACATCACCATGCGCGACACCCAGAAGAACAGAATCTCCGGCGCCGTGACCAGCACGTCGCCCGGATAGAACGCCTTGAGATCCGGCGTGTCGTCGGGCCAGCCGAGCGTGGAGAAGGGCCACAGCCACGACGAGAACCAGGTGTCGAGCACGTCCTCGTCCTGACGCACACCGCCGTGACAAGACGGACATGCGGTCACATCGGTGCGCGACACGATCGACTGCGGCGAGCACGCCGGATTGTCGCAATACCACACGGGCACGCGATGGCCCCACCAGATCTGTCGCGAGATGTTCCAGTCGCGAATGCCTTCCAGCCAGTTCACGTACACGGCTTCCCACCGATCCGGCAGAATGCGCAGCTGTCCGGCGCGCAACACGTCGAGCGCCTTGTCGGCCAATGGCCGCATGCGCACGAACCATTGATCGGAGAGGCGCGGCTCGACCACCGTGTCGCATCGGTAGCAATGACGTACGGCGTGGGCGTGCGGCTCGACCTTCACGAGGGCACCGGCCGCGTCGAGCATCGCCACAATGGCAGTACGCGCCTCGGTGCGGTCAAGGCCCGACAAGGCCGCCGGCACACGTCCGGCGGCGTCTTCGACTTCACGCACGATCCCTTCGGCATCGATGACGACCGGCATCGCCAGCCCATGGCGCTTGCCGACGTCGAAGTCGTTGGCGTCGTGCGCTGGCGTGATCTTCACGGCACCGGTGCCGAAGGCGGCGTCGGTGTACGTGTCGGCAATGATCGGAATGCGCACGCCGTTGATCGGCAGCACGACATCCTTGCCGATCATGGCCTGATAGCGTTCGTCATCGGGATTCACGGCCACGGCCACGTCACCGAGCATCGTTTCGGGGCGCGTGGTGGCCACGCTGATCGACTGCGTTGGATCGTCGGCGAGCGTGTACTTGAGGTGATACAGTTTGCCCGTGGTGTCGGTGAACTCCGCCTCTTCATCCGACAACGAGGTGCCACAACGTGGGCACCAGTGGATCACGCGGTGACCCTTGTACACGAGCCCGTCTTCGTGCAGCCGCACGAACGCTTCGCGCACGGACTTCGACAGGGCGGGGGAGAACGTGTACGCGGTGCGGGACCAGTCGGCGCTCGATCCGATCGCTTTGAGCTGATTCAGGATCTCGCCGCCGGTATGCTCCACGAACTCGGCCACCTTCTCCACGAACGGTCCGCGGCCCAGGTCGAAGCGCGTCTGTCCGTTGGCGGCCAACTGCTTTTCCACGACGTTCTGCGTGGCGATGCCCGCGTGGTCGGTGCCCGGCAACCACAGCGCTTCATCGCCCGCCATGCGGCGCCAGCGGATGAGCACATCCTGCACGGTATTGTTGAGGCCATGCCCCATGTGCAGCACCGCCGTGACGTTGGGCGGCGGGATCACGATCACGAACGGCTCGCGCGTCGCAGCACGCTCGGCATTGGCGGTGAACACGCCGTGCTCCGTCCACCGGGCATACCAGGTGGACTCAGTGGCGGCAGCGTCGTAGGTGGTCGGCAGCGGATTCGTGTCGGGCGCAGTCATGGCCCAACATAACACGGGTGGGCAGGCGACTGACCCACGCCGACCTCACTCGCGGTGCGGTGTCTCGTACTGCGCGGTCCGGTGGCTCTGGATCGATCCAGGCCCTCGAACCGCCAGATGATCGACCACCGCCATTACGTCGGGGACGCCTCGGGCGATCGTGAGCGCGTGCGCGATCTCGCCCGTGTTGTCCACCCAGCCCGTGAGCTCGATGGTACCCGCCCCCACGGCGCCGATGTCGATGGCGCGCGCTTCGAGCACCGGATCGTTGCGGAAGGCCTCGAGGACTCGGCTTTCCAACTCCTCGTGCGTGGGCACCGACGGGCCGGCCGGGACCACGGCGGTGTCGCCCAGCCCGTTGGCCAGCGATGCGCCCGACTCCTGCCCCGCGGCCGACGCGGCGACCGCGACATCGGGCTCCAGCGAGCGCGTGCGACGGTCACGCATGCGATCCCGGAGGCGCTCGCGGGTGGAGTGTCGGTCGGGCATTGACTCAGGCTGTGCGGCCTGGCCGTCCCCGCGACGGCGGACGTGCATGTGGGCGATAGACTCGGCGGCAAGTTCCGAATCGTCGTCGGCCAACTCATCAAAGGCATCCGTGCGACGTTCGTCGCGACGCCAGCCCTCGGGGCCCGGGGCGCGCCGGCTACCGCGGCCACCCCGGCGGAGCAAGCCATCCACACCGCCGATCCGATCGGCCACCAGCATACCGAGGGCGACACCGGCCACCGCGCCGAGTGCCACCAACAGTACCGACGAGGTGCGCGCCGGACGTGTTCTGAACGGGAATCGTGCCATGATGCCACCTCCGTGACTCCACGCCGAACGCCGCAATCGGGAAGAGGATCGCGGTTGATCTTGGCGTGACTCGTTGTGCAAGGATAACTTGACCGTCCTCGCTCAGCGAGGGCGTTCACCTTTCTGCCCGCTCCTGATGACTGCCGGTTTGCAATCTGCTGCTGACGCTGCTGCCCATGCGCACATCGTCCTGACTCTCCCCGACGGTTCCACTCGCGAGGTCCCGCCCGGGACGCTGGCGCGCGACGTGATACTCTCGATCGGGGCGCGCCTGCTGCAGGCGTCGCTGGCGGTCGCGGTTGATGGAGAAGTGCTCGACCTCATGACCCCGTTGCGGGCATCGGGTTCCTTCGTGGTGATCACGGAGAAGGATCCGCGTGCGCTCCAGGTGTTGCGCCATTCCGGTGCACATGTCCTGGCTACCGCCGTGCGTCGCCTGCGCCCCGACGCGAAGATCGGTTTCGGTCCCGCGATCGACGACGGCTTCTACTACGACTTCGACGTCGAGAAGCCGTTCACGCCCGAAGATCTCGCGGCGTTCGAAGCCGAGATGAAGAAAGTGGTGAGCGAGAAGTATCCGTTCCTGCGCGAAGAAGTCTCGCTCAGCGAGGCGCGCGTGCGCTTCGCCGACGATCCGCTCAAGCTCGAGCGCCTCGATGATTTCGAGGGCAGCGATGAAGTCATCTCCACGTACACCGACGGCCCGTTCATCGACCTGTGCCGCGGCCCGCACGTGCCGGATACGTCATACCTCAAGCATTTCAAGCTGCTCACCACCGCGGGCGCCTACTGGCGCGGCGATGTGAAGCGCCAAATGCTGCAGCGCATCTACGCCACGGCCTTTTTCAAGAAGGACGAACTCGAGCAGCATCTTCACAATCTCGAGGAAGCGAAGAAGCGCGACCACCGCGTGCTCGGCAAAGCACTCGACCTCTTCCAGCTGTTTCCCGTCGCGCCCGGCGCTGTGTTCTGGACGCCCAAGGGTACGACGTTGTACAACACGCTCGAAGCGTTCGTGCGCGAGCGTCAGCAGGAAGCGTTCAAGGAAATCAAGACGCCGCTGCTGTACAACAAGGCGCTCTGGGAGCAGTCGGGGCACTGGGGCAAGTACAAGGAGAACATGTTCCTCGTCCTCGACGACGAGACGGGCGAGCACGACATGTCGCTCAAGCCGATGAACTGCCCGTCGCACCATTTGTACTTCGCGTCGAGCAAGCATTCGTATCGTGACCTGCCCATGCGCTACGTCACGTTCGACGTGCTGCACCGCAACGAGCTCTCGGGCGCGCTGTCGGGACTCACGCGCGTGCGGCAGTTCGCGCAGGACGACTGTCACGTGTATCTGCGTGAAGATCAGATCGCCGACGAAGTGAAGTTCCTGATGGACTTCATTCTCGGTTATTACGACACGTTCGGTCTCACGGCAAAGCTCAAGTTCGCCACGCGTCCCGAGGAGCGTATCGGCTCCGACGAGCTGTGGGATCGCGCTGAGGCCGCACTGCGCGCCGCGCTCGACAGCACGGGGCGTCCGTACGAGATGAAGCAAGGCGACGGGGCGTTCTACGGCCCCAAAATCGACTTTGACGTGATGGACAGCATCGGACGCGCGTGGCAGCTGGGCACGATCCAGCTCGACTACAACGCGCCGGAGCGCTTCGACCTCACCTACACCGGTGACGACAACGCCCCGCATCGTCCGGTGGTGATCCACCGAGCGGTCAGCGGATCGTTCGAACGGTTCATCGCCATCCTGATCGAGCACTTCGCCGGTGTCTTCCCGGTGTGGTTGTCGCCGGAACAGGTGCGAGTGATTCCGATCGCGATCGACTACAACGCGCACGCCGAGGCGCTGGTGGCCCGCATGAAGGCGGCCGGCATTCGCGCCACGCTCGACGCGCGCAACGAGACGCTCAATTATCGAGTGCGTGAGGGCGAGGTCAACAAGGTGCCGTACATGTGTGTCATCGGCCGTCGCGAGGCGGAGGAAAACACCGTCGCGCTCCGGTCACGCGGTGCTGGCAAGAAGCAGGACATCATGTCGTCCGACGCGTTCATTGCGCGCGTGCTGCATGAAATCGCCGACCGGACGCTGGCCATTCCGGCCGATGTCGTGGCCGCGGCCACGAGCGCTGTGGCGTCGGAACAGGCGGAGGCGACCACGTGACCCCCGAGGCGCTGCTCGACCTGTTCGTGCTGGCGCCTGTCGGCCTCGTGGAGGTGGACGAAGAGGGGCGCGTCGAGGTCGCCAATCTGGCGGCACGCACGCTGCTCACGCCCTTCACGCGTGCGGGTTCGCTCGATGATCTGTTCGTCGCGTTGGGCGCGGTGGCACCCGACCTCGCTGCCCGGGTGCGTGGGTTCGACGCACCGCGCGGCGTGATCGTCGACGCGCTCGAACTGCTTGCCCCCGGTGAGCAGCGCGGTGTGCATCTCTCGTTGGTGAAGGTCGCGCCGGGCCGCATCGTGGCCGTCGTGAACGACGCCGCTGCGTTGGCCTCGGCTCGTGGACAAGTATCGCGCGCCGATCAACGGCTGCGTGCCGTCGAGGGGGCTGTGCGCGAGTACGCGATCTTCACGGTAAACGCCAGCGGCGTGGTCGACTCGTGGAGTGAGGCGGCGGAGCGCGTGCACCAGTGGCCTGCGGCCGCGGTAGTGGGACAGTCCATCACGCTGCTGCTGCCGCCGGACAGTGGCGGAGAGGCGTATGTGCAGGACACCCTGGCGCTCGCCGCCCGCAATGGCTGGTGCGAGGAGGAAGGGCATCGTCAGCGACAGGATGGCTCGCTGTTCTGGGCCAGCACCGTCGTGACGGCGCTGCGCGCCACCGATGGCGCCGCCAACGGTTTCTCGGTGGTCACGCACGATGTCTCGGAACGTCGCCGTCTCGAGGAGAGCCTGCGCGACGATGCGTCGAGCGCGACCGACTATCTCACGGGCGTGTCGGCCCGTCGCGCCTTCTTCGACGTGGCCACGTCGGAAGTGGCGCGCGCGCGCCGATACGGACAGCCGCTCACGATGCTGCTGGTCGATCCCGACAACTTCCGCGACATCAACGAGCAGTACGGCGAAGCGTTCGGCAACGAGTGGCTCCGTGCTATCGCGTGGGTGTGCCGTCAGGAATCGCGGACCACCGACGTGGTCGGTCGCGTGGGCGGTGAAGCGTTCGCTGTGTTGTTGCCGAGCACGGAGCTCTCCGGCGGCCTGGTGCTGGCCGAGCGCATCCGCGAGCGCATGCAGCGTCACGTGTTCAGCGGCGACGTGCAGGGGGTGCGCTGCACATTGTCAGTAGGGGTGGCCGAGGTGTCCGACTCGGTGATCAGCGTGGACGGTCTGCTCACGGCCACGGGCACCGCGGTCCAGCGGGCCCAGCAAGCAGGCATGAACCTCGTGGTCGGCTACGACGACTGATCGCTCGCGCTTTTCCCGGCGCTTTGGGTTGGAAACAGCGCCGGGGTGGCGCTCGGCCGTGCCGGGTGGATCCCTTTCGCCGCTTCCTGCGGCGGGGATGGCCGCGCGCCTTTTGCTTCGCTTGGGCGCCGGCCCCTCCCGCGCAGAGGCGGCTGCAGGGACCACCCGGCCCGACCGGCTGACCCGGCATCGCCGCGAGAGCGGGGGCGGGACGCGGGCTTACCGGGGCGTTGGCGACGACGCGGATCTGCGTGCGTCATCCGAATGTGCCGACGGGCTTCTCGGACAGCGCGGTCGGTTTTTAGAGACGCTGTCGAGTCCGGCGTCAAGAAAGTGGATCATGAATTGCGAACTTTGCCAGCGCGCCGAAGTTGGTTCCGCTTTGCCACGCAAAGAGTAGCTGTGACAAAGGGGCTGTTTGACCTCTCGATGCTGGACGTCACCCTGAGCTGGAGTGCTCCATGAAGAGCTTGAAGTCGTCAATCGGTTCCGGCCGCTCGCGTTGGTTCGGCAGTCGCACCACACGTTCACATATGTTTGCACTTCTCGCGTTTTCGACGGTTCCGCTGGCCCTCCCCGCCCAAGGTATTCTCGGTTCGGCGCAGTCCTTCGGCGTCTTGGGAGCGTCGACGGAAACCAATACCGACGCCACGACCATCAAGGGAGATCTCGGAGTGTTTCCCGGTACGTCGATTACCGGCCTCAGCACTATCACACTTATTAGGAACCGTGCATCAGACTGATGCGGTCGCGCAGCAGGCTCGACTGGACGCACGGTCTGCCTACACGATGCTAGGCGGGCTGCCGATCACGAGCAACCTCTCCGGACAGGATCTCGGGGGGCTTACCCTCACCCCAGGCGTGTACGCCTTCAACACGTTTGCGCAGCTGACCGGCAATCTCGTGCTCGACTTTTTCGGAAATCCAAACGCACAATTTGTGTTTCAGATCGGTTCGACGCTGACGACCGCGAGCGCATCGTCAGTCAGTACGGTCAATGGCGGCGCCGGCGCTGGAGTCTTTTTTCGCGTGGGCAGCTCGGCAACGCTGGGAAGCAGCACCGCTTTCCAAGGGAACATCGTTGCCGATCAAAGTATCAGTATGAATGCTGCGGCAACGATAATCTGTGGACGGGCGATCGCGCTCGAGGGGGCGGTCACGATGATCAACAACACCATTTCGAATGACTGCCGCAACGGCGGGGACTTCGGGAGTGGTGCAGGCGACTTCGGGAGCGGTGGCTTCAGTGGCGTGACCACTACGGTTCCCGAGCCGGGCACGTATGCGCTCCTCGGGGCGGGACTCGGCGCGCTGTTCGTCGTTCGCCGTCGTCGTCGCGTCTGAGTTCTGGCGCTCACGATATCGCAGCGGGGCGTGATCCTTCGGGGTTGCGCCCCGTTTTTGCGGAGATCTGACGCCGTCCCGACAGCATTTCTCGGCGGGCCCTGGGGTCCTCGCCACACTCCGGGTGCACCGACCGTAGCATCACTCACAACTCCAAACTTTAACTCGATATGCAAGACTCACGTGAGACTCGAGTCTTGAGTTGAAGTTTCGAGTTCAGGGTTCTCGCTCAGCAAACCCCCCACCGCAGACGTAGCTATAGAAGCAGTCCCCCGCCACACTCCCCACCGAACAACCCCGCCATGACCCGTCGCCTCACCCTGGCCGCGCTGTTCGCCGCCGCTCTCATCGCTCCCGCTGCCACCGCGCAGGCGCAGCCACGCAAGCCGCTCGTGGAATTCGAAATGATGACCTGGCCCGAGGTGAAGGACGCGCTCGCCGCTGGCAAAACGACCGCGTTGTTTTATACCGGTGGCACCGAGCAGCGTGGTCCGCAAAACGTGAACGGTGGCCACAACCTCATGGGACGGGTCATCGTGCGCACCATTGCCGAGAAGCTCGGGGATGCCATCGCGATGCCGGTGCTGCCGTACACACCGAACAACGCGAGCGCCACGCTGCCCGGCACCATCGGACTCACCCCCGAGCTGTTGAAAGGCATCCTTGAACGCATCAGCGAGCAGTCGATCGCCACCGGCTTCAAGACCGTCGTGCTGATGGGTGATCACGGTGGTGGCCAGCCCAACGTGTATGCCGACGTCGCCAAGTCGCTCAGCGAGAAGTACGCGCCGCAGGGCGTCAAGGTGCTGTACTGCGACGCCGTGTACTCGACGGCCAATGCCGACTTCGACGCGTATCTCAAGGCCAACGGGTTCCCGTCCAGCTCGCACGCGGGCATTCCCGACACCTCGACCATGCTCTACCTCGGCGATGGCACGTGGGTGCGACTCGATCAGCTCGCCAATGCCGTCGGCGATCCGGTGCCGACCGGCCCGCGTGGTGCCGCTCCAGACCCCAACGCGCCGCCCCGCAAGAACAACGGCATCTCCGGCGACGCCCGGAAGGCCAGCAAGGAGCTCGGCAAGAAGCTCTTCGACATGAAGGTCGATTATGCCGTGAAGCAGATCAAAGGGATGACCGGCCACTAAGTTGGGACGAAACGATATCGGCGAAATTCAGGGCCTCCGTGGCTCCGGATTTCGCCGATTTCGCGGTGAGATCGGTTATTTTTCGGGGCTGTACCTGCAGGTTCCCGCCACTCCTTGTCCTACATGAGCGACCTAACTCGCCAGCCTGTCATCGTGGGTGCCGCGCGCACGCCGATCGGGCGGTATCTCGGGGGCCTCTCGCCCCTTTCTGCGCCGGAGCTTGGCGCCATCGCGATCCGCGCCGCGCTTCAGCGCAGCGGTGTTGCACCCGACGCGGTGCAGGAAGTCATCATGGGTCACGTGCTGCAGGGCGGCACGGGCCAAGCTCCCGGACGTCAGGCCATGCTGAAAGCCGGCGTGCCCGCCAGCGCATCGGCCCTCACCGTCAACATGGTCTGCGGTTCTGGTCTCAAGGCCGTCATGCTCGCCGCGCAGGCCATCAAGGCCGGTGATGCGCAAGTGATCGTGGCCGGCGGCCAGGAAAGCATGAGCAACGCGCCGCACTACGTGTTCGGCATTCGTGGCGGTGTGAAGCTGGGCGACCAGACGATGGTCGACGGCATGATCAAGGACGGTTTGTGGTGCCCCACCTGCAATGTGCACATGGGGGTGCATGCCGAGTACACGGCCACCAAAGCCGGTGTGTCGCGGGCGCAGCAGGATGCCTTTGCTGCGGGTTCACATGCGAAGGCGGTCGCCGCGCAACAGGCCGGCAAGTTCACCGCCGAAATCGTGCCCGTCGAAATCCCCGGCCGGAAGGGACCGACGATCATCTCGGCCGATGAAGGCCCGCGCGCCGACACCACCGAAGCCTCGCTTGCTGGCCTGCGTCCGGCGTTCCCGAGCAAGGGCGACAACAGTAATCTCAGCGTCACGGCCGGCAATGCGTCGTCGCTGAACGATGGTGCGGCGGCCGTCGTCGTCACGTCGGAAGCTTACGCCCGCGAGCACGGCCTCACGATTCTGGCCCGCATCACCGGCTATGCCACAGGCGCCGGCGAGCCGCAGGATTTGTTCTTCGCGCCGATCACGGCGGTGAAGAATTTGATGGCGAAGTCGGGCACTACGATTGCCGACTACGACCTCATCGAAGCCAACGAAGCCTTTGCCTCGCAGGCGCTGGCCGACGGACTCGGCCTCGAGTGGAACGATGCCCGCGTGAATGTGAACGGTGGCGCGATTGCCCTCGGCCATCCGATCGGGGCGAGCGGTGCGCGGGTGCTCGTCACGCTGCTGCATGCGCTGGCCGATCGTGGCCAGAAAACCGGTATCGCCACGCTCTGTCTGGGAGGCGGTGACGCCGTGGCGTTGTCGGTGGAGCGCGTCGACTAAGCGACGTCTTCGCATTGACGGGTTATGAACACGGCACTGCGGGTTTCCTGGCGTCTCCTGAGCTTCGGCGTCGCCTGGATTCTGGCGCAGGGCATCGCGGAGTCGGTCCTCGGGCCGCTGTTCGGCGCGGTTTCCCGTAGCGTCGGCGAGTCGGTGCCGCTGTACCCGTGGAGTTCGCTCATCGGGGTGGCAGCGGCGTGTTACGTGGCGCTGCGCTTCGTGGACGACGTGCCGTGGTCGGTGATGGCGCTGGGCGAGGGGGCGTGGCAGTGGCGGCGGGTTGCCAGTGGCGCATTGGTCGGTACGGCGGCGATCGGCGGTACCGCGGCGATCCTATGGGGCATTGGCGCGCTGCGTTTTGAGACTGTGCAAACCGGCGGCCTCGATGGCGCCGCGTTGGTGGAAGACGGGTGGGGTGGGACGGCGCTGCGGCTCCTGCTGTTACTGGGACCGGCCGCGCTGTGGGAAGAGCTGGTGTTCCGTGGCTACCTGTACGCCGTTGCCGACGAGGCCGCGGGCCGTTGGGTCGCCCGGTTGAGTTCGAGTGTGGCGTTCGGTGCGGTACACCTCATGAATCCCGGAGCGAATGTGCGCACCACCCTGGTGGTCATGCTCGCCGGACTCTGCCTCTGCCTTGTGCGAGAACGTACCGACAGTCTGCCGGCGGCGTGGAGCGCACACCTCGCATGGAATTGGGTGATGGCGGCGGTGTTGCACGTGCCGGTGAGCGGACTGCCGTTCGCGACACCGGGCTACCGCGCCACACTGAGCGGGTCGGACTGGATGACCGGCGGATCCTGGGGTCCCGAAGGCGGGCTGGTGGCGATGCTGGTGTTGGGTGGATCGCTGGCCGTCGGACTTCGACGCCGCGGACCACGGACACAGACCTAACTTTTCGGAGTCGAAAACGATATGCAGGATCCTATCCAGGCAGCTTTGGAGCGCGCAGCCGTCGTCGGCGCGGGGCAGATGGGCAACGGTATCGCGCATGTGTTCGCGACCAGCGGACATGCCGTGACCTTGATCGACGTGAACGCCGACGCATTGGCGAAGGGTCGCGATACGATCGCCAAGAATCTCGACCGCCAGGTCAAGAAGGGTGCGATCGAGGCGAGTGCCGCTGAGGCCGCGCTGGCGCGCATCGCGACATCCACGTCGCTCGATGCCGTCGCCGATGCCGCGATCATTGTGGAAGCGGCCACTGAACGCACCGAGCTCAAGTTCCGCATCTTCGAAGAACTCGATCGGCTTGCCCCGGCCGGCGCGATCCTCGCCAGCAACACGAGTTCGATTTCCATCACCGAGATCGCGGCCCGCACGAAGCGCCCGGAACAGGTGATCGGCATGCATGTCATGAACCCGGTGCCCGTCATGCAGTTGGTGGAAGTCATTCGTGGACTCGCCACCAGTGACGCCACCACGGAGACGGTCATGAGCCTCGCCACGGGGCTCGGCAAGACGCCGGTCGAAGTGAACGACTTCCCGGGTTTTGTGGCGAATCGCATCCTGATGCCGATGATCAACGAAGCTATCTACTGCGTCATGGAGGGCGTCGGTACGCCCGAAGCCATCGACACGGTGATGAAGCTCGGTATGAATCATCCCATGGGACCGCTCACGCTCGCCGACTTCATCGGCCTCGATACGTGCCTCGCGATCCTCGAAGTGCTGCACAACGGACTCGGCGATCCGAAGTACCGTCCGTGTCCGCTGCTTCGGAAGTACGTTGCGGCCGGATGGTACGGACGCAAGTCCGGCCGCGGCTTCTACCAGTACTGACCCGCCATGTCGCTCCTTCATCTCAACGAAACGCAGCAGGAAATCCAGTCACTCGCCCGCGCCTATGCGCAGCGCGAACTCGTGGGCCTCGCCGGTGAGCGCGATCGGGAATCGCGCTTCGACCGCGAGATGGTCACGCAGATGGCCGAGCTGGGGTTCTTCGGCATGCTCACACCGGAACGCTTCGACGGACTCGATCTCGATGCGCAGAGCTATCTGCTCGCGCTCGAGGAGATCGCGGTCGGCGACGCGTCGGCGGCCGTGTTGCTCAGCGTGAACAACTCGCTCCCCACGCAGATGATCCTGGAGTTCGGCACCGAGGCGCAGCAGCAGCGTTTTCTGCCGCCGATGGCGCGTGGAGAATTGTTGGGCGCGTTCGCGCTCTCGGAGCCGGAGGCCGGATCCGATGCCGCCGCGTTGCGCTGTCAGGCCGTGCGCGACGGCGACGACTGGTTGCTGAGCGGCACGAAGGCCTGGGTGTCGCACGGCAACGAAGCCGGCGTGATTCTCTGCATGGCGCGCACCGATTCGCCCGACGCGCGCCAAGGCAGCAAGGGCATCTCGACGTTCATTCTCACGCCCGATCTGCCCGGCTTCCATCTGGCGAAGAAGGAAAACAAGATGGGGATGCGCGCGTCACCGACGCTGCAGATCAATCTCGACAATTGCCGCGTGCCGGGTGACCGGCTGCTGGGCGAAGAAGGGAAGGGCTTCATCTACGCTCTCGGATCGCTCGATCACGGCCGACTCGGTATCGCGGCCCAGGCCATCGGCATCGCGCGCGCCGCGCTCGAAGCGGCCGTGCGCTATGCCGGCGAGCGCAAGCAGTTCAACAAACCGATCGCCGAATTTCAGGCGATCCAGTTCAAGCTCGCCGACATGGCGACCCGTATCACCGCCGCCCGCACGCTGTTGCATGCGGCCGCGGCGGCCAAGCAGCGCGGCGAGAAAATTACGCGCTTCAGCAGCATGGCGAAGCTCTTTGCCAGCGAGACCGCCATGTGGGTCACGACGCAGGCCGTGCAGGTGCTGGGTGGTTACGGCTACGTGACCGATTACCCCGTCGAACGTTTTTTCCGCGACGCGAAAGTGACTGAAATCTACGAAGGCACGTCCGAGATTCAGCGCATCGTGATCGCCCGCGAAACGCTGGCCGCTGCGGCCGCGAACGACGGCTCTCTTCCAGACTGATCTTCCGGTTCCTACCTATGCACTACTTCGAAACGATTGCCGAGATGGGACATGAGCAGGTGGTCTTCTGCCATGACAAGGCCTCCGGCTACCGCGGTATCATCGCGATTCACGACACGACCCTCGGCCCCGCCCTGGGCGGCTGCCGTTTCTGGAACTACGCCACCGAAGACGCGGCGGTGGTCGACGCGCTGCGTCTCTCGCGCGGCATGACGTACAAGAACGCGGTCGCCGGGCTCAATCTTGGCGGCGGCAAGTCGGTCATCATCGGCGACAACAAGACGACCAATCGCGAGATGTTGTTCCGCGCGCATGGTCGCTTCGTGGATTCCCTCGGCGGCCGCTACGTCACGGCGGAAGACGTCGGTACGACGGTGGAAGACATGGACTTCGTGCACATGGAAACGAAGCATGTCGCCGGCATCGGCTCCAGGTCGGGTGACCCGTCGAGTGTCACGGCGCACGGCGTGTTCCGCGCCATTCAGGCGTCGGCGTGTCAAAAGTGGGGCAGCGATAGTCTCGAGGGCCGCACGATCGCGATCCAGGGGCTCGGGAACGTGGGCTCCCACCTCGCCAAGGAGTTGCATGCGGCGGGGGCGAAGCTCGTGGTTACCGACATCGACGCGGGGCGCATCAAGCGGGTGGTCGACGAGATGGGGGCTACCGGGGTCGCGCTCGACGAGATCTACCGCGCGAAGGCCGACATCTTCGCGCCCTGCGCGCTGGGCGGCGTGATCAATGACGACACGATCCCGCAGCTCAACGTCGAGATCGTGGCGGGTGCCGCGAACAATCAGCTGCTCGAAGACCGTCATGGCGATGCGCTCGAAGCCCGCGGCATTTTGTATGCGCCCGACTATGTGGCCAACGCCGGCGGCGTGATCAACGTGTACAGCGAGCTCACCGGCTGGAGCCGGGAGCGGTCGCTGCGCAAGGCCGACGAGATCTATCAGACCGTGCTCAGCGTCTTCCGCCTGGCGAAGGACACGGGCATTCCGACCTATATGGCGGCCGATCGTGTCGCGGAGCAGCGCATCCACGCCGTTCGCGGTATGATCAGGACGTGGCCGCAGTATCCCAACAAGGAATCCTGAGCAGTTTACGGAGCAATCTGACCATGGTTGATGTGGCACAGCCGGGGGAGCGGATCCCAATCGCGTCCGACCACGCAGGTTACGAGCTGAAAGAGCGTCTGCGTCTGGCCCTCGCCGAGATGGGATATGCGGTCGAGGACATCGGCACGCACAGCACCGCGAGCACGGACTACCCCGACTATGCTCATCCACTGGCGCAGGAGGTGTCCGACGGGCAGGCTGCCCGCGGCATCCTCCTGTGCGGGACGGGGCTTGGGATGTCGTACGTGGCGAACCGGTATCCGGGCGTGCGCGCCGCCGTGGCGTGGAACCCTGAGGTGGCCGCGCTCGCTCGTAAGCACAACGACGCCAACGTGCTGGTGTTGCCGGCGCGTTTCGTGTCCGATGAAGACGCCTTGGCGATTTTGCACGCTTGGCTCGACACGCCGTTCGAAGGGGGGCGCCACCAGAGTCGCGTGGCGAAGATCGAACGGGACGACAGTGAGGCCGACGCCTCGGGGAGTACGACATGAGTGATGGAGCCAGCGCGAACTGGTCGCAGTGGGATCGCTTGCCGCCGGGGGATGCCCTGTCGCAGGCGGATCCGGAGATCGCGCATCTGATCGATGAGGAGACACAACGGCAGAGCGACGGCCTCGAACTGATCGCCAGCGAGAATTTCGTGTCGCCGGCGGTGATGGAAGCGGTCGGGTCGACGCTCACCAACAAGTACGCTGAAGGATTGCCCGGGAAGCGCTACTACGGCGGCTGTGAAGTCGTGGACAAGATCGAGCAGCTGGCGATCGACCGCCTCAAGCAACTGTTCGGCGCCGAGCACGCCAACGTGCAGGCGCACAGCGGTGCGTCGGCGAACGCGGCGGTGTTCCTCGCGTTCCTCGAGCCGGGCGACACGTTTCTCGGGATGGATCTGTCGCAGGGCGGGCACCTCACGCACGGCTCGCCGGTGAACTTCTCCGGGCTGCTGTACAACGCCGTATCGTACGGCGTGACTGAAGACGGCATCATCGATTACGAGCAGATGCGGGCGCAGGCGCGCGAGCACACGCCGAAAATGATCATCGCCGGCTACAGCGCGTACTCGCGTACGATCGACTGGCAGGCGTTTGCCGATGTCGCCAAGGAAGTCGGCGCGATCTTCATGGTCGACATGGCGCATTTCGCCGGTCTCGCCGCGACGGGCGTGTATCCGTCGCCCGTGCCGTTCGCCGATGTGGTGACCAGCACGACGCACAAGACGCTGCGCGGTCCGCGCGGCGGGATCATTCTGTGCAAGGCGGAACACGCCAAGGCGATCGACAAGGCGATGTTCCCCGGCATGCAGGGCGGTCCGCTCGAGCACGTGATCGCCGGCAAAGCGGTGGCGTTCCACGAAGCGTTACAGCCGTCGTTCACCGCGTATTGCCGCCACGTTGTAGACAATGCGCAAGTACTGGCCACAGCCCTCATGGAGCGTGGATATCACATTGTGTCCGGCGGCACCGACAATCACCTCATGCTCGTCGATCTGCGCAGCAAGGGGCTCACGGGCAAAGTCGCAGAGAAGGTGCTGGACGAAGCCGGGATTACGGTCAACAAGAACACCGTGCCCAAGGAAACGCAGTCGCCCTTCGTGACCAGCGGCATCCGTCTCGGCACGCCGGCCGTGACCACGCGTGGGATGGGCCCCGACGCGATGCTCCAGATCGCGGGGCTGATCGACCGCGTGCTCTCGGCGCCTGAAGATCGCGACATGATCGCGGCAGTGAAGGTTGACGTGAAGGCGCTGGCCGACGCGTATCCGCTGTACCGCGCGGTGTCGCGGGTTTAGGACGAGCCGCGGCGCGGATCGCAAGGAGTTGTCAGCTGGTGCCCGGGCCTCCAGTATTCTTGCACTGGAGGCCCGTTGCCTTTCGGCCGATCCGCGTTCTGCGTGCGTTGCACCTCGCGCCGGCCATGCGTCCAGAGCACAGACACGATCAGGAGCAGCAGCAGTGACCGAGTTGGCGTTCCGTGAAGGCATCATGGATCAGATCCGGCTGCGTGAGCAGCGGTTCGACGAGCGCGCGTACCTCTTCGTGCTGGCGTCGCTCGAGCATAGCCAGACGCTTCTCACGGAGCGTCGCCATATCGCCGGCCCGGAGCTCGCGCACGCCTGTCGTGAACTCGCGTTGCAGCGCTTCGGTGTGATGGCGGGTATGGTCCTCGAACACTGGGGCCTCACGTCCACCATCGACATCGGCGACATCGTCTTCACGCTCGTCGATTTGGGCTTGCTCGTCAGCCAACCGCAGGACTCACGCGACGATTTCTTCGGCGTGTTCAGATTCGAGGATGCGTTCGGTCGCGAGTATCCATGGAGCACCGCGCACGTCTGATCGACGGCGCGCTCACACGATGACACGCCGGTGAACGCCCTGCGCGTCACCACCGCCGCCGAAGCCGAGGCGCGCGACCAGGCGGCGATCGCCGCCGGAGTCGCGTCGTTCGATCTCATGTTACAGGCTGGCTCGACGGCCGCTGCGGTCATCCTGCGCGACTACGCCGCGCAGCTCTCGCACGGCGTTGCACTCTTCGCCGGCAGCGGCAACAACGGTGGTGATGCCTACGTCGTGGCCGCGCAGTTGGCGCGGGCCGGTGTCACGGTGCGGCTACATGCCGCCGCACCCCCGCGCACCCCCGATGCCGTGCGCGCGATGCAGCTCGCGGCACCGGCGCTGGTGTTCGGCCCGCCCGGCGGTCATGAACGCGTGGTCGTGGACGGATTGCTCGGCACCGGACATCGCGGTGCGCTACGCGAGCCTGTGTTGGCGGCCTGCCGGCGCGTGTCGCTGGCGCGCGAGGGCGGTGCCACGATCCTTGCGCTCGATGTGCCCAGTGGTCTCGACGCCACCACCGGGGAGATCGCCGACGGAAGCGCGGCGGCACACGCCACGCTCTGCTTCGGCACTATCAAACGTGGGCTCGTGCTCGCGCGTGGCCACGCGGGGCGCATCGTGTTGCTTGATATCGGACTCGCGGGCGAGGCCGACCGTGATGACGGCGCCTGGCATCTGGCGAACGCCGCCGATTTCGCGCGATGGGTACCGCCGATTGCCTGGAACGCGCACAAGGGGCGGCGTGGTCGTGTCGCGATTGTGGGTGGTCATGAGGGCATGGCCGGCGCGGTGATTCTCGCGACACGCGCCGCGCTGGCCGCCGGTGCAGGACTCGCCCACGCGCTGGTCGATGCACCCAGTGTGGCCGCCGTTCAGCTCACGGTGCCGCAGGCATTGGCCGAACGGTGGCCGGAGCGCGTGGAGCAGGGCACGGAGCAGGGCACGGAGCAGGGCACGAGCCAGGACACGGAGTTGACGACGCTGGATCGCTGTGACGCGTTGGCTATCGGCCCCGGACTCGGTCGGGGCGCGCGGTCGTCGCACCTGCTCGAGCACATCGTGAATGCGCACCGTGATCGACCGCTGGTGCTCGATGCTGATGCGCTGTGGCTCGTGGCCGAAGTGGCCAGCGCACTGGGTACCGACTCCGCGGCGTTGATGCGGCACTGGACACGGCATTCGCGCGCGGTGGTGTGCACGCCGCACGAGGGTGAGTTCGCGCGGCTGCTCGGTGCCGCCGTGCCGCCGCAGTGGGATGCACGCGTCGATGCGTTGCGGCAGTTCGCGGTCCGCGGCAGCGTGACGATGCTCTTGAAGGGCACGCCCACGCTCATCGCCACGCCCGATGGTGGTCCGATCACGGTGGTGCCGCACGGGACGCCGTTGCTGGCCACCGGTGGCAGTGGTGACGTGCTGAGTGGCGTGATCGTGGCGCTGCTGGGGCAGGGACTCGCGCCGCTGGAAGCGGCGGTGTGCGCGGCGACCGTGCATGGGCGGGCGGCGGAGCTGGCGACGGCGCGACTGGGTGGCATTCGCGGTGGTACACTCGAGGCCGTATTCGAATCGCTGCCGGCGGCGTGGCGCCTGCTCGAGCGCCCCGTCACCTTTCCCCCCGGTGTGCTCGTCGAACTTCCTTCGCCGGCGTGATTGTGCGTCCGCTTCGCCTTGCCACTGTGCTGGCCGCCCTGTCCGTCGGCGTGCTGTCGTGGTCATCGTGTGCGGTGAGCGGTGCCAACCGCGGTGCGAGCACGGGTGCCTCGTCGGGACCGCTGGGCGGGTTCGGCACACGCGACGAACGGCAGCGCATCGGCAGCTTCAGTAACGTGCAAGCGGTCGCGGTATCGCGTCGCTACGTGTTCGCGGCGGGGAGCAGTGGGATCGCCATCTACGATCGCGTGATGAACAGTTGGTTGCCGCCGCTCACGCGCGACGATGGACTGTCCGATCAGCAGATCACCGTGCTCGCCGGCGATCCGATGGAAGATGCGCTGTGGCTTGGTGTGCCGGGTGGCGTGATCATGTATCGCCCGCTCACGGAGCAACTGCAGCGCACCATCGTGACCGGCGTGCCGGAGCTGATCGCGTTCGATCGCGCCCGCACCGGCGACGCGCTGATTCGCGCCGGTGGCGAGTGGACGCGCATCTCGCGCGTCGGTATCGCCACGCCGATGGCACGACCGCCGCTGGCCGGCACGCTGATCCTGCCACGCACGCTCAACGACCTGTACGCGCAGTTCCCGACACTACGCACGCAGCCGTCGTTGTTGTTGCGCAGTCAGCAGAGCGATCGCCCATTGCGCAGCGTGCAAATCATCAGTGGTGCGGCCTCACCCGAACGGGCGAGTGAAGTGTGGCTCGGCACGGCCGGCGACGGACTCTTCCGGCTCGACCCGACGTTCATGCAATCCACGCCGCTGCCGTACGGACTCATCGAGCCCGGCGTCGGCGCGCTCGCCCTGGCCGCCGATGGCGTGTGGGCGGCAGGACTTGGACAGTCGTTCGATCGTGGCGGGCTGTCGTTCGTGGGTAGTGATCTGCAACAATTCCGCTGGATCGATGGCACCATCGCGGTCCCACTCGTCGGCGTGCGCGGACTCTCACTGGTTACGCGCGCGTCGCGTGCCTGGCTGGGCACCGATCGCGGGCTCGTCCGCGTGCGGCTCGACGGCACGCAGGCCATGCAGTCGTGGGGCGTGCTGGACGGTCTCCCCGACGAACGCGTGCTGTCGGTCGCGACGCGCGACGACGGCGTGTGGGCCGGCACGGCGCGTGGCCTCGTGTATGTGAGCGACAGTAGCGATACGCGAAACGTGCGCACCCGTGGTCTCGGTGTGCGTATGCTCGACAACGTGCCGGTGCATGCGCTGCAATTCACCGGTGACACCCTCTGGATCGGTACCGCAGCGGGCTTGATGGCCATCGCGTCGCCGAACGGCCGTGCCGGCGGCGTGGTATTGCGTCCGTTGGGCAGCGATCCGGCGCTGCGGCGTGCGGTGCGATCACTGGCCTGGAGCGATACGGTCCTGCTGGCCGCCACCGACGATGCCGTATTGCGGCTCGCCCCGCGTGGTGGTGTGGAGCCGGTGCCCGTCGACGCGCTCGACGTGCGCCAGGTGGGGCGCGTGACCAAGGTGGCGATCGACGACCGCACGATGTGGTTGGCCGGTACCGATGGTGTGGTGATCGTGTCGCGTCGTGACGGCGCGACGCGCGTGCTGCGCGTGCCCGGTGATGTGCCCGGACCGGTGCTCGATATCGCCGTCAATCGCGATTACATGTGGTTCGGCACGCCGCAGGGACTGATTCGCTTGCGTCGTCGCAGTGATGGCGGACTGCCATGAGTTTCGTATGAGCCTGGAACCGCGTGCGCATCAGGCCATGCGCGAGGGAGCGGAGTTCGACACGATCCGTGCGCTGATGGCGCGGTGGGGTGATCTCGCCGTCGACATCGGTGATGACGCGGCGGTGCTGGTGCCGCCTGCGACCGGCACGCGCGTGGTCAGCGTCGATGCCTGCGTGGAAGACGTCCACTTTCGCCGCAGCTGGATTTCAGCGCGCGAGGTGGGTGTGCGGGCGGCGGTGGCGGCGCTGAGTGATCTGGCGGCGATGGGTGCGCGCGCCGAGTACGTGCTGATTGCGTTCGTGATCCCCGACGGCTGGCGCGAGGAACTCAGCGAGGTGGCTGACGGCATGGGGGCCGTGATCGGTGAGGCCGGCGCGCGCATTGTGGGGGGAAATCTCAGCCGTGGCGCCGTGTTCTCGATTACGACCACGGCGATCGGGAGCGCCAAGCGGGTGGTGCCGCGCAGCGGAGCCCGCGCCGGCGATCTGGTGGTAGTGACGGGCGTGCTGGGAGGCCCTGGTTCGGCGATACAGGCCTGGGAGGCCGGTGAGAACCCCACGGCATGGTCCCGGGGGCGTTTCGCGGCCCCAGCGCCCCGCTGGGGCGAAGGAGAGGCGTTGGCGCTAGCCGGTGCCACGGCCATGATCGACATCAGCGACGGACTGGCCGGCGACGCTCGGCATGTGGCGGCGGCCAGCGGCGTACAGCTCGAGCTCGACGCCGCGCGGGTGCCCGCCGGACCGGGAATCTTGGCCGAGGCGGCCATGCAAAGTGGGGAAGAGTACGAGTTACTGGCGTGCATTCCCGCCGCGGCATACGAGGCGCTGGCCGCCGCGTGGGCGGCGGTGAGCGCCGTGTCGCTGACGGTCGTCGGGGTGGTCCGCGCCGCCGACGCCGACGCCGTCGCTCAGTCGAACTCAGCCGAGGCGAGGGTGGGCCGAGGCTTCGATCATTTCACCGCGGGCTAAACCCCGCGTTGAATTCGGGTTCGGACTGGGTGACCTTGCACTGATGCGCACCGCATTCACGGCCTTGGCCCTGTTCGCTGGAACGGTCCTCTTCGGCGGCATCACGTTGCTGGCCGAACTACTGGGACGTCCCCACGGACCTGACAGCATCTACACGAAGACGCCCCGCTGGTGGGCCTCGTGGCTGCTGGGAGCGGCCGGCGTGAAGGTGGTCGTGCATGGCGGACACGAACTTCCCGAGGGCGCACCGCGCGTGTTCATGGCGAATCACGTGAGCTGGTTCGACATTCCCTCCATGATTGCCGCCCTTCCGCACTACGGCTTCGTCGCGAAGCGGGAGCTGGAGAAGGTCCCGCTATTCGGGGCCGCTGCCCGCGCGGTAGGGGTGATCTACATCGATCGCGAAAACCGGAAGGCCGCCTTCAACGCCTACGATGACGCCGCATCGAAAATCCGTGCCGGCCAGAACGTGCTGGTGTATCCCGAGGGTACGCGCGGTTTCACCTATGCGCTGCGCCCCTTCAAGAAAGGCCCGTTCGTGCTGGCCATCGGCTCAGGCGCCCCGATCGTCCCGGTCGTCGTGTACGGCACCATCGAGGTGAACCCGCGCACGGAGTTCCGCGCGTCACCCGGCACGGTACACGTGCATCTGCTGGAGCCGATCCCCACCGAGGGCCTCACGTACGCTGATCGCGACGAACTCGCCGAACGCGTCCGCCAGCGCATGGCCGACTGTTTAGTTGCACATTACGGCGTCGACCCGGCCATCGAACCATCAAGCCGTGCGGCTGCACACGAGCCCGAGCAAGCCTCAGCATAACGGTCGTACGGTAATGTCTCCGTACTCCCT
>JBBQXC010000048.1:0-27338 GCA_038210005.1 Gemmatimonadales bacterium
CCGGTCCTCATGGCGTTTCTCATGTGCGGCGCTGTCGCCGTCATGGTGCTCAATCTCCTCGCTGATATCGCCGTGCGCATCATCGATCCGCGCACGCGGGGCGCCGCGTGAAAACGGGGCCACGCGGCGGCCTGCTCTTTCTGGCGGCGCTCGTCGTGGCGTCGTTACTGGCGCCGTTTCTCGCGCCCTTCGCCGCCGATGCAGTCGATCTGGCCAACCGTCGCGCGGCGCCGTCGGGTTTGCACTGGTTCGGCACCGACGAACTCGGGCGCGACGTGCTCACCCGCGTGCTCGTCGGCGCTCGCGTATCGCTCGCGATCGGCGTGCTGTCGGCGCTCATGAGCGGGGCGATCGGTGTGGCGGTAGGTGCAGTAGCGGGCTACGCGGGTCGCTGGATCGACGACGCGCTCATGCGTGCCACCGACGCCATGCTGGCCATCCCGCGCCTACCACTCCTCATGCTTGGTGCCGCAGTATTGCAGCCGGGCGTCCCGATGCTGATCCTGCTGGTTGCCGCGGCCGGCTGGATGGAAACCGCCCGCGTCGTGCGCGCGGAAGTCCAGTCGCTGTCGTCGCTTGATTTCGTGCAGGCGGCGCGGGCGATTGGCGCCAACCCGGTGGGCGTGATCGCGCGTCATATCGTGCCCGGCATTGTTCCGGCCGCGACGGTGGCCGCGACGCTCGCGATCGGACGCGGCATTCTGCTAGAAAGCACCATGAGCTTCTTCGGCGTCGGCGTGCAGCCTCCGACCGCGAGTTGGGGCAACATGCTGTATCAGGCGCAGACCGCGATGACCAGCGAACCCTGGCTCGCGATCTTCCCCGGCCTCTTCATTTTCGCCACAGTACTCGCCTGCAACGCCGTTGGCGATGCGATCGGTTCGTCACCAACTCACGGACAGTCCACCTGATGACCTTTCCGCTTCCGTTCGCTCCACGTCGCATTGTCATCGGCGCCAACGCGCATGTCGGTATCGCCGAGCATATTCGCGCGCGGCGCCCTGACCTTGAGTTGCGCGGCAGCGTGTTCACCGAGGTCACCGCCAGCGATCTCGAGTGGGCTGAGGCATACATCGGCTTCAAGCGGCCACCGTCGGTTGCCGATATGGGCAACGTCCGCTGGATCCAGTGCACCGGTGCCGGCGTCGATTCGTGGATGGCGTCGCCTCTTGACCCAAACATCTTACTCACGCGTAGCCCCGAGTCGTTCGGTCCGATGATCGCCGAGTGGGCCGTGTCGCGTATCTTCGCGATTCAACTCCAGGTACTGGAGTTGGCGGAAGCGCAACGCGAGCGGCGTTGGGCCCCGCGTGACATCGCGCGGGTTGCGGGCACACGCGCCCTCGTGGTTGGCACCGGTGATATCGGCCGAGCGATTGCGACCTCGCTGCGCGCACTGGGCGTACACGTGACCGGTGTTTCACGGAGCGGCACCGCCGACAGCGCCGTGTTCTCTGCGGTGCATCCTTCCATCGCACTTGGCGACGTAGTGGGCAACGCGGACTGGATCGTGGTCGCCGTGCCTGACACACCAGCGTCCCGCGGACTTATCTCGCGCAGCGTGCTCGCGCGTTGTAACGGTGCCGTGTTGTTGAACGCCGGACGCGGCTCGGTCGTTGACGAGACCGCGCTGCCACACGCACTCGATCAGGGTTGGTTGCGGGCGGCGGCGCTCGACGTATTCGCTACCGAACCATTGCCGGCCGACTCGCCGCTGTGGAGCGATCCACGTGTCATGATGTCGCCGCACATCTCCGGCCTCACCACGATCGAAGGCGCCGCTGATGGCTTTCTCGAATGTCTTGCGTCGCTCGAGCGCGGTGAGATGCCACAGTGGACCGTGGATCGCGAGCGGGGCTACTGAGCGAGATAGAGACAGCCGTACCGCTACTACTCCACTGAAAGCCGCTGTCCGAGGACCTACGCTGCCTTGTTGGAGGCGATCAGCTACGCCACGGTGAAGATCGATGCCGTTGATGCGGCCACGATGGCGCCGCCTCGCCGCGCGGAGCGAATTCCCGAGGCGCATATGATCCGAGACAGGCCGCGCGAGATGCGCGACGTGCTCCGCTCTCGTTTGGTGATGGTCAGCCAGGGCTTGCACTCTCAGCGCGCCATCGCGCGCGGCTCGAGAAGTACCACGTGCCCACGCCCGCCGCGCAGCGTCTCGTGGGGTCCCCGGAATTAGCAAGATGGTCGCGTACACTCGGTCGCTCGAAATCGATGACATCCACCGGTTTCCAAGCAGCGGCTAGTTCCGTTCCTATCGCCGATCGGTGCTCGGTGCGTATGACGCCGGAGGGAAGTCCCAGCATGCATGCTGGCGCGATGGCGACCGCGAAGACAAGATCACCTTCCAGCATGCAGTGATGCGCGCGATCGAACTCTTCCCAGAAGTGAAGGCCGAGTTCCCGCGAACGGCGAACCCGTCGACAAGCAATTCCCTGAACATCCCGTAACGAGCGAGAAGCGCTGCACGTGGCCCCGCGTGGCCAACCCGCCCGCCTCACTGCGCCTTCGAGGCTCGTCGCACCGATTGAGGACGGCGGCATGTCGACGGTGAGCATCTGAACGCGAGGGCTTGAAGGACGGCGATCGCGCCGTATGTTCGGCGGATACTCGACCGACCCCGAATGAACTTCCTATCCCGCCTTGCCTTCGCGGCCGTGCGCTGGTCAGCCCTCAGGCGAGCGCACAGTCGGTCTGCGGGGAATCGTCGCCGCTGCACAGCAGTGGCTCATCGGCGACGACGGCCATAGCGTACGACAGGCGGTCAACGTAGGTCATGCTGCGGGATGCCGACCGTTGCCGAAGCGCAGCCACGCGTGCATTGCGACCGCGTAGTGCGCATCCGCCAGAGCAGCGGGATCGATTCCCGCGAAGAACATTGGCTCGGGAGCCTGTTCCCAGGTTCGACTCCTCGGACGACCAGTCGCGTCATCCGCCGTTGACCCCTCTCCACGGCAGGGGCTCAGCGTTGCAGGAACGCGCGCGCCGCGACAGTCACAGGGTGCTCCGGTCCGTAGCCGTTCGTCAGTGCGATCACCGCCTGCCGCGCCGAGCGCGTCGCGCCAGCCGCATCACCGCGGGCCAACTGTACGCGCGCATGCAAAAAGTCCGCGTGCCCGACCAGTGCACTTCGCGTGGCCGCCATCGAATCCACCAGCGCCATCGTGCGTACGCGTGATGCCACGGAATCGGCACCCCGCATGTCTCCGGCGGCCAGACGCCAGTCGCCGAGCGTGAGCAGCGGAAGCATGAAGAACGCTCGTGGAATTGACGAGTCGGGCCACAACGAGTCGATGGCAAAGGCGAGGCGCTGCACGGGAACCACGGAATCTCCCGCCTGCCGATCGAGGCGCACCTTTACCCATTCGCGGGTGAGCCAATGCCACGGATACAAAACGCGAGCGCGTGAGGTGAGAACGGTGGCCTCCGTGATTCGCCCTCCTTCCAGTGCAGCCCACGCGGCGTTGACATCGTTGGTGACTTTCGCATTCTCGCCGAGGTCACCCTGCGCTGCGACCGCGGCCCATTTGCTGGCCGAGTCGGCCAGGCCCGCCCGCAGCAGTATCTGCGCGTAGACATGGGCGAGATACGGCGTCACAGTGCCGGTGCGGTCCTTCCGTTCCGCACGCTGCACGATCGCTCGAAAGGTGGACACGGCCTCCTGCATCTCTCCGAGCTCGAACAACATGCGTGACATGGGCGCAGCGGCGTTCGGCAGGATGGGAGTGCCCCGATATCCCATCGCGTCGACATCAGCGACGATCCTGCGCTGGATCTCGAGCGCTTCACGCGGCCGTCCAGCCTGCTGGACGACGAGCCCGAGGCTGTTCAGGATGGCGAGTCGATTGAGCGATCGCCTCGACGCACCATCAAGGCGCTCCGCGTCGTCAAATACCGTGACGGCGTGTTTCAGGAGCGCGATGGCCCGTTCGCTGTCGTTGTCCTGCGCCGCGAGGTTGCCGGCGGCCTGCACGCACAAATATGCTTCCGCTTTCGGCCCAATCCGAGCCAGCGCCGCCTGCCCTTCTGCGACGGCCGCTCGCGCGGAATCCACCGCCCGAGTTCGGAGGAAGTTTTCGGCGCGCGTGCACGAGATCGATGCCTCGATGTCAGACTCTCCCGCGCGGTGCGCGATGTCACGTGACCGCGTAAGCAACGCGAGTGAGCCGACGACGTCGCCATTCTCGAAGAGTTGTCCACCCAAGTCCGTCATCACCAGCGCCACGGTTCGGGGATCGGTCGCGAATTGCTGCTCGATCACATCGACTGCGTGAAGGAGCCGTCCACTCGCGTCAAGCGGTTTGCCGTCCGGGCCAGGCGTGTCGCTGGCAAGGACCTGCGCCGCCGCGAGGAAGCCTTCTTGCGTCCGAAAATTGCGCTCGGCCACGTTCCGTAGCCGCTCAGCCTCCACCTTTTGGCGATAGGACACAACCGTCGCAGTGAGCAGCGCCGCGCCAACCAGACCGGCGATGGTGACACCTGCGCGGTATCGCCGCACGAACTTGGCGGCACGGTATCCCCAGCCATTGGGATGTGCCGACACCGGCTCGTGGTTGAGCCAGCGCCGCAGATCATCGGCCATTGCCGCAGCGGTTTCGTAGCGCTCTCCGGGAAGTTTGCGGAGCGCCTTCCGCAACACGGCATCAAGATCGCCGAGCCCGGTGGGCGCAGGTTCTTGCTGCAGCGCGCCCTGCGCGAACTCCGCACTCGTGCGTGCGCCCGTTGCCGTCGGATGACGACCGGTCAGCAACAGGTAGAGCATTACACCGGCGCTGTAGATGTCCGACGCGGGGCCAATCGGATCGCCGCGGAACTGCTCGGGAGACGCGAAGGCCGGCGTCAGTGCTTGGTGTCCCGGTTCGGTGACGTCGGTCGTGGCCGTTTCGGTGGCGATCAGGCGAGCGATACCGAAGTCGAGCAGCTTCACCGTGCCGTCGTGGGTGACCAGCACATTCGACGGCTTGAGGTCGCGATGCACGATCAGGTTGGCATGCGCATGTCCGACCGCCGCGAGCACCTGCAGCATGAGCTGCACGCGTTGTTCGGCGCCCGTGGTTGCGCGCGCCACATAGGCATCGATCGGCTCACCGTCGATGTACTCGAGCACGAGAAATGGCTGTCGGAATTCGCTGACGCCCGCGTCGAGGAGGCGTGCCACGTTGACATGCGCGAGCCGAGCGAGTGCGGTTCCTTCTCGACGGAAACGATCGAGTCCCTCGCGTCCAATCAGCGAGAGGTTCAGGAGTTTCACAGCTGCCGATCCCTCAAAGCGGCCGTCGGACCGCGTGGCGAGCCACACACTGCCCATGCCACCGCGTCCGATTGGTCGTTCGAGTGTCCACGAACCAATGCGAAGACCGGCCAGCGACGGTTCGCGCTCGAGCAGCGACACCAGCGGCAGCGAGCCCAATGACTCTGCGCCGCCCCCGGTCGACGTCGCGCCGGACAGGAGTATTTCGCCGAGTGCCTGCACCACGCTCACGCTTTCGCGTTGCAGGTCATTGAGCCACTGTGTCCGCTCCTCGGGAGGAAGGTCCAGCGCCTCATCGAGCAGCGGACTGAGTCGCGCGTAGAGTGATTCGGACAGCAACGACATGAAAGCGTGGTTGAGGAAACGGTTCGCAGAGCGCCTTTTACGACGCCGACGATCACCGTACTCCACTAGAATCACCTCGGACGCAACCTTTGCAAGTGCGGTGCAAAGAATTCGTCCGCCTGTCTGGAAGCGGGCTGACCATTGTTCGCCCCTGCAGTGCCGAGACCCGTCGAGAGCGGAACGGAATAGCGGGAATACCGCCACATGTCGCCGGACGTGTGTCCGAGGAACCAGAAATTCTCGAAGCCGCGTCCAGCGGGTTGACGATATAGCTAAGGCTACACGCGTGACCGGATGACGGCGGCGTTCAGTTGTCCACCATCTTCCGCAGCGCGTCGAGACTACGCAGCGCGACAGCTGTCGGTGTGAGGCTCTGGGCCATGACCTTCACGAGTGCGTCGTCACGGCTGTACAGATCATTGCCGAAGTAGAGCTGTCCGTCGCGTTCGTAGGCCGTCGCGTACACGATGTACACCGGGATCTTCCGGGACAGCTTCTCGGACTGGTTGTCCTTGCCTTCCTGCATCGCCCCGCTGACTCTGCCGGCGTCCCAGCCGAGCGCCCACTGTGCGAGCGCCTCCGGCTTCTCGAGCCGGATGCAGCCGTGACTGAACGCGCGCACGTCGTGGTCGAAGAGCTCGCCGTTCGGCGTATCGTGCAGATAGATGTTGAAGCTGTTGGGAAAGAGAAACTTGACGAGTCCCAACGAGTTCTTTTCGCCCGGCTTCTGCCGAATACGAGTCTCGCCTCCATCCTTGAAATATTCGAGGTCGTTCGCCGTCATGTAGTTCCGGTCGGCGGCGATCTTCGGTGCTGTCTCCCGCTTCTGGATGTCCGGCGTGATGTTCCAATACGGACGGAACACCACGGTCTCCATGGAGTCGGCGAACACCGGTGTCTTCTTGCCCTCGAACTCCTCGCCCACGATCACCTTCATCTCGAGGGTTCCGGTCGAGTCGTGCGCCTCCAGCCGGAACGCGGGAACGTTCACCATGATGTATCGCTCACCCAACGAGCGTGGCATCCAGCGGTACCGCTCCAGATTCGCAGCGATCTGAGCGAGTCGGTACGGCGCCGTCATATTCAGTGATTCCACCGTCTCGACGCCGAGCGTGCTGTCGACCACGATGCCATGCCGCGCTTGGAACTCCGCGACGAGGCCAGCGAGCGCCGCGTCGTATGTCGCCCGGCCTGACGACGCTCTGCCGCCGGTGCCCGTGTCGCTGGGCTGCGCGCCGAATCCCTCGACACGCAAACGCTCACGAAGCGTGGCGATGCGCACCGGCGTGTCGACCTGCCCGGGCTTGAGCGCTTTTCCTGCCGGGACAGTGGGCCATCCACCAGCAGTCACGATGCCGCGGAAGCGGATGAGCGCTCGACGCAACGCCTCGTAGCTCGCATCGCGCGGGCGCATTCGCGCAATAGCGGAATCGAGTTGCACATCGCGCAAGCTGCGCGCCACGGCACTGTCGATGGGCTCGCGGTTCACGGCGATGTGCCAATCCTCCGCGAGCGACTTGGGATCCACCTGCCCAGTGAGGAGGTCCTCGGCGAGGCCGACGTACGCCGACGTGAGGAGCACGTCGGCGTTCGCCAACTGGACGGCGGTGGGCGTCTTCGAATCACGCACCGTTCCCACGGCTGCGACAAGCTCTTCGAGCGGGTAGGAATCGAGGCGGAGCGCATCGGTGTTCGCGTCGAGAATGGCGCGCAGCAGCGCCTTGCTACGCGCTTGATGAAAACCATCCTTTTCGAGCCAGAGCGGCACGTTGCGGTACGTCGTATATAGCTGCTTCACATGCTTCCAGCGCGCCGCCGGGATGATTTCGGGGCGTCCTGATGTGAGCTGCGTCTCGATGGCTGACACCACCTCGGTGGTTGGCACTTTCATGACAACATCTTCGACCTTTGGCGACCAGCCCGGCGCGAGAGACGTGTCGGCCTGCCGACCCTTGCATCCGGGCACCGCAAGTACCGCGGCGCTCAACAACACGACAACTGCGCCACGTCGGAGCGTCGGCGACCCAGCCAGCGCGCGTTCCATCTTCTGCTGATCTATTCGGTGCTCTACCACTTTTTGCTCCCGTTTACGAAACACGCGCTTCGCCGAACTCGGCCACTGGCGTCTATAGTGCGAGACGCGTGCCACCGAGCTGGTCGAATCACGTGTATTGCGGCCCAGCGCACAATCTGAGACCGCTCCCCTCTCGTTCAGGCGTCGAGTTGCAGCTCGAAGGCGGAGTGGGGTCGTCGGGATAGTGCGAGGTATGCACGGATGTCGCGCGCGCATGAATTATCGCTCCGACAAGTCGGAGGGGCCAACGGCGGGGACCGAGACCGCCGACCCGCTCAAGTTCCTGGCCCGGGTGCTCGTGCACATTCCGGACAAGCGGCATGTCACGACGCGGTACGACGGCTGGTATGCCAACCGTCCGCGCGGGATGCGGCGTCAGGCTGAGCCCGTTGCCGCCGATGCGTCGCCCGTGATCGTCCCCGCGCCGAGGCTGGTGCCGACTGAGGCCGCCCGCCGGTGGGCGGCGCTCCTGCAGCAGATCTTCGAAGTCGATCCCCTCGCATGCCCGTCCTGCCACGGCGTCATGCGCATCGTCGCGTTCCTCACGCCATCGTCGGTCATCGACCAGATCCTCACCCACCTCCGGACCCGAACCGCCCGCGACGCACACCGGCCCGGTGGCGGGCGCGTCGTCGCCCGTTCACCGCTGCTCGCGAGGCAGGGGACCAAGCCCTGTACTCAGCGCACCCCGATTGATACTCCTATCCTGCTGCAACGGTGCCGTGTTGTTGAACGCCGGACGCGGCTCGGTCGTCGACGAAACCGCGCTGCCACACGCACTCGACCAGGGTTGGCTGCGGGCGGCGGCGCTCGACGTGTTCGCTACCGAACCACTGCCGGCCCACTCGCCGCTGTGGAGCGATCCACGCGTCATGGTGTCGCCGCACATCTCCGGCCTCACCACGATCGAGGGCGCCGCTGATGGCTTTCTCGAATGTCTTGAGTCGCTCGAGCGCGGTGAGCTGCCGAAGTGGACCGTCGATCGTGAGCGCGGTTACTGACGGGCCTCTTCGCTGAACTGCACCGCGCGCTGCCGTGTGCGATCAACCTCGAGCCGGAGCACATCGGGACGTGCGTAATGTCCCATCGCGTCAAAGTTCTGGCGTTCCTCCCGGACATGCACGTGATGCACATCGGCGGCGATGATGCGCTCTTCGTGAGCGACCGGCGCCACCAACCACGAGGCGTCCGGTCGGGCGATGCACGTGCCACCCTCACCCAACACTTCAGGAAGTGCACGCTGCAGGAGTTCGTAGTGCGGCGTCTGCTCCGGTACCTGGTCCCGCCGCAGCAGGCCGGCCACCGACATCACATAGGAACGTCCCTCACGCGCCATGAAACGCGTGATGTCCTCCGTATTACGGATGCTCCCCGGCCAGAGCGCAACGTGCAGGTCTTCGCCCTGTCCATACAGACTGGCGCGCGCCAGCGGCATCCAGTTCTCCCAACAGTTCAGCGCCCCGAGTGTAAAGGCACCGAGACGCTGCGTGCGCAAGCCGTGCCCATCGCCGGGCGACCAGCTCAGCCGTTCCTCGTACGTGGGCATCAGCTTGCGATGGACGTTCGCGATGTCACCGCCCGCGTTGATCGTGACGAGGCTGGCGAATACGCTATGGCCGCCACGATCGAGCGGCCTCTCGATAACTCCCAGCACAACCGTGATCGCGCGGTCCTTGGCTGCGGCACACACATCTCGCAGATGCCCCGCTTCAATTTGAATCGCCTGATCGAGATAGTGCGCATGCAACGCCTTCTGCACGGCGGAGTCGAAGCGTGCTCCATCCGTCCACTCGATCCACCACGGGTAGCCGGGGACGAACGCCTCGGGAAAGGCGAGTAACTGCACCTCATCATCGGCCGCTGCGTGAATCGCTGATACCACCTTCGTCAGCGTCGCGGTGCGGTCGAGCCAGACCGGCGCCAGCTGTGCGCCGGCGATGCGGAGAGAATCGGATGACATGAGCGAGTGGTCGGGGGAAACGGCAGCGGAGTGAACGATACCTCGCACCACGCGGCAGGGTGAGCGGCGATCACGTATCTTCGTGAGGGGTAGCCTTCATGTACTCCAACCCGCTCGCCGTGAATACTCCGACCGCCGGCACGTTCGACGACACCGACATCGGTAGCGTTCCACCACCGGCCGACGACCTGGGCTTCGGTCGCGTCGTGGCGCAGCGTTCGCGCGGGCGTCTGTTCAATCGCGACGGTACCTCCACGTCCACCAAGTACGGGCTGCGCGCGCAACGCACAGAGCGACTGTACCTCAGCGCGCTCCAGGCGCCCTGGGTCGTGTTCGTCCTCTGGATGCTCGGCGCCGTGCTGCTCGTGAACGGAGTCTTTGCGCTGGCCTACGCCGCGCTGCCCACCGGTTCACTGGTCGGCGCTGAGGTCCTGGGCATCACCGATCCATTTCTCCGCGCGTTCGTGTTCAGCACCGGCATCTTCACGACCACCGGTACGGGTCCGATCCACGCCGTCGGCATCACCGCCAACTGGCTGGTGGTGATCGAGTCGCTGGCCGGCCCGCTCACCTTGGTGCTCATTGGCGGACTGTTACTCGCCCGACTCATCCGCCCGCGTGCACAGGTGCGCTTCAGCGCGTCGGCGGTGGTGGCCCCGTATACCGGCGCGCGCGGACTCATGTTCCGGTGCGTGAATGAACTGCCAAGCCAGCTGACCGACCTGCATGCCAACGTCAGTCTCTCGCTGTACGAGACGCTCAACGGCAAGCGCGAGCGCACGTTTCATCAGCTCGCCCTCGAGCGTAGTCAGGTGGCGCTGTTCCCGTTACACTGGACCGTCGTACATCCGATCAGCGCCGACAGTCCGCTGCTGGGATTTACGCCGCAGCATCTCCGTGAGGCGGAAGCGGAACTGCTCATTCTCATCACCGCGCACGAAGAAACGTTCTCTACCCGCGTGTCCGTACGCGCGTCCTACTACTGGGACGACATCACGTGGGACGCCAAGTTCGCCGATATCTTCGCGCAGTCCACCGGAGAATCCATCGCGATCGACGTCGATCGCCTCGATCGTCTCGACCGTCTGCCAGAAGGCACGACCAGCCTGCCGTCCGCCCGGGAGCTCACGACGCAGGGCTGAGTCGCAGCGTATCGAGGTCGATCTCCGACTCCAGGGTGCGCAGCACTTCGTCGGAGATCGCTCCCTCGTTCCTGAGTCGCAGCAGCATGCGACGCTCGGCGTCCAGCATGCGTGAGCGCAAGCGCGACCGGCTGCCATGATTCGCCGGATTGCCGTGCGTGTCGCGGTGCTGTCGGTCGCGCAGCTCCGTGCGAAGCCATTCCACATCGGCCGGATCGGCCCACGGCTCGCGCGACGCGTCTTCCAGTGCTTCAGCCGCGCGGCGCAACGCTTCCTGCCGCGCAATCTGCTCTTCTTCGTAGTGCTCTACCTCAGGCTCGAACTTGAAGGCGCGAATGATCGGCGCCAGCGACAGTCCCTGGACGACCAGCGTGACGAGAATGACGCACATCGTCATGATGATCAGCTCGTCGCGATACGGGAATCGCGCGCCGCTGTCGAGCGTGAGTGGCAGCGCGAATGCCGTGGCCAGCGAAACGATGCCGCGCATACTGGTCCACGACACCAAAAACATCGACTTCCAATTTCCGGAGGTGGATTGCACGCCACGTCCGCGACGCAGCGACTGCGAAGAGATCGTGGTCAGCGGTACCCAGACAAGTCGGACCACCATGACCACCACACCCATCAGCACGCCGTCTTTCACCGCCCCATCGAATGCGGCGATTCCCGATCGCTGGATCAGCTCCGCAAACTGCAACCCGAGCAGAATGAAGATCAGGGCATTCAACGTGAACACCAACAGGTCCCACACCGCGCGCGCCTGTATGCGTGAGCGCGGTCCCATCGCTGCGGAGAGATACCGGCGCGCGTAGAGTCCGCCCGCCACACACGCCAGCACGGCCGACACATGCAGCGTCTCGGCGAGCACCCACGCTGCATACGGCGCGGCCAGCGTGAGCACAGTCTCGGCCAGTTCATCGCGCGTACGCCGCGCGACCGCAATGAGTAGCCATCCTACGGCGAGACCAACCAAGATACCCACACCGGCATCGAGGAAAAAGCGCACGAGCGCCTCCCCGAAACTGAACGCGCCGGTCACGGCGGCGGCCACCGCCGTGCGATAGAGCACCAATGCCGACGCATCGTTCACGAGGCTCTCGCCCTCGAGAATCACGATCACACGGCTCGGCACCGGCAATCGCGACACCACGGCCGCGGCGGCGACCGCGTCGGGTGGGGATATGATCGCACCGAGGGCAACCGCGACCGCCCACGGCATGTCTGGGATCAGCATCCGGGCGATGACCGCGACCACGGCGGTCGTGGCCACCACCAGACCGATCGCGAGGCCACCAATCGCCCGCCGGTTCGCCGTGAACTCGCGGAACGACGTGAAGAACGCCGCGGCCCACAGGATCGGTGGCAGGAACACGAAGAACACCACGTCCGGATCAAGCGTCGGCATCGACACCCCCGGCACGAATCCAACGGCGAGTCCGGCCAGCACTTGCAACAACGGTGCAGGAACCGGCAAGCGACGACCGAACGCCGAGAGTGCCACCACCATTGTTGCGAACGCCAGCGCAAACAGAATCGGAGAAAAATGCGGCATAGCGCTGCGCTGTTCGATCAGCGGCTATGTGTCACAAGCCACGGCACCGCGCGACGCACACCGCGGCCCACCATCAACAGATGCCCTTCGTGGAGAAACAGTTCGTACGTGGCGCCGGGCGACGCCTTGGCGGCCGCTTCCACCCGTGCAGCGGGAATGATGCCGTCGAGCTCCGCACCCACGAACAACGACGGCGGCGCATTCGCCACCGTGATCGGACTTCCGCCCGCCAGCAGTGCCACCGCCGCGATCTGCGCCGGACGCGCTTGTGCCAAGCGAGCAGCCGCTCCGGCGCCCATGGAATGTCCGATCACATAGACCCGCGAGCTGTCGATGCGGAATTCATTGCGCAACAACGCCATCAGCGCATCGAAGTGCTCGGGCGTTGTACCGAACACATCGGTTTTCGGGGACACCAGAATGAGTCGCTGCTCGGCGGCGAGTTGCGGGGCGATGCCACTCCCGTAGGCATCGACGAACATGTTTTCGTCGCCGCCGGCGCCGTGCAACACCAGCAATACCCCCACCGGCTTTCGCACATTGGCCGACGGTGGCACCACGATGCGCATGGGCACCAACACGTTGTTCGCCCCGCGATACACGCGCCAGAAATCACCCACCAGTCCGACATACGGATCACGACCTCGCTCCAACACGCTCACTTCGCGGGCCAAGTCACGAAACAGTTTGGCCGGGTCGTTCAGGAATTCCGCGCTGCGCTCCGGCGACGGCACATCGACCAACAGCTTGGTGCGCTCTCGGGTGGAGAGCAGCGCCTGGGCTAACGGGCCCGTGCTGTCCACCACGGCGAGCCGCGCCAGATACTCGTCACGGGCGGCACTGACCGGCGCACCGTTCAGGGAGCGTGGCCCCGCCGGCGAGGGCGACGCGATCGTCGCGACGCCGGTAAGCTGTGCGGCGGCAGCGTCGATCGTTCGGACCGCCGTCGCGAACTGTCCGCTGAAGAAACTCAACGCCGCGCGATCAACGGTGCGGTTCACCTGGGCGCGCAACGAGTCGGAGATGCTCTTCGCATTCTCACGCGTCGTATACGCGGCATCGACCCGCATGTACGCGGCCGCGAGATCGGCACGAGTGACCTTCGGCGCCACCGGCGCCGTCGCGGGCGCTTGCGCGGGCGCCTGCCCCCACGAAAGCGCCGGTGTACACAGCACGGCAGCAGCGGCGACGCGCAACAGGATGCTCATACGGAGAATAGTCCTTCGATCGAAAGGTACCGTTCGCCCGTGTCGTAGCAGAAGGTGAGCACGCGGGCACCGTCGATCATCTCCGGAAGTTTCTGCGCGACCGCTGCCAGCGAACCACCACTCGAGATACCCACCAGAATGCCCTCTTCGCGCGCCGCCCGCTGCGTGTATTCGAAGGCGGCTTCTTCGGTGACCTGGATGGCCCCGTCCAGCGTGTCACGATGCAGATTGTCGGGAATGAAGCCCGGACCCACGCCCTGAATGCGATGCGGCCCCGGCGCGCCGCCGCTGATCACCGCGGACTTCGCCGGCTCCACCGCAAACGTCTTCATCGCCGGCCAGTGCTGCTTCAGCACTTCGCTGCACGCCGTGATATGTCCACCGGTGCCGACACCGGTAATCAGATAGTCCACGCCGTCGGGAAAGTCGGCGAGAATCTCACGCGCGGTCGTCATCGCGTGCACGCGGATATTCGCTTCGTTGTTGAACTGCTGCGGCATCCAGGCGTTGGGGGTACTGGCCACCAGTGCGTTGGCACGTTCGATGGCGCCTTTCATCCCCTTCTCCCGAGGTGTCAGATCGAACGTCGCACCGTACGCTGCCATCAGCTTGCGACGTTCAATCGACATCGACTCCGGCATCACCAGCAACAATGCATAGCCCTTCACCGCCGCCACCATCGCCAGACCGATCCCGGTGTTCCCCGATGTCGGCTCGATGATCACGCTGCCCTTCGTGAGCATACCGCGCTGCTCGGCATCTTCAATCATCGCCAGCGCGATACGATCCTTGATGCTGCCGCCCGGATTCGCACGTTCGAGCTTCATCCACACTTCGACGCGCGGATCGAACAAGCGATGCAGGCGCACGTGCGGCGTGTGGCCGATGGTGTCGAGAATCGTGGAGACGCGCATGGGTCGGAGAGGTAAGAGGGACCGAAGAGGGCCGCAGGTGACGGCTAGATATGAAACTCGAGTCCATCGTCGGTCGGGCGCTGCTCCACCCGACTCGAGAACTGCACCACCGACCGCGGAGGTACCGACGACGTCAGCCAGACGTTCCCGCCGATGATCGACCCGTCGCCGATCACGGTGGTCCCGCCGAGAATGGTCGCATTGGCGTAGACGACCACATCGTTGCCGAGCGTAGGATGCCGCTTCTGGCGCGCCAACTTCTTGCTGACCGCATGCGCACCCAGCGTAACACCCTGATACAGGCGCACCCGGTCGCCGATCATACTCGTTTCGCCGATCACGACGCCGGTGCCGTGATCGATCGCGAAACTCGCCCCGAGCACCGCACCCGGATGAATGTCGATACCGGTTTCCCGGTGCGACCACTCCGAAAGCAGCCGCGGAAAGACGGGAACGTTTAACCGATAGAGCTCATGCGAAACCCGATGCACCGCCGTGGCCAGAAAACCAGGGTACGCCACGATCACCTCTTCCAGACTCTCCGCCGCCGGATCTCCCGACAGAATCGCCTCGGCGTCGAGCTGCAGCGACGCTCGCACGTCGGGCAAGCGGTCCAGGAACGTGGCCACCACGTGCTCGACATTGCTCACCATCGGTGCAATCGCCGCGCGCAACAGCGCTTCGACATGTGCCGCCTCCTCGTCCACACCAGCCGCGCCAAGTCGAGACGGATGCGCGAATTGCGGGAAGAGCAAGGCCAGCGCACGGGTTGCGAACTCTTCCGCCAACGCCCGCAGCGGACGAGGGGCATCACACGCGCGGCGTTCGGCGCGTAGTGCTTCGAGAAACGTCGACCAGCGCGTCGGCGCGGCAATCTGATCTGTCATGCTGCAGAATCTACAGCCGTTCCAGCGAAGAGACCCGGTATTGCTCGGCTTCCGCCACGTAGCATTGCATTCCCACGGGAAGGAGCCCCGCGCGCTGCATGAGCCCGCGATACCAGGTCGCCGACTTGGGTGGTGGCCAGTCGGTATCCCCTTCGAAGTGATCATCCTTCGTGAACAGCTCCAGGTACGCCACACCACCCGTGCGCTGCGCGACATGGCCGATGCCGCTGGTGAGCTGGGCCACCGACAGATAGTTCAGCATGCCGCAGCACACGACCAGATCGTACTGCTCGCGGAGGTCGAGCGAGCCGAGATCCCCGATGCCCCCCTGCTGCAGATTGCGTCGCGCACCGAACTTCGAGACGGCATAGGCACTCGGATCGACGCCCGCGTACGCGATGCGGGGACGGAGCGCCCGCAGCGCCGGATACCAGTTTCCCTCGCCACAGCCCACATCGAGCACCGTGCGCACGGGTCGCCCCAACACCCACTCGGTCGTGTGCACCACGAACGACACCTGACGGGCCAGCTCGGCCGCCGTCTTCACGCGATGCATGGGGTGCCGGTACCACTTGTCGAAGTATGCCGCGTCGTAGCGTTCGCTCAGAGGATCCCCCAGAAGCCGCGATCGATGTCGATGGCGAAGCGCCATTGACCGTCGCGCAGTCCGCGCGCCACATCGGCCCGCACCAGATCGTAAAACATCAGGATGCCCAGGCCCGCCGACGGCCGAAGCGCGGCCGTGGGAGGACGATCGGGAGTCCCACTGGCGGTCGCCAGCAACTGTACGAACGGCGCGAGCGTCAGGTGTGGCGGTGACTTTCCCCATCGCTTGAGCGGAATCGACGGTGCCGGTATCGGCTGTCGCAACTCGACCCGCTGCGACAGCATCGCGCGCGACCCGAAGGCGTGAAAGTCGTAGCCCGGTGCCGACCACGGACCGCCGGCAAAGATCAACCACTGCGGCGGCAGGTCGCGCCCACCGGCTACACCAGCAAAAGTCTGCACAAACAGCGCACGATCGCCGGGCAACGGCTTGGTGATCTGTACGAGTCCCTGCGCGCGGGCCACCAAAGGCTGTAGCATCGGCGGAATCGCTGACGGATCGGTCAACGAGGGATTGCCATACCCCTCGAAAGCACCGGCACTCATCTGCAGCGACCAGTTCCCACGAGCACCGCGCGCATCGCGCCCCACCCAGCCGCCCGTGCCCTGCACCTCGGCACGTACACCCGCGATGTCCCACGCATTCAGTGTGGGCGCGAACCGTCCTGACACCGACGACGCCCGCACCGAGAGCGGCGAATCATCCTCGTAGGCCACGCGCCATGTGAGGGCGCTGGTAGGCTTGCGGCGCCACAGTATACCGATGGCGCGCGTGTCGACCTGTGTGGTGTAGTCACTACCGAACAGCGCCGCTCCCAACGAGTTCGTGACGCCGGCCCGCTCGGCGAACGCGAGATCGCGGTAGTCGCGCTCGGCGAACAGTTGAATCAGCGGCGTGCGTCCGAATGCGGGCACTGGTCCGATCGCCAGCTGCCCCTTCAGCTGCTCATCGCCGAACCCGTAGCGCATCCGGCCGCCCACCTGAACGCCGATGCGACTGCGATGCGAGGCACCGATGCCCACGGCCAGTCCCTCCGTGCGCGAGAAGCGCGCGAGATCGCTGGTACCGCGGCCCGTCACCGACGCCGTCGTGGGCCGTGACAACAGCGAAGTGCGAATCGCGGCTTCCGCCTGCACGCGCGCGCGAACGACGTCTTCACTGCTCGCCATTTGAATTTCCGGCGGTAAGACATCGATCACACGTCCGGTGAACGGATACGCCTTGGCCGAGTCGCGCGGCGCCGCACTCCATCGCGGCAACATCATCGTGCGCTGCGCGATGCGCTCGTTCACCGTGTAGCCCGAGATCTCCCAGCGGCCGCGGACGATGCCGCGCACCGGCATGTCGAACCACGTGCTGCCACGGGACACTTCCACCTCTTGCCGCCGTGGGAGCCAATATCGCTCGTGCACCAGACCATTCTCGAGCGTCACCACCAGCGTCTCGATGCGCTTGTCGACGATGGCCGCACGCGTGAACGTCATCGACAGCCGAACCACCGCGCCGGTTTCGCGATCGAGATACACCGAACCCACCGCTGCCGGTTGAGACCCGTTGCGCGGGCGGAACTTCACTTCATCGACCACGATCTCGCGACCGGGAATGCGGATGCGCAGCGCACTGCCCATCGCGTACTCGTACGGGCTCGGCGCGAGCGCGGCCAGCGGATGCGGTACGTCGCGCACATCCTGACCGTCGCCAAGTCGGATGCGATCGGGAAGATTGTCGAGCACCACACTGTAGCGATCGCGATAGTAGCCCACGTCAGCCGGCAACAGGGTCGTGTCGCGGCGACCGATCAGTCGCTGCGCACTACGCCCCGGTTGCCACCAAGCGATGGACAGCTGCAGTTCTTCGCTCTGCACCACTTTGGGCGGAATGATCACGCCCTCGCCCAGCTGTGCCAGAAACGCGAGAAAGCCGTGTGCGGTGGCGGAGTAGCTGAGCAGCGTGCTGTCGGCGAGCTGCACGCTGCGTCGATCGATCGCACGGCGCACCAGTGAGTCCGCTAAAGCGTCGCGCCACGCCGTACTGCCGCGCGCGGGTTGGGCCTTCGCCTCATGTGCCGGTGCGGCAAGCGCGATCAGGACAGCGCCCATCAGGGCAACGGTTCTGAGGGCCGAGGCCAGCGCCGCACACATCGGTCGCGTGGACTGCATTGGATGACGTGTCACGTCGGGCGTTTCATGGCGACGGGCAATGTAGCGGGAGGGCAGCCAACCTGAGCGACTACCGGCCTGGCAACGCGCGCGCCGACTTGGTGTCGGGTGCCGCCAGCAGCAACCACCCGCGATAGCGTGCCGCCGGCACCGCCTTCGCGGCCGACCCGTTCGCGTTGCGTTTGGCGCGGTGCGGCATCACCACTTGATAGCTCCAGCCGTATCGCCACGCGGCGGCGGCGCTGGAGGGTGCGCCGGGCCGCCGCGGTGCCCGGAAGGCACGACGCGCGATCACGCGAGCCGCGAGCGGCGTAATCGTACCGGTCGGTCCGGTGAGCTGGACGACGGCGTTCACGGCCAGCGCCGGTGTGCCGAGCCGCGTGCCGAAATGAATCGCGTAGAGCGTGTCGGCCGAACGCCCCGCGCGAGTACTCTCGATGCGCGGCAGCGGACTTTCAGCGGCCACCGATGCCGTGGTCGGCATCGAGTCGGTCAGGAGTTGCGTGCCCTGAAAGCGTGACACCAGCCACGCGTCGAGCGAACTGACCGCCTCGGCTTCCACCGACATCGCGGCGCACGCGATTGTTCCAAGCAGCAAGACCGCGCGCGACCGCCAGGTGGCGGGGATCATGGCCGTAGCAATGGGAACGACTGCACCAACGCTTTCCGTGAGATCGCAGCCGGCAGCGTGGCGGGGAGTACGCGCGCCACTTCAGTGCCCGGCGCCACGACATCGATGCCCGCGCGCACGGCGGCGTCTTCACGCACCGCGTAGCGCAACAGCGCCTCGGTTTCGCGCTCGACCTCGAGCACCCGCACCAACGCCAGACGTGTACTCACCGTGACCCATTCTGCCCGCGCGAGCGGATCACGCGCCGATCGTGGCGCCATCTGCGCCAGCGTGGTGCGCAGACGCGCTTCGAGCATCGCCAGCGGCGTAGTGGACCACCCTTCCCGCAGCGCGAACATCGCCAGCGAATCGGCGATGCGCATGACCTGCGCGGCCGCCGACTGCTCCCACTCGCGCGGAACGGCGAACGCATCCCGCCGGGCGGCATCATCGAGCAGCACATCCGGATGCAATCCGCCCTTCACCAGCGCGCCCGTCCCCGTCCGACGATCGAGACTGATGCCCTTGGGCGTGAGCCACCGCGCCGTCGTGAGGCGTACCGACAGGTCTTTCGACAGCGTGACCACGCGCTGCACGACCCCTTTGCCGTAGGTGATGGTACCCACCAGCAGCGCACGATCGTAGTCGCGCAACGCGGCGGCCGTCACTTCCGCCGCACTGGCCGTATTGCCGTCTACGAGTACCGTGAGCGGCAACGCAGGCCAGCGCGAGTTTCGACTCGTGTGCGGTTGCGGCGCCGCACCGCCGCGGCCGGCCAACGACGCGATCACGAGGCCACGCGGCAGGAAAAGGCCGGCCGACTTCACGCCCTCCTCGAACAGGCCGCCCGTGTTGCCACGCAGATCGAGCACCAGGGATGCGGCGCCACGCTGTAGCAGCGATTCCACCGCATCTTCCAGTTCGTCCGAGGCGTGTGAGGTGAAGGTGGCCAGTCGCACGTAGCCTACGGAATCGGCCAGCAGGCCCTGCTCCGTAACCGCGGGCTGGTGCCAGGCCGAACGCCGAACCGTCACTCGTAGCGTGTCACCGAACGGAGGGCGCCACAGCGTCAACACACTCGAGTCACCGAACGTGCGCGTGCTGTCGCCGGGCTTCTTCGTCCACGCCTCACCCATGGCGACCGCGTCGACCATCAGAATACGATCGCCTGCACGCACGCCCGCCGTGAAGGCCGGTGATCCGGGGGCCACGCGCGCGACGCCGGCGGCTTCCGACTCACGACGCAGCGTCAGCCCCATCCCCTGCCCCTCACCCAACATCGTACCGCGATAGCGCTGGAAGCCCTCGGGACGCAGCAGTGCCGCGTACGGGTCCTGCAACTCGCGCAACATGCCGGCGACGGCGCGCCGAATGAGCTCATCGCTGCCCAGCGAGTCGATCGCGTTCGCCCGCACCGAGTCGATCGCCGTGGACAGCAGCTGCGCATCGGCCCACTCGTTCATCGTGCGCACCCGGTGTCCACCGTACCACGACCCCAGCGCAAACGCGCCAACCAGCCCCGCGGCAAGCAGCGGCGCAAACCAGTAGCGATGTGTGCGGGGCGTCGTGGTCATGATGCGAGTGAGACCAGTGGGAACGTCGTCGGCGGCGCGGAGTCCATTTTATACTACACGCGCCACGCGGTGATCCGTCAATCGGTGAGATATTGACGAGATGTCCCCGCGAAACGTCGCGATCCGGCGCACTTCATGCGTAACTTTGGGGTATGGATGAGCACTCCGTGCGGCAAGCAGCCCTCCCGATCGTGGGCGCTATTGATGGCATGCTGATCCCTGCGCTCGTGTCTGGGGCGGTCGCGCGTGAGTCCGACGCCATGCGTGGCTGGGGCATCCCGATGGCCACCGGTATCGCCTTTGCCCTCGGGATCGTGGCGTTGATACGCGATCGCGTGCCCAGCGGACGACGCGTCGTTCTCGCCGCGCTCACCTCCGGTCAAGGCGCGTTGCTCGATGCCGCGAAGGCCGGTGGCTTGGCGGGCTCGTTCGTCGCGGGAGACGCCGGCACAATGCTGCCGTATGCGCGTCGTTCGAAGGTCGCTCCGGCAAGAGCTACCACTCTCACATGAAGATCACACCCGACCGTTCGCTGCTGATCGCGACCGACATCGACGGCACACTGCTCGATCACGACGCGCAGCTGCCAGTCCCTGCGCATGCGTGGCGGCACGCGATCGAGCAGCTCGGTGTGCGCGTCACGCGATGTACCGTCGCGTTCGCGTCCAGTCGCACGCTCGATGAACTCGTGGTGCTCCAACGCGCGCTTGGTGTGCAAGGGCCCTGTATCGCCGAAGACGGCGCCGTGCTCGCACTCGATGTCGACCACGCGACCGACGCGAGAATCGCGCACCTGCCACACGACGACGTGCGGACCTACGGACGGCGCACCATGCACATCTGGACGCGCGCACAGCGCGCCACATCGTTGCGGGCCACGATGCGCGACATCGACGCGGTCCAACGCGCCGACGCGTCACAACTCGACGATGCTGCGCTGTCGGCCCTCGGATTTCGTACCACGGGAGCTGTCCGACGAGCCCTTCACGCGCGCTACCACTCGCTGCTGCTCGATCCCACTCGACTGTTCGGGGACGAACAGTCTTCCATTCGCACCGCAGCTGCAGCCCGTGGGCTGCAGCTGCGTCGTGGTGGGCGGTGGCTTACACTCGCCGACACCACCGGCAAGGGAACAGCACTAGCGCTATTGCGGCACTTGTACGAACTGTGCAGTGTATCACCAATCGTCGTCGCAATCGGTAACGAGGAGAACGACCTTTCGTTGCTGCAGAAGGCTGACCTCGCCTTCGTGATCCGCAACCCCGCGCGTGGTCCGCATCCCGCACTCGCTGCCATTCCCCACGCAATGGTGCTGGACACCGAAGGACCAAGAGGATGGCTGGAAATGCTGAATCATCTGCAGGAGTTCGTTCAGTGAAGCGCGCGGCGGTTCCCGCCTCCCGCCGCACTCCACTCGGTCTCGATACGTCGCCGCGTTGGACGTTCACGATGCTGACCATTCCGTCGCGCGTCGAGTATCTCGCGCAGCTGCTGCAGTCGATGGCGGAGATGCCGTCGGCCGATCGGATCGAAGTCGTCGTGATCTTCAATGCGGCCACCGACGAAGAGCCGCTTGCTATCGAGCAACGCATTCGCGCCATGGCACCGTCGTTGCCGATTCGCGTGTATGTGAACCCCAACGAACCGTCTATCGGCAGCGGTCGTCGTATGCAGTTGTCGGTCTGCCGCACGCCGCTCGTCGCCTTCATCGACGACGATCTCACCGTGCATGACGACATCATCGGCACTCTCGAAGACACCCTGCGCTCCACGCCGCTCGGTATTGTGGGGCTGCCATCGTACGAGGAAGACACCGACACCCGGTTCAAGCCGCGTGATTCCACGCCGTCCGTCGACGTCGATGGCGTGCGTTACATGCCGGTCCAGGGCATGCTCGTAGCAGGCTATCGGCGCCTCTTCGTCGAGATCGGTGGCTTCAATCCCCGTCGGCACTTCTGGGGCGAGTGGACCGAGTTCAATCTGCGCATGTGGCGACATGGCTTCCCCACCGGCTACATGCTCGGTCGCGGCTACCTGCGGCATTGGCACAAAGCGCCCGAGTCGCCGACGCGCAACATGAGCGGCCGTGAGCAGCACGTGCTCTGGGGCCTCATGTGCACCGCGCTCGAGTACGACGCCGTCAGCATCAACGAAGCCACCGACGCGTTCTGGCGCTTGGCGCAGGATCGCTATCTCGCCTACTCGTTCGGCGAACAGCCCAGCCCCAAACAACTGCTGGCCGGTGTGCTCGAACTGATGCCCAAGCTTTCGCGCGAGTGGCCGGCCATGCATGCCTTCGCCGAGGAAGCGCGACGACATCCATTCCAGTTCAAGCCCTTCGAGCCGCTGTCTGAAGACCAGGTGCGCAAGGTGCTGGTTCACGCCCAGCAGGCCATTCATGCGTATCGCCCGGAGGAGTTCGCGCTACGACACGACGTCATGGAAGCACCGCGACTCGGATGGTTTCGGCGTATCGGCAGAGCGGTCTTCGGCACGACGGCCACCAACGCGTAAGTGCGGTGGTTGACGGTGAAAAGCCGGCATCAGCCACCGCGCGCCGCGGCGCGTCGTAGTCCGATGCGAAAGAGGATCGGACCCAGTGTCTGGTTCACCGCGATCATCGCCAGCAACAGCGCCCGCAAGCTTTCACCGCGCGACGGATAGACCTCCGCCACAACCGCAGCGAGACCGAACGCAACGCCGGCCTGCGAAATCAGGCCGAACCAGGCGTTGTCGGTCACGACCGGATCAAGTTTCGCCCAACGGCCGCCCAACTGTATGCCGCCCCAGATGGCAAGCATACGCACGCCGACCACCGGCACCACGATGGTCCACAGCGGGAGTACCGCGGCCGGGTCGAGGCGGGCGCCGGAGAGCGCGAAGAACACCACGAAGATCGGCGCGGCCGCACGCTCCATCGCGTGCCGGAACTCTTCGCCGCGCCCTCCGGCGGCGTTCTCCGCCACAAAGCCGGCCACCAGCAACGTGAGCAGCGTCTCCACGTGCATGACGCGCGCGATCTCGGCGCCGAACAGGGCCACGAGTATCGCGAAGATGAACAGCTCGCGACTGATAAAACGCAGATACATCGCCACGAACGCGCCGAGCACCGCACCGACCAGCACAGCGCCACCGATTTCCCAAATCACCGTCCCAATCTGTACACCACCGCCACCACCACTGGGTGGCACCAGCGCGCGTGCTGCCGCCAGAACACCCGAGAAGATCAGCACGACGGCGATGTCCATCACGAGCACAACGCCCAGGGTATAGCGCGCCACCGGTCCGTTCGCGCGGGTTTCCGTCAGCAGCGCGATCGTGGCCGCCGGTGAGTGCACAACCGCCACGGCCGCCACCAACAAGGAGAATGCAATAACCTCGGCCGGCGGCGCGGTAGCCAACACGGGCAGCTGGCTGCGCAGCAGGGCAACCGTGACCGCCACACCCACGAAACTGAGCACCAGCTCGGCCGACATGAGTTTGAGAATCGCCATGCCGCGCTCGCGAATCTCGGCAATCTGCAACTCGGCGCCCGCCAGAAAGGCGATGAGCGCGATCGCCAGATTGCTCACCGGCGTCAGCTCTTCGAGCGCGGGACGCGACACGTAGCCCAGCGCGGGAGGCCCGAACAACACACCGGCCAACATGTAGCCCACGATCTTCGGAAGTCCGATCACCGTGACCAACTCGCCCACGCTGTACGCCGCGAGAATCAGGAAGCCGAATAGCATCAACGTCGGTACGCCGGACGTGGCGCTGCTCAGCATCAAGACGCCCTGCATGACAGCCCACAGCACGATGAGAATGATGAGCCGACGCATCAGCGTTTCTCCTCAGGCTCGGGCTCGTGCGCCTCGGCGTCCGGCTCGCCTTTCCGTAACGCCGGAAAGCGATTCGCCATCGTCTCCGCAACCGACTCCATCACGGCGTCCGTCGTGGCCGACAGCGTCGCCGAGAGCTGTTCGAGTGGAACCAGCAGCGGGTCGACCGCCGATCGCACAAAGCGTGCGGCGAAGAACTCCGTGAACAGCACCGACACCGCCGCGCAGGTGAAGATCAGATCGCCGTACGGGAGCCCTCGCCGCGAGTAGTCGAGCGCCAGCGCAAACGTGAGTCGCCCCTGACCCATGAGGGCGCGTCCCCAGTCGAGTCCCACGTCGGCCTGCGCCCGATTGATCCACGTCACGATGCCAGTGCCCCACAGCTTGGCGATCGTGCGTAACACGACATAGTGGATCATCACCAGCCACCACACCACATTCGACTCAGGTGCCCACGCCGCACCGGCCAGCATGAGCAACACGAAGTACAGCGGCCGTTCTCCCGCGCGCAGGACGTCATCCACCGGCGCGGGCTGACGCAGCGAGTTCGCCAGCACGATTCCCATCACAAACGCCGCAAGCGTCGGCGACAGCTCCAGGTACGATGCCGCGCCGCTGGTGAGAATGACGGCGCCACCAAGCGAGATGAACAGACGGTCAGGACTCCGCTCACTGCCGAGAAACAGATGAAAGAGGGCGCCGCCCACGACGCCGATACCCAGCGTCACGACCACCCATTCGGTCGTCGTGAGGGCACGCGTCATCAGCGGTACCTGCGCATGCGCGGCCGCAATCAGAATGCCGAACGCGAAGATGCTCACGAAGGCGTCCATGCCGTGCGCCACTTCGATCTGTCGCAACACGGGGGCCGCGCGACGCGCGCCTCCTCGTGCCGAGAGCCCGTAGGCCACGTCGAGTCCCGCGGGAGTCGACGCCACCGCGATAGCTCCCAATGTCAACGCGGGTAGCATCACCGCCGCGTACGACGCCTGAAAACCGTAGGCGAGTGCGCTGGTGGCGCCGGCCGCCACCAACGCGAACGTGGTCAGACTTTCGACCAGCGAGAGCCGGTACGCGACCGACGGAATGCGCACCAACCTCGGGAGCCGCAACGACGTCCCGACCGCAATACCCATCCAACCGATCCCCAGCACCAGAATCGGCTCGAATGCCGCCACCGCCGACGGCGGAAAGAGACCGGTCACCTGCGGCCCCAGCAACACGCCGAGCACCAGATACTCGGCGCCAGACACAATCAGGAAGCGCTTCGCCAACCACTCGTACAGCACGTGCGTGGCCAGGAAGGCCAGCGCGGCAATCAGGATCAGCAGAAGCGGAGCGCTCAATGAACCGTCCTATGGCGTTGGTGTCGACTGTCCGCATTTGGAGACAGCGTCCGCGTATGCCAAGCAGAATAGGCCCACAGCAAGGTCCGACACAAGGCAACTCAACGGCTGCATGGACAAGCACTTGCACCGTTTTGACACGATTCGCCGCAGCGGTCGCTCGGTCCACCGAGAGTTGGCACCGCTGATGCCCTATACCGTAGGGACTACTGCTCTTTGGAGGAGCACATGACGCTGCATCGTTCGACCTCACCTCGTGTCCGCCGCCCGATCGTCACCATGCCGGTGATCGCCGGGCTCTTTGTCGCCTCGACACAGGCTGGCGCCACGCCGGCACCGCAGCCAGACCGCGCCAGTCCGGTGTTCGAGGCGACCGCCTCCCATGCATCCGTGAATAACAGTGACCGCATCGGTGATCGCTCTCGCGGCGATCGCGCGCTGTTCACGTGGACCGGCCGCGTGGATCGCGAAGTGTTGATCGTGGTGCGTGGACGTGACGTGCGCACGCGCGGCTTCGATGCCGCACTGCCCAACCGGACGCGCGTGAGCGCCGCACTGCCCCGCACGAGCGCCTACGTGGTCGTAGAGGTGAACGACGGACGTGGCGATGTCGATGTCATTGAACAGCCGTCGGCTCGCAACGGGTACCAAGCCGTGCTGCGGGTGCGCGACCCGCGCGCCGGTGCCGACAACTATCGCCTCACCGCGTACGTCGACGACCGCGACGGCCGCGACGGCCGCGACGATGTCTACGACCGCCGAGATCGAGATCGCAACGACGATCGTGGCAACAATGGTAACGGCGGTGGATGGGGCCGTGGCAATGGCCGTGGCAATGGCCGCAACGACCGCGATGGCGGCTACGACAATCGCCGCGGCAACACTCAGAACGGTGGTGCCGGCTCGCTGAACTGGAGTGGTCGCGTAGACGACGTCGTCGAGATCCAGATCTCCGGCCGTCGCATCGACGCCATCACCCGCAGCGGTGTCCGCGTGAGCGATGTGAACGCGAACATCCGCGGGGGTGGACTGCCGAACCGGAACGTGAACCTGCAGATCGATCAGCGTTCGGGCCGTGGCAGCATCGCGGTCGTCCAGCAGCCAAGTGCGTGGAACGGCTACACCGCCATCATCCGGATCAACGATGCCCGCTCCGGCGCCGCGTATTACGATTTCACCGCGTATTGGGAGTAGCGGTCGGCACGCAGGCGGAAAGCAGAGCGGGGGGGGGCCCCAACGGGGCGGCCCCCCCCCACAGGCCCCCCGCGGGTCGCCACTACGCCGATATTGAGAGGCTCCCGCACAGGTCGGCAGCCTGTCAGATCGGTCTGGACTAGCTTTAGACCGCGTCCAATACGGCGACCGTCTCGATGTGGAAGGTCTGGGGGAAAAGGTCTACCACCTGGGCGCGGACCAGCCGGTAGGTGGGGGCTAGCGCCTTGATGTCGCGGGCCAGCGTGCTGGGGTCGCAGGAGACATAGATCAGGCGGGGCACCGGCTGGGCGTTCAGGTACTCAATCAGGCGCGGGGCGCACCCGGCGCGGGGGGGGTCTAGCAGCACCACGTCGGGGTCGAGGTCCAGGCCCGGCAGGGTATCCTCCACCCGGCCCTCGACCCATTCCACCTGTGTGGCACTGAGATGGCGCATCTGGGTCGTCCAGCGGGCGCTCTCGATGGCGGCGCGGTCGCTTTCGATCCCGACCACGCGCCGCACGCGCGTCTCGGCCAGTAAGGCAAAGGCGAAGGTGCCCACGCCACAATAGGCATCCACCAGCAGGCGGACGGTCGGGGGCAGCGCGGCGCTCACCTGGGCGATCAGCACCTCGGCCTGGGCGTTGTTCACCTGGAAGAAGGCGGTCGGCGTCACCCAGTAGGG
>JBBQXC010000049.1:0-27309 GCA_038210005.1 Gemmatimonadales bacterium
AGCAGCGCGACGTCGCGATCAGTGCCGCTCGCGCGTGCAAGGGAACGACATGGTGGTGCGAGGCGCTCGAAGGCCTCGCGCTGCACAGCGCGAAACAGCACACAGGCGCCACCGCCGCATTCACGCGCGCGCTCGCGTCGATGTCGGTCGCGCAGCAGTGCACGTGGACCGACCTCACGTGGTGGCTCGATCCCGCGATGCACGCCGCGTACGGTGCCACACCCTGCGCCAGCCGCAGCGCACAGAACATGCGCGTGCTGCGCCTCGCGCAGCCGTTGTGGATGATCCCGTCCAACGATATCCAGAATGAACTGTACGCGCGGCGCACGATGTCGCGGGTGCATTCGCTGGCGCGCATCCCGTACGATTTGCAGTGGGGAGATGATCTGCTCGAATCGCAGATGCGCTACGGGTGGCCCACCGCCTGGTCGGTGCAGAACGGCGGCGTGGCCGACCCGCGACCGCCGTCGGTGATCGGGCACGAGCCCACGCCAAGCTACGATTTCATGCCGGTTCCGTCAGCCATCGCGACGCCGCTCGACGCCACACCGGGCGACTGGAATCCGCGGCGGCAGAAGGCGCGCATGCGGTATGCGCCGCGCTACGCGACCGGCTTCGGCGCACTGCCGAACCAGTTCGCGCGCTTCCTGCGCGGCGACACCACGATCGTGGCCGGCGGCTATCGACTGATGCGCGAACTCGAGATGGGACGCGCGCCGTATACGGCCGCACTCACGCTCGATGCCTTCGACGGTCGCGAACCTCGGCAGGCCAGGCGCGACAGCGCGCAAGCCAACGGCGCGTTGCTGTTGCCGCTTCCCACACCGATGCTCGCCAGTCTCGAAGTGCTCGCACCGACCGGCAAGCGCGCTGCACGTGTGCGCACCGTGATCACGCCGTTACCTGCCGGCACGCGACTCTCCGAGTACCTGCTGCTGCAGCGCGGTGACGTATCGGCCACGCCGATGCTGGAGCGCAACGCGCTGCAGGCATACGGCAGCAACGAGATCGAGGCCGGCACGTCGGTCGGCATTTATTGGGAGATGTATCGCCAGGCTTCACCGGGACAGCCGCTGCAGGTCAGCCTGCGCGCCACCCGCGTGGGTGCCGGTTTCTTTCAGAAACTCGGCAGCTCGATCGGCCTGGCAAAGTCGGTCACACCGGTGTCGATCAAATACAACGACAACGGACGCCCTGATGGCGGGCCGGGACGCAGCCTGAACATCAACTTCCCGCAAGTTCCGGCGGGAGATTACCAGCTCACGTTGATAGTCTCTGGCGCGGGAATTACGGATAGCACGACGCAAGTGATCAGAGTGAAGGGAGGGAAGTGATGCGATTCGGACAACTGAAGTCTGAACCTCTCTGTCCTCTGAATCCGTGCCGTCCGTCAGCGCTCCGTTCGCCTCATCGCCGTTTCCCTCGCACCACAATCATTCCGACCGGGCTTCCGTAATCATCATTCCCGATCGGGACTCCCGGCGGCGCGACCCAGGCGCCACCATCGGCGCGCACGGTGATCCGGTGCATGCCGGGCGCGAGCTTGAGTTCTGCTCTCCATCGCCCGTTCGTGGCTCGCTGCATCTGCGTGACCATCCACTCGGTGGCATCGCCCATCAGTTCCACCGACTCGGCGCGCGGTGCGTCGATCAACAGCACCACGCGTAGCGTGTCACCGTCGGGAGCCGAAACGCCCTCTTCAACAGCGAGCGAGTCGACCGCGCCAAGCGTGCGTGTCTCGAACGCGAGTATGCCACCGGGTGTGCCGTCGGTACCACGGAATGGCAGGCGCGCGATGCGCACGCCGATGGCGAGGACCGGAGCGAAGCTGCGCGCGCGGTGACTGTCGAGATCATCGCGCAACGCAGTGCCACCGACGGTCGCGGCGTTCGTGGCCGCGGCACCGACCAGCGACAGCCAGGCGGTGATTGGCTGCACGACCGCGAGCGAGGCCACTGTGGGCAGCATGCTCGGCTTGGGCGAGAGCGCGTCGCTCGACATCCACGTTGCGACTGGGGACGTGACCGATACCAACCACGTGGTCGGGCCGGTGTTGAAGCCGAGCGACGCGATGCCGGTGGCGATGTCACGTCGCTGAAGGGACCGCGTAGTGCGATTGCTCACGAGCCGTGTGGACCCACTCACGGTCGGCATCATGATCGCGTCGGGTTCGTCGATCGTGAGCGTTTGCGTGGTGGTGCGCGTGGCGCGCTCCACCGAAAAGCCGAACGAGAACTCCATGCCCGACATCGTCGTCATCACGCCCGCCTCCGCGCGACTGATGGCGCCCACATCGACCCGACGCGAGACCGTCGTATCAGCGCCGCGAAGATCGAGACCACCGGCCGTCATGGGTGGCATGGCGCTGACCAGAATGTCGGCCGTGGGATTGGCGCCGTTCACCGACGCGTGGCCGTAGCTGATCGCACTCCACACGCGCTGTTCACCGACCCGCGCGCGTGCGCGGAGCGCGAGCGTGCCCTCGAGCTGACCGTCGGTGCCGACGCCTTGCGGCACCCGCCAGTTGCCTGTGCCCAGCGCGGCGAATCGAAGACGGCCGACTCGGCCAAGTGCCTGCGTGGCGCCGAGCCACAGGTCGTTTCGCTGTGTCAGCGAGTTGCCCGTGCCGTCGGGGAGGGCCGCCATGCCAAGCACCGACAATGTAGAGGCGTCGGTAACGGGACCAATGGTGGCCGCCGGCGCGATCGGTGAGTCGCCGCGGATCTGCGCCGAGAGCGATGGCGCGATCGTGAGGCTGGCCAAGACGCACGGAATCCACACCCGTGGTATTGACGCACCCGGCACGGATGCACGAGACAAGGCCCATCCGCGGCTCGGCCAAGAGCGGCGGTGCGACGCGCTGAGGAGGCGGCGAGTGGGCGTCACGAACCGGGAGGGCGGACCGGCTTGCGGTCGCTCGTCGTGGGAGTGGGTGGCGACACGGCACCAGAGACCATGCTTCGAACATAGCGGTTCAATGCTTCGAGGGCCATACCGGGTCCGCGCTGCGAGTTCTTTGCCACCGTGGATTGCAGACCCAGCAGTGCGTCGTCGGATCGCGGTATGCGTGCGATCGTGGTGACCGCTTCGCGTGCCGTCGAGGTCGGCACACCGCGGCGGACTACATCGGTCAGCACCACGAGCGCTGTCACGGCGGTGCCCGCGGGGCGCGTGCTGCGCACCATGCCCAGCGTGGTCGCGTCGATCCCCGCCCGCAGCGCTGTCGCACCGGCATCCAGTTCGGCCACGGTGCTGCCGTCACCCAACGCTACCTTCGCGTCGGCTAGTGCCACCGCATGCGCCCGTACGACGAGCAGAATGCGAGTGCCGCTCACCCGTCGCGCCGCGCCTTCCAGCGCGCGGTTGATCAGGGGCGCCGTGGGCAGGCCTTTGGCCGCTGCATCCTCGAGCAGCACACGCAGGGCGTTGGCGGTGAGGGTGTCGAACCGGGCCGCGTCGAACTGTCCTTGCGGGTCGCGGAAGATGACAGTGTCGATCGACGCCACGAGCGAGACCGACGACTGCGCGGAATCCGTGGGGGTCGAGGCCACCAGCGTCGCCGCCGCCAGCGGTGAGGCCATCGCGGTGGACAGTAGCTGCACGGCGAGCCAAAGCGTCGCGTTCGCACGGGGCCTCATTGCGGGCCGTCCACCACGAGCGCATTGGCCGGACCATAGCCTTCGTCGGGGACCTGCGGGGCCAGCGGATCCACGAGCCATTTCTTCCCGTCGACCACGAACGCGTATACGTGTCGGCCCGGTGCAAGTGGCACCTGCGTTGACCAGGCGCGGTCGTTGAGGCGACGCACCATCGGCGTGGCGTGCTCATCCCACCCGTTGAAATCACCAACCAAAGCGACTTCGCGTGCCGCGCTCGGCAACGTAAGGTCGAACCGAACGGCGTCTCCATGCTCGGTGGTCGCGCCGATCGGCTGAAGCACGCGCGGTACTTCCGTCGTGCCGCCGCCGCGCCGTACCGCCACCGTGCTGACCGCCACCACCAGCACCGCGGCGGCTGCCGCCCCCCACCACCAGCGAGGACCCAGCGACCCGCCAAAACGGCGCGCCGGCGCGTGCATCGTTTCCGCCAGCACCGCCGTGGTACAGCGGGCGATCTGCGCCGCGTCCGGTGTCGGCAGGGTCGCGTACGAAGCCCGCACCCGCGCGACCAGCGCCGCATCGTCGGTAAACGTGGACAGGTCGAGGTCGTTGGGTTCGTTGGGCCCCGACGAACGATCGCTAGTCAAGCGACCTCCCGAGTAGGGCGCGCAGCCGCTCGCTGCCGCGTTTTACACGCATCTTCAGCGCCGATTCGCCGGCGCCGGTCATCGCGGACATCTCGCCATACTCCAAGCCCTCCGCGTACTTGAGCAGCAGCGCTTCCCGCTGAAGCGGGTCGAGCTGTCCAAGCGCACGCACGAGCGCGGCGTCTTCGACGCCGGTCGCCAGCCCGAGCGCAGGCGCCGGCGCGGACTCAAGAGCGATCTCGTCTTGCACGAACCGACGCGTGCGACGACCGCGGGAGGTAAGGGCGTTGTGGCACTGATTGGTCAGGATGCGAAAAAGCCACCCGCGGAACTGATCACGTTCATCGTACCGGCCGATGGCGAGATACGCGCGCAAGAAGGAGTCCTGAATCACGTCCTCCGCATCGGCCCGCTCCCCCAACATGTGGTACGCAAAACGCCAGCACGCGTCGTAATACCTCGACACCAAGGTCCCAAAGGCGTCGGGGTCTCCTGCGCGGGTCCGAAGAACCAGCTCCGCGTCAGTCATCGACGAACAACAGTCCAGCCGCGATGCGCGTCACCAGAAGCCTCGGTTCCGAGCGAGCGCGACCCCACGGCATCGATCATCCCCCGATCGTTGCTACAGCAAGCATCATCGACAGCGCCACGAACAGCCCCGTCGCCAACCTGTTCACGCCACCCACCCGACGCAGCAACTGTTGAGTTTCGGTCGGCGGCAACTGCTGTTGGACGACCAACCGTTTCGCCGCGCGCGCGCGACGGTACAGGAACCAGTTGGCAGTGCCACCCGACGCCAGCATCGTGGACACGAATACCGCCGCGTTCATCACGAGCAACCACTCATTTTCCGGCAACTGCATGGCCGCCATCGTGAGCGGTTTGTCGGTGCCCGTGAGCAGCCGAAACGCGATCCCCGGCAGCAGGAAAAAAAACGCGAACGGCAGATACAACTTGCGGTACAAGAACCAGGCCGGCGGGAAGGCAATCGCCGCACTCCAGTTCCACGTGGGCACGAACGACGCATCGTCGAAGAACGGCGCCAGCTTTCGACGGTACACCTTGTCCCACTTCGGCCCGATGAACGCCTCCATCTCGGCCTCGTTCGGCTGCTCCAGCGACCGCTGCTGATTCTGCTTCTGCGCCCAGCGCGGCAACTCGTTTTTGGGTATCTCGCTCTGCGGCGACCCGCTTTGCGAACCGGGTGGAAGCTCCGGCGGCGTGTCGGAGCCGGACGGCATCGGTGGTATCGTCATGACGCCATCGACTCCCTCGCGGCGGCCGGCTGCTGCTGGCTCAGGCAATGCAGGGTGCCGAGTCCCCACACCAGATCCACGGCATGAATGCCCACGATGCGATGGTCGGGCAACAGCGCCGCCAGTCTGTTCAACGCGATGCGATCATTCGGATCGTTGAAGGTGGGAACGATGCAGACCCCGTTCGCGATGTAGAAGTTCGCGTAGCTGGCCGGCAAGCGCGTGCCGTCCATGATCACCGCACGTGGATACGGCAACGTCACCACCCGGAGCGCTTCGCCGCGCGCGTCCTTCGCGCGCTGCAACCGGTGCAGATTGTCGAGCGAACGTACGTGGTTCTCGTCGGTGGGATCCTCTTCGTGTGCAAGCACGACTACACCGCGCGCCACGAAGCGCGCGATGTCGTCCACGTGCCCGTGCGTATCGTCACCCACGCATCCCTCGCCGAGCCAGACGGTGTGCGTGATGCCGAGGTACGTGTGAAAGGCACGCTCGTAGTCGGCGCGCGTGAAGCCGGGATTGCGCACCTGCACATCGGACAGCAGCCACTCTTCGGTGACGAGCATCGTGCCGAGTCCGTCGGTTTCGATACCGCCGCCCTCGAGAATCAGGCGCTGCCCGTTGTCGTGGCGCATCGCTTCCACACGCGGCAGCATCGTCACACGAGAGACCGCCTCCGGCACATGCGCGTCGAGTGCGTAGTTGTCGTACTTGCTCCACGCATCGAAGCCCCAGTGCACGAGCGCCACGCTGCCGTCGGCGCGCTGGACACCAGTCGGCCCCGAGTCACGCAACCACACACGATCGGTGGGTTGCACGTGCAGACGATACTGCGCGGCGTCCACGCCGTGCATCGTCAACGCCGCGCGCGCGTCATCACAGACAACGTCGTTCTGACACAGGATCTCCACACGTTCGTACGGCGCGAGCGCACGCACGATTTCAGCGTACACCCACGGGATCGGCGCGAACTTGCCGGGCCAATCGGGTTCGTGGGTGGGCCAGCCGATCCACGTCGCGTCGTGACGCTCCCACTCGGCGGGCATCCGCACCGCACCGAGTGCGGACGACTCGATACGGTGACTCAACGCCCCGCCAGCCAGCGCTGCGTGATCGGTCCGTACGCGTCGATGCGACGATCGCGCAGGAACGGCCAGTTGCGGCGCGTTTCCTCGATCAGGCCAAGATCACAGGCCGCGACGAGAATCTCCGGCGCCGTGCCGGCCTGCGCGAGATAGCGGCCGAACGGATCGGCGATGAACGAATGCCCGAAGAACTCCAGGCCGTCGGTGCCCGGCTCCGCCTCGAACCCCACGCGATTCGGCGACGCCACGAACACGCCGTTGGCAATCGCATGTGCGCGCTGCGCCGTGCGCCACGCATCGACCTGCGCGTCACCGAACGTGGCCTTCTCGCCCGGATGCCAAGCGATGGCGGTGGGGTAGAACAGCACCTGCGCCCCGAGCAACGACGTGATGCGGGCCGCTTCCGGGTACCACTGATCCCAGCAGATCAGCACGCCGATGTCGGCGTACTTCGTGCGCCACACGCGGAAGCCGCTGATGCCGGGGTGCGCATCGTGCCGCAGATCTCCGGTGACATCGCCGGGGGCGAAGTAGTACTTCTCCTCGAAGAGCGGATCGTGCGGAATGTGCATTTTGCGATACGTGCCGAGGACGCTGCCGTCGGCATCGATCACGGTGGCCGAGTTGCGATACAGCCCCGCAGCCTCGCGCTCGTAAAACGGCACCACGATAACGACGTCGAGCTCCTTGGCGAGTGCCTGGAACGTATGTACCGTCGGGCCGTCCGCCGGCTCGGCGATGTCGAAACGCTCGGGCTTCACGCTCTTGCAGAAGTACGGCGCGTTGAAGAGCTCCTGCAAACAGATGATCTGCGCGCCTCGCGCCGCGGCTTCGCGCACACGCGTTACCGCGCGCGTCACGTTGCTGGCGAGATCATCCGACGCGGTGTCCTGAATGACACCGATGTTCACGATGTTGGCCATGAGGAAAAGTCATCGATACGGAGGCCGAGGGCAACGTGGCAGGATCACCGTTTTTTCGGCGCCGGCTTTGCCGCTGCCTTCGCCTTGGCGGTGGGGGGCTCGAGCACAGGCTTCAGGTACGCGAGCAGAATGCGCCGTAGATCATCGAGCAGCGGCTTCTTGTCGGCGGCGACGGCGCGTCCGCGCCGGGCCAATAGTGACTGACCGAGGGAAGCGGCCACGAGCGCAATGCGCCGCCGGTCGCGGGTCACGAGTAGGGGATTGCGCGCGGCGAAGAGCACGTCGAGTCGATCCACAAACGAGTCGAACAGCTGCGCGCGCAGTCGCGTCGGTGCCGAACGCGTGTCGTCGCCCGGCCCCTCGACCGTCGCGAACACCCGGCGGAAGGCGGGGTGCGTGTCGTGAAATTCGGCCAACGGCTTCACGATGCGATCGATCAGGCGATCTAGGGGCAGGCCGTGCGGGTCGATCGGGAAGGCGCGCTCGTGAATGGCCCGCATCTCGTCGGCGTAGCGCAGCGCGAGCGCGGCCAGCACGGCATCGCGGTTCGGGAAGAACTGATAGAGCGACCCCTTCGCGGTTCGCGCCCTGAGCGCGATCGCCTCGGCCGTCGCGGCTTGGAGGCCCTGCTCGGCGATCACGGCTGCGGCGGCGTCGAGCAGCAGTTCTACCCGCGCCTGTCCGCGAGACTGTCGGGGCCGCCGACGGTAGGCGTCGGGCGATCCCGTCTCGGCGCTCTGCGCCGGCGCGGCCTGAGCGGTGGCTGCCGGCGACGGCTCGTCGGTGGAGGGGCGAGCGGTGGGACGGGACGCGCGTTTGGCAGGCATGGCCAACGATACCGCGTCGATGGGACCTTGACAATGCGACGCGACCGTCAAGATTTAACAGTGTTAGGTTATGACGGTCGCGTCGCATTTTGCGCACCGTTCTTCGGTCCTTACGTGCCACTTCCCAGAGGTCTCATGCGTTCTCTCCGTCATCTCACGACCGTGGCCGTCGTCGCGTCGGCGTCGTTTGTGTTCACTGCCTGCGCGTCGGGTGGTGCCGGTACGGCGGTCCGCGCCGAGGGTGCGCAGAACAGCGTGCCCAGTGCATCGCAGAAGGCCATAGCCAACGCGATCGACGCGGCCACTGCCCCGTTCGTGGGCTCGCTCAGAACGAAGAAGTACTACGCGCAGAGTTGCCACACGGTAAAGCTCATCAAGCCGGAAGACAAAGTTGGCTTCGGGTCGATGAAGGACGCGCAGGAGGCCGGCTTCTCGCGCGACCTGTACAGCACGGATTGCCCGTAGGCCTCGGTTACCGTCGTTAAGCGCGGCCGCGCGTCGCTACGCGCGGATCAACAGCGCGACGATATCCATGACATTGGTGCCCGTGGGGCCGGGGCGCAGCAGGGCGTCGGCCGCATCGAGCGGGAACCACGACCGACCGGTGGCGAGATCGTCTTCGGGTAGCCGGCCGGCACGGCGGGCCAGCGCAGGAACCGCGGCGTCCACGATCGCGCCGGCAGCGTCGGTCGGGCCGTCACGTCCGTCGGTACCGGCTGCCATCACGCTGATCTTCCAGGCGTGCGCGCTACCATGGGCGGCCGCTTCCTCGAGCGCCAGCGCGGCCGACAGCGCGAGGACCTGCATGCGCCCACCGCGCAGCGGTTCATCGGACCACGGCACGTGCATCGATTCGTCGTCATCGCGCGCCATCGCCCGGTCGGCCGCGTCGCGCAGATTCACGACGGGCTCGCCGCCACACACCAGCAGCGTGTCACCGGGCACCTTGGGCGCGGCCTGCAGCGCGAGACGCGCCAGCTGATCGCCCAACTGCGCCGCGTCGCCTTCGAGCGGCGTCTGCTGCACCACCACTTCCGCGATGCCCAACGCCCGCGCTTCGTTGGCCAGCGCCTGGACTGCATCGGCATTGCGCGCCACCAGCGTGTAGCCAACGCGAGCGAGGGCGGGATGATCCACCGCGGGCACACGCGGCGGATCGCCGGCCCCTTCGAGGCCAAGCACCGTGCCCATCACGCGCTCGACGCGTGCGCGCATGTCGTGCGCATCGAGCAACGCCAGAAAGGTCGCATCGTCGAGTGGATCGGCCGTGCAGGGGCCGGACCCGATCACCGCCGGATCGTCGCCGATCACGTCGGAGATGGCGAACACCGGCACATGGTCGGCACCGTGCTGCACGAGACTGACCGCGAGACGTCCTGCGCCCCAGCGCAGCACGCGACGACGGATCGCATTCATCTCATGAATCGCCAGCCCGGACTCCAACAACGTCTCGGCCAGCGTCGCGAGATGCGACTGCGCGCGATCGGCGTCGCCGACGGCCTGCGACAACGCGGCGATCGGCGCCGCACAGAGCGAGGTCGTGCCGCCGGAGAGGAGCACGAGTACGATGCTGCCATCGTCGATGCTGTGTGCCAGATCGTCGAGCGCGTCGGCAGCGTCGAGGGACGCCGGCCCGGGCACCGGATGATCACCGACCATCAGGCGAATGGGGGCGGGCAGGTCGCTGCCCACTTCGCCGCGCTTCGGCTCGTGCGCGGCCACGACAAGTCCGCCCTGCACGATGCGCGAGAGCTGCCCGAGCGCGTCGAGCGCGCCAGCCATCATGGCGGGTGCGGCCTTGCCCAGCGCGATCACGTACACCGGCGCCTTCGGCGACAGCGACGGGCGCGCCTCGAACCACGCGTGCACGGCGTCGCGAGTGCGGGGAAACGGCGCCGCGCCCTGCACCGCAGCATGATAGAGTGCTGAGAGCAGGGCGCGGGGATGTTGCGTGGGGGTCACGCGCGGGACCACGGGTGTATCACGACTCGGCCGACTCAGTGCGAGCCGCCGGCCTGCGAAATGGCGGTGCCGAGTTCCGTGTAGGCATCGGCCGACATCTGGTTGAACGGCGCGGCGACGTACGAAATCTTGCCCGACGGATCGATCACGTACAGCGTGCGCTTGTGGTATCCGGTGCCCACGTTGGCGCCATACGCCACGCCGACCTTCCGGTCTGTGTCGGCAGCGAAATGGAACTGGAACTTCGCGTCCTTGGCCCACGAGATGAGCGCCGTATCGCTGTCGATGCTGACGCCCACGAGCGTGACCTTCTTTCCGCCCTGGAAGGTCTGCGCGTACTTGTCGCGATACGACTCCATCTGCACCGTGCAGCCGCTGGTGCGCGCCTTCGGGAAGAACGCCAGCACGACGGTCTCGCCCTTGTGTTCGGACAGTTTGAACGGCTTGGCTGCGACACCGGCGGACGTGACGACGGTTACGGTAAAATCAGGCGCCTTATCGCCGACCTTGAGAGGCATCGGCGCGGCGGCTTGGGCGCCGGCGATGGACGGCGCGATTACCGCGACAGCCAGCACCGCGACGAAGCGAGCGGCACGCGAGCGAATGGACATCGATAGCTCCGGAAGGAATGGACGGTGATGCGGTGGGTGTCGCTCATGAGAGACGGGTCGCTGACCCCACGTGAGGACAACGTACTACTCCGAACATCGGTTTCCGACCCATTTCGACCGGAATTCGGGCGATTCGGCGTGGCACGACCCCTGCCTTGGATGGACGGTGCAAGCACGATCATCTCAGGAGGCTCCATGACTCACATTCGTACGCGCATGCGGTACGCCTCGTTGCTGCTGGCCCCCGTAGCCTTCGGGGTGCTGACGGCGTGTGGCGGAGCCGACGAGCGGCTCGACGAGCAGCTGAAGGCGGATCTGGCCGCCGCTGCGCAGGCGCCCGGCAATCGCGCGCAATTCGCGAGTCCGGCCGAGATGGGGTATCCGCAGGGGTACGCCCCGCAGTATGCGGCACCGTATCCGGCACCGTATCCGGGGCAGTATCCGGGGCAGTATCCGGCACAGTATGGCTATCCCCAAGCGGCGTATCCGCAGGGGTATCCGGCACCGCAGCCGCAGCCGCAGACGCAAACGCGGGTGGTGTACGTGTCGCAGCAGGCAACGGCCCGACGGACGAGCAGCGCCGGGAGCGGTGGCGGTTCGACCGGAGGGGTAGGGAGCGGCTCGGGTGCCCGCCCGGCTAACACACAGAAGGGGGCGATCATCGGCGCGGCCACGGGGGCGGCGATCGGTGTCGCGACGTCGCGTGACAAGATGAAGGGTGGTGCGATCGGCGCCTTGGGGGGTGCCGTGTTGGGCGGCCTCATTGGTCATCAGGTCAAGAAGCCGTAGTTCGTGGTCATTGGGAGTTGCAGGACGTGCTTCGTGGAGGGGCGCGCACACCCCGTCACCGGGATTCCGGTGGCGGGGTGTTCTGCGTGGAGGCATTCAGAACGCGTTCCGCCGTCACCTCGTCGCCGCGCGTTGCGTCGATTAGGATTGCCGGTATGACAACGACCATGCCTCAGACCTCGATACCGCCGACTGCCATCATTACCGGTGCCAGCAGCGGTGTCGGTCTCCACGCCGCAAGTGCCCTCGCCAAGCGGGGATGGTTTGTCGTGATGGCGGTGCGCGATCTCGCCAAAGGTGAGGCCGCAGCGCGTTCGCTCGGGATTCCCCAAGAGCAGCGCGCGCTGCTGCACATCGACCTGGGTAATCAGGGTAGCGTGCGGCAGTTCGTCGCCGATTTTCACGCCACGGGCCGTCGGCTGGACGCGCTGGTCTTGAATGCCGCCGTGTACCTGCCTCGGTTGAAGGCGCCGATGTACTCGCTCGAAGGGTACGAGATCTCGGTGGCGACGAACCACCTCGGTCACTTCCTGCTGGCGCACCTGCTGCTGCCCGATCTCAAGCAGGCCCGGGCCGCCGGCGCGACCTCGCCGCGCCTGATCACCCTGGGCACCGTGACCGCCAACCTCGAAGAGTTCGGCGGCAAGATCCCGATCCCCGCCCCGGCCAATCTGGGCAACCTCGAGGGATTGGAGGCGGGGTTCAAGACGCCGCACGCGATGATCGACGGCAAGGCGTTCAAGCCCGGCAAGGCCTACAAAGACAGCAAGTTGTGCAACATGATCATGTCACGCGAAATGCATCGCCGCTGGCACGCCGAATCGGGCATCGTCTTCAACACGCTGTATCCGGGGTGCGTCGCCGACACGCCGCTGTTTCGTCATGCGCCGCGGGCCTTTCAAGTGATCTTCCCGTGGTTCCAGAAGAACATCACCAAGGGGTATGTCACGCAGCAGCTCTCGGGCGAGCGCGTGGCGCAAGTGGTGGCCGACCCCGAGTTCGCCGAACAGAGTGGCGTGCATTGGAGCTGGGGCAATCGGCAGCAGGAAGGACGGAAGGCGTTCGCGCAGCTGTTGTCGGCGCGGGCGACGGATGACGCGCGGAATGATCGGCTGTGGAGGCTGAGTGCGGGGATGGTGGGCGTGACGGAATGAATTTGAACGGCGAACTGCGCTAGGAATTACGGGCGCTAGGAATAAACGGCGCGAGGAATAAACGGGCGCGAGGAAGAAACGGCGGGAATGGTGATCAGGCGTAGGGCGGCGGGGGCTACGCGCACATCGACGTGTGATGCGCGCGCCATCTGCAACTCTCCGTCTGCTTCGAATTGGGGTGGTGACTCGAAGTGCAGCTGGAACGAATGGGCGCGACGGAAATGCACCGTCGGCGATGCGAGATGCCGTCCGCGGATGGCTTGTGCGAACAGCGCCAGGCGAGCCAAGGGCGCGACTGGGCGGATACTGATACAGTCGATCGCGCCGTCGTCGAGTTGGGCATCCGGGGCGATGTGAAACGCACCGCCGAAGTAGCGTCCGTTGGCGAGCACGATCATCAGGTGGTGCTCGTTGGTGTCCGGTGTGGCGTCAGGCCTGAGGTCCGGCGTCACCGCGTGAATCCTGCCGTGAAAGCCCCGATAGCGGAGAAGCGCGCCGAGGGCGGTGCTCACGTACGCCGCGGTGCCGCGCAGCAGCCCGGGCGTGCGCATGCGCTGAAGAACCTCGACATCGAAGCCGAATCCGGCTGCGTTCACGAAAGGCACGCCGTCGACGTAGCCGACGTCGACGTCGCGCGTGACGCCGGCCGCAATATGTCTCGCCATCGCGTGCACGTCGTGGACCGGAAGCTGGAGCGACTTGGCGAAATCATTCCCCGTGCCCGCCGCGAAGATCGCCAGTGGTATGCGCGGGTTGCCGCGGGCTTCTGCTTCGAGCAGTCCTCGTGCGGCGTGACTGACCGCGCCGTCGCCGCCGACCACCGCCAGCGTCCGCGCGCCGGCCGCACTCGCGTCACTCGCGATGCGCGCCTCGTCGCCGCGACCGCGCGTTTCGCGGACTTCGACGGGTAGCCCCGCGGCACGAAGCGCTTCGTGTGCGGCGTTGGCCACGCCGGCGGCGCGGCCACGGTTGGCGGCGGGATTGACGAGGAGGACGACGGGGGCGGCCATGGGGAGGGACCGAGTAAGGAGTAGGAGGGGGTACGTGGTACACGGTAAAAGAGGGTGAGCCTCGCGTCGCTGTGCAACGCAGAACTCACCCCCTGTCACTCCGTACTCCCGACCCCCTACTCCTTACTTGGTTACAAGGCTTCGCAGCACATACGGCAGAATCCCGCCATTCTTGTAGTACTGCATCTCTTCCGGTGTATCGATGCGGCACCGCGCGCTGAACGACTTCACCGATCCATCAGCGGCCGTGGCCTTCACGGTAAGCGTCGCTCGCGGCGTGAGTGTGTCATCGAGTCCGACTATGTCGTACGTCTCGAAGCCGGTGAGCCCCAGCGACTGACGCGTTTCGCCGTTCACGAACTCCAGCGGCAGCACGCCCATCCCCACCAGGTTGCTGCGGTGAATGCGCTCGAAGCTTTCGGCGATCACCGACCGCACGCCCAACAGCATCGTGCCCTTGGCGGCCCAGTCACGTGACGAACCGGTGCCGTATTCCTTTCCGGCGATCACGATCTGCGCGACGCCCGCGTCCTGGCGCGCCATCGCGACATCATACAGCGCTTCCGGCTCGGCGCCCGGCGCCGTGGCCGTCCACCAGCCTTCCTTGCCACCGGTCAGTTCGTTCTTGAGACGAATGTTCGCGAAGGTGCCCCGCATCATCACCTGGTGATTGCCGCGGCGCGCGCCGTACGAGTTGAAGTCCTGCTTTTCGACGCCAAGCGACAGCAGATACTTGCCGGCCGGGCTCGCGCCCGCGATCGCACCGGCCGGCGAGATGTGGTCGGTGGTGATCGAGTCGCCGAACATGCCGAGCACCTTCGCGTTCGCGATCGCGCGAATGCCCGGCGGCGTCATCGTCATGCCTTCGAAGTACGGCGGGTTCTGCACGTACGTCGAAGCGGCCTGCCAGTCGTACCGCGCGCCGGTGCTGGCCTCGATATCCTGCCAGTTCTGGTCACCGAGGAACGCGTTGGCGTACTGCGTGGTGAACTGCTCACGCTTCACGCTCGACAGAATGGTGTCCTCCACTTCCTGTGCCGACGGCCAGATGTCGCGCAGGAACACCGGTCCATTGCTGCCGATGCCAAGCGGTTCGGTGGCCATGTCGATGTCCATGCGGCCCGCCAGCGCGAACGCCACCACCAGCGGCGGCGACGCGAGATAGTTGAAGCGCGTCTGCGGATTCACGCGGCCTTCGAAGTTGCGATTGCCCGACAGCACCGCCGCCACATTCAGCTTGCCCGTATCGATCGCTTCGCTGATCACGGTGGGCAGCGGTCCCGAGTTGCCGATGCACGTCGTGCAGCCGTAGCCGACCACGTTGAAGCCGAGCGCGTTGAGCGAATCCATCACGCCAGCTTTGATGAAGTAATCGGTGGCCACCTTTGAGCCGGGGGCCAGTGACGTCTTCACCCACGGCTTGGTCTTGAGGCCGAGTGCGACGGCCTTCTGCGCCAAGAGACCCGCCGCGAGCATCACGCTCGGGTTGGACGTGTTGGTGCAGCTGGTGATGGCCGCGATCACCACATGGCCATCCGACAGCGTGAATGTCTGGCCACGATACTCGACCACCACGCCAAGCGGATCAGCGGGGCCGCCCTCAGCCACCATCGTGGCCGCAGCGTTGCCATTCACCATGCCATTGGCCGCGCGCTGCGCCGCGAGCGCTTCGCGGTACATCGCCTTGCTCTGCGACAGCGGCACGCGATCCTGCGGACGCTTGGGCCCGGCGAGGCTCGGCACCACCGTGCCGAGGTCGAGCTCCAGCGTGTCGGTAAACACCGGGTCGGGCGTCGCGTCGGTGCGGAAGAGGCCCTGCGCCTTCGTGTACGCTTCCACCAGCGCGACCTGCTCGTCGCTGCGTCCCGATAGACGGAGATACTTGAGCGTCTCGGCGTCTACCGGGAAGAAGCCCATCGTGGCGCCGTACTCGGGGGCCATGTTGGCGATCGTGGCGCGGTCGGCCAGCGCGAGGCTGGAGAGACCGGTGCCGTAGAACTCCACGAACTTGCCCACGACTTTCTTCTTGCGGAGCATCTCGGTGCAGGTCAGCACCAAGTCGGTCGCGGTGGCACCGGCCGGCAGCTTACCGTGCAGCTTGAAGCCCACCACTTCCGGGATCAGCATGCTGACCGGCTGGCCCAGCATGGCGGCCTCGGCTTCAATACCACCCACGCCCCAGCCCATGACGCCGAGGCCGTTGATCATGGTCGTGTGCGAGTCGGTGCCGACCAGCGAGTCGCAGGAGGCCAGCGTCTCGTTGCCGTCAGCGGCGGTGAACACCACCTGGCCGAGGTACTCGAGGTTGACCTGATGACAGATGCCCGTGCCCGGCGGTACGACGCGGAAATTGTGCAGCGCCGTCTGGCCCCACTTGAGGAACTGGTAGCGCTCGAGGTTGCGCTCGAACTCCAGCTCGGTGTTGATGAGCAGGGAGGCTTCGGTGCCGTACTCGTCAACCTGAACGGAGTGGTCGATGACGAGATCGACGGGCTGCAGCGGGTTGATCTTGGTCGGGTCACCACCGAGGGCCACCATGGCATCGCGCATGGCGGCGAGATCGACCACGCAGGGCACGCCGGTGAAGTCCTGCAGCAGCACACGAGAGGTGCGGAACGCGATTTCCTTGTCGACCGCGCCCTTGACGTTCCAGCGGGCGAGCGCCTCGACATCGTCGCGCTTCACGAAGGCGCCGTCTTCACCGCGGAGCAGATTCTCCAGCAACACGCGTAGCGAGAACGGAAGCGTAGGGGAGGTACTTCCGGGCAGCGCATCGAGGGCGCCGAGATGGAAGTACGCGTACTGACGGTCGCCCACCGACAGGGTGGAGCGGCTGCCGAACGAATTGGGATGCGACATGGAAGGGTTGGTCCTGCGCGGGCCTTTCCCCAGGGGTCGACCACGCGCGTTGCTGGACGGAGCCACTCATCGCGCCGTGACGCCGCCATGCTGGCGGCAACCGGTTCCGACGAGGCTACCGAGGAATATCGGGCGAGGGGGGCGGGAAGGCGAGGGGAATCAGGCGCTGATCTCCAGCACCGCTTCCACTGGATCCCGATTCGCGGACACCGGTACCACCGAGATCGCCTCAGTGGGACAGCAGTTCGCCACCGACCCATCGGCCGGTGAGAACTCATGCACCCGCGCCAGGGCGTACGCCTTCCGCTGTGCGTCGAGCGCCATCAGTTCGGGCGAACGCGCCACGCACAGCGCGCAGCCGGTGCACTTGGGGCGATCGACCACGATCTCCACCGCCGTGCGCGGGAAGATGCCGCCGGGAGCCGCCAGCACGGTATCCAGATGCGTCAGTGCGGCTGTCATGGCGTCATAGCCCATCTGCAACAGTTCTTCGACATGCGAGAAGCTGAACCAGCCGATGTGCGACACCTTGGGACGCACCAGCAGCAACGGCGGCGTGGTCCAGCGCTCCAGCGTGGCCTGCTGCTGCTCGTGCATCATCATGGTCGCCGCACGCATGAATATCGACGCGAATCCCTGCTCAGCGATGCCGGTGGCCAGCGGCACATCGGCGATGCCCACGTCCACCGCGATCAACGCATCCATGCCCATCGCGGCGATCGACACGGGCAGGTTATCGGTGGTGCCGCCGTCGATACACACGCGGTTCCCCACCACGCCCGGCGGAAAGAACCCGGGGAGCGCGCACGAGGCATACACGGCATCACGCACCCGCACGTCGCAAAACCCCGGGCGTCCGAACACCAGCGGAATACCACGCTCGATGTCGACAGCGGTGACGAGCAGGGGCGTCTTGAAATCCTCGAAGGTCCCCTCGCCCACCAAGTCGTCGCAAAGGGAGCGGAGCGGCGACTCCAGGTAGATCGACCGCGAGAGCATGCGCTCCATCAGCATGCCCACGTGGTTGATGCGGAAGAGATCGCGACGGCGGAACCGGAGCGCTCGCTCGGTGAGATCATCAACGCTGCGGCCACTGGCGGCGGCCGCGGCGATCATGGCCCCGATGCTGGAGCCGGCGTACAGGCGCGGCGTGATGCCGGCCTCACGGATCGCCTTCAGCGCGCCGACGTGCGCCATCCCCTTCAGGGCGCCCCCGCCGAAGACCACGCCGATGCGGGGACGAATGCGCGGCCCGCTGCCACTGCCCGTGGCGGTGTAGGGCGGCGGAGACGTGAGCATCGAGCCGATCGCGGGCCTCGCGCGGTCGATCTCGTGCTCCGCTCCTGTGCTGTGCGGCGAGCCGTTCGGCCGGCCGTTCACGCTGCCGTCATCCACGCGGTACATTCTCCGGTATGCGAGTGCTGCTGGTAGAGGACGACGACACGCTTCGGGAAAGTGCAACCGCCTTTCTGCGGGCGTCGGGGTTTGCGGTGGATGCGGCGGCAACAGGAAAGATGGCCCGTGAACTCGCGGCCGTCAGCCCCTACGACGCCGTGATCCTCGACATTCGGCTGCCTGATGACGATGGATTTGCGCTGTGTACGGCATTCCGTGCCAAGGTTCCGGCACCGCGTGTCCTCATGGCGACCGCACGCGACGGGGTGCAGGATCGCATCGCCGGTCTCGATCTCGGCGCCGACGATTACCTCGTCAAGCCGTATGCGATGGGCGAACTCGTGGCGCGCGTGCGCGCGCTGTTGCGGCGTCCCGACAATGCCGCTCCCACGCTGTTGCAGGTGGGCGACTTGGTGCTCGACCCGGGCACCCGCGAGGGGCGGCGCGGCGCACGCGTGATCTCGCTGACCACCAAGGAGTTTGCCGTGCTCGAGGTCCTGATGCGCGCCAGCGGCCGGGTGCTCACGCGCGAGTACATCGGCGAGCATGCCTGGGACGACAACTTCGATCCGATGAGCAACGTGATCGATGTGTACATCGCGCGCCTGCGCAAGAAAGTGGACGGCCCCGAGGAGTTGCCGTTGCTCTCCACGGTGCGCGGGGCCGGGTATCGCCTGGCAGCGCCAAAACCGTGATGCCGACGCCGTGATGCCGCTTTCCGGCGAACCGCACCGCCCACGCATCCGCCTGCGCTTCACGGCCCTGTATGCGGCAACGCTGTTGCTCGTGCTGTTGGGCGCCGCGGGCACCTTGCGGTACGCGCTCCACGCCACGCTGCAGCGGGAGTTCGACAAGTCGGTGCTCGCGTCGGCGGGTCTCGTGCAACAGTTCTTTCGCGCCGAGGTCGAGGAGTACGTCACGGTGGAGGCCACGCTCGCACACATCGCGGGCGAGTTGGTGTTCGAGGATCGCGCGATTCGCCTACGCAAGCCGGATGGTACGCTGTTCAAGATCGTGGGCGCCCCGGTGCGTCGCGCCCGCCGCCCCTTGTCCGGCCCGGTGCGTACGGTGCGCTTCGCGCTCGATCCCGAGATCGCACCCCGATGGGATATCGAAGTCGACGCCAGCGAGGCCAACGTGCTGGCGCTCCAGACGCGCATCGACCGCTGGTTCTGGGTCGGGATTCCATTGCTGGTGCTCTGCGCGGCCGTGGCCGGATGGTGGCTGACCGGTCGTACCTTGCGCCCCGTGGTTCGCATGGCCGACGCCGCGGCGCGCATTGCGCCGGCCAGTGGTACGCGGTTGCCGATCGATGACCCCACCGATGAACTCGGGCGACTTGGCGTGCGCTTCAACGCCTTGCTCGATCGGCTCGACGGCGCGCTCGCGCAGCAACGCGATTTTCTCGCTGATGCGGCACACGAACTGCGCACACCGATCGCGCGGCTCCGCGCACGCGTGGAGGTCGCGATGCTGGCGCCGTCGGCGCCCGACGACACCAGCGTACTGCGCGCGATCGATCAGGAGCTGCGCGATGTGTCGCAGCACGTCGATGAATTGCTGCAGCTCGCGCGTGCCGATGCCGCCGGCGACGATGCCACGATGCGCGCCGAGTCGCTGTTTCTCGACGATATCGTCGCCGACGAATTGCCGCGATGGCAACCGGAGGCGCAGCGCCGTGGCATGACCCTCGACTACAGCGTGCTCGAAGAGTCGCCCGTGCTCGGCGACGCCTCGCTGCTACCGCGACTGGTCAGCATTCTGGTGGACAACGCGATTCGCTACGGGAAGGATGGCGGCACGGTACGCGTGCGAGTGCGCCCCGACAGCGGGGCGGTGCTGCTCGACGTCGAAGACGACGGCATCGGGATTCCGCCGCAAGAGCGGACGCGCGTGTTCGACCGGTTCTACCGCGGCGACGCCGCCCGCATCAAACGTCCCGACGGCAGCGGACTCGGACTGGCGATCGCTGCCTGGATCGTGCGGCAGCACCACGGCGCGATTGCCGTGAGTGCCGGCGTGGGCGGCGGCACACTGATGCAGGTGCGACTGCCGCGTGTCACGAGCTGACGAACTGATGAGCGGGCGACGGGCCCTCAGCAGATGTGTCGGGCAGCCCGGAAGCGCGCGAACGTGAAGGGCTTGGGCTGCGCGGCGCGACGCCAGGCGTCACGGAGCGAGCGAAGGCATTGGGCGGCGCCGACGAAATCACGAGAGTCCACCGACTCTTCGCACCACGCGTACAGTGCGTCGAAGCTCTCGGCGGCGGAGGAATCGAGTTCGAGTGCGCAGCGCAGCACCCTGATCGCTTCCCGTGAACCGTGGTGGTCGAACGCTTCGCACGCGCGGATCGCGCGGTCGTACGCACGAACCAGACAGGTGAGGGGATCAGGCGCCTGGTGATCGACGTCGATCACCGCGTGTGAGAAGGCCGGCGTAAATACGGGCACGGTACGGAGAGCTGAGGTCATACGCAGGGCGCGGGACCTCTGCGCCACAGTTGGTTCTTCGGCTCCGGACCGTTTCGACTTGAGGAGAATCAAGATCGCAGTGGGACCAACGTCACAACGCCGGCTCAGGTCATCGCAAGTGTGACGCTCGGGCCGTTCACGGAAGGTTCATCAACCCAGGGTAGGTTGACTGATGACCGACTTCTCCCCACACCGGACTGTACCGACCTCGGCGCTGGTGGCCCTCGCGACGTGTCTTGCGATGGCCGCCGTCCCTTCCTCGAGCGCGTGGGCACAAGCGGCGCCGCTCGACCTGGTCGGCGCGCTCCAGCAGGCGCGGCAGACCGGCCCGCTTCGTAAGCTCGCCGATGCGCGCGAGGTGGCCGGTACTGGCCGCGTAGGGGAAACGGGCCAGTGGCCCAACCCCACCATCGAGTGGCGTCGTGAGAACCTCGGGAGCTCGTTGCAGCCCGACATCTTCGCCACGGCGTATATCCCGCTCGACCTCACGGGCCGACGGCTCGCCCTGCGACAGGCGACCGGAGCAGGCCGCCAGCGGGTGCAGTCCGATGCAGTGGCCGAGCGGCGCGAAGCGGAAATCGAAGTGGCCCGGGCCTGGTTGCACGCGGCCGCGGCCGACGGCGCCCTTGCGGTCGCCAGCCGTCAGGTGGAGGCGCTCACCGAGATCGCCGCCGTCGATGCCACGCGCTTGCGCGAGGGATTGGTATCGGAAGCGGTTGGACTGCGTACTCAGCTCGAGGCCGACCGCGCCCGCGTCTCGCTGGTCACGGCCACGGGTGACGCCGCGCGCGCCCGCGCGCAGCTGGCCCGGGTGCTCGGCCTCGCGGCAGAGGCCCTGCCGACGCTGGCGGTCCTGGCCGCGCCGGATATGCCGACCGCGCCAGACAGCAGTACCGTCAAGGTCATCGCGCTGCGGGCGCGTCCGGAAGTGCGGGCGCGCGAATCGGCGCTGCGTGAAGCACAGCGGCGGTACACCGCCGAACGTCGCGGTCTGATCGGCGATATGCAGTTACAAGGCGGATCCAAGCAGACCGGCGGCTTCATGACGGGCCAGATTGGATTCGCGATGCCGTTTCCGCTTTTCAATCGCAACGACGCCGCACGGCAGCGGGCCCGCGGCGACTACGCCGAAGCGCAGACACTGCGCGACGACATGCTCAATCAGATCCAGGGGAGCGTGAGTGCGGCATGGCGCGCGTACAGCGCGTCGCGTGGCGCCGCGCAGGCGGCGTCAACGTTCGACGCACGCGGCCGGGAAGTCGCGCGCATTGCGCGCGTGGCCTATCGCGAGGGGCACGCCACGCTCACCGAGCTGCTCGATGCCGAGCGTGCGGCCACCGACGCGATGAACACACATCTCCGCTGGGCTACCGACGCCTGGCTCTCCCGTCTCGAGTTCGAACGCGCCCTCGGTGCGCGACTGGATGATTCCAGTCCCCTCGACTTGCCCTTGCTCTCCACCCTGTTGACGACCGGATCGTGATCATGCCCTCCACGTTACCACTCCCGTCGTCCCGTCGACTCGGGTCCGCCGGCCTTCTCTTGAGCAGCGCACTGTTGGTCGCCTGTGGAAACTCGTCTGATCCTGCCGCGACGCCGACGAACGCGGCGGCCCTGCCGACCGCCGATACCGCCACGCTGTCGGCCCAATCGGTCGCGATCGGCGGCTTTACGTACGACACGGCGCGCATGGTCCCGTGGCAGTCCGCCGTGACCGTGCCCGGACGTCTGATGCTCGACCCAAGCGCGCTCGAGACCATCGGTTCGATCACCGAGGGTCGCATCTCCCACGTGCTCGTGCGCGTGGGCGACCGTGTGCAGGCGGGGCAGGTGCTGGTCCTCATTCACAGCCACGAGATCATGGACGCTCGCGGTGCGCTGGCCGGCGCTCTAGCGAGGCTCTCGGCGGCCGAAGCGGAACGCGATCTGGCCGTCAGCGCGGCCGATCGCGCCGCGCGACTGCTCGAAGCCAAGGCCATGTCGCGTGCCGAAGTGGAGCGCGCCGAAGTGGCTCGGCGGGTGGCGGCCTCGATGTACGCACAAGCGCAAGCCGAACGGGATCGCACGGTCGCGATGATCGATCATCTTGTCGGGTCGGGAAGTGTACCGGCGCTGGCGGATGAGCATGACGTACTCATTCGGACCCCGATTGCCGGTGTGGTTACGTCGCGCGAAGCGCAGCCGGGCACGGTCGTGTTGCCGGGCACGCCGCTGGTGTCGGTGGGCAATCCCGATCGGCTGCAATTGCAGATGCACGTCAGTGCGGAAGCGGCGGCAGGTGTTCAGGCCGGGGCCTCGGTGCGCTTCGCACTGACCGAGTCACCGGCCACGAAGATGTCGGCCACGGTCACGCGCGTGGCGCCAACGGTCGATACGCTGACGCGCACGATCGAAGTGATCGCGGTCCCCACTGGTGGTGTGCGCAGTGGACGCGCCGAGTCGTTCGTGCAGGCCGAGATCTCCGGACGTGGTGGCGCGCAGGCGCTCGTGGTGCCGTCGTCGGCGGTGCAGGCGCTGGAGGGTGATACGGTCGTCATCGTGGCCGACCAGCGCGGTGAAGGGCTGCACATCGAAGCCGTGCGCGTTCGTACGGGGCGCCGTGCCGGCGACCGCACGGAGATTCTGTCGGGCGTCTCACCGGGGCGACGTGTGATTTCCGGCAGCGCCGCGATCGCCAAGGCGGAGTTGATCAAGCGTCGTTCTCCCGACGGGGAGTAGGCCGGTGAAAGCCCTCATTCACTTTGCGCTCCACCGTCGCGGTATCGTTGTCGGCGTCACGCTGGGCCTGATGGCGGCTGGACTGTATGCGTTGCAACACATCGCGTTCGATGCCTTCCCGGATCTCACCGGCACGCGTGTCGAAGTCATCACGGTCGCTCCCGGCATGGCGCCGGAGGAAGTGGAGCGGCTGGTCACGTATCCCATTGAATCGTCGCTGATGGGTGTGCCGGATGCCGAAGGCGTGCGGTCGGTATCCAAGTTCGGGCTCTCGCTGGTCACGGTGCCGTTCCCCGACCATGTCGACGTGTACTTCGCGCGGCAACTGGTGCAGCAACGGCTGAACGATGCGAAGGGAGCGTTGCCGCCCGGTGTTGAATCGTCGCTGGGACCGGTGTCGACGCCGATGGGCGAGTTGTATCAGTACGTGCTCACCAGCGACTCGCTGTCGCTGACGGAACTCAAGACGTTGCACGACTACACCATACGTCCGCGACTGCGCACCGTGCCGGGCGTATCGGAGGTCAACTCGTGGGGCGGTCTGACCGAGCGCGTGGAAGTGATCGTCGATCCCGTGAAGCTGGCGGCGCGACGGCTCACGATTTCCGACGTGCACGCCGCACTCGCCCGGAACACTCTGGCCTTCGGCGGAAGCTACCTCGAGCAAGGCGGCGAACGCTACACATTGCGCGGCCTCGGCCGCGTGGAGAGCACCGACGACGTGCTGCGCGTGCAGGTCGGTGCGTATCTCGGGGCGCCCGTGCGCGTGAGCGACATCGGCACCGTGGTCCTGGGTGCGTTGCCGCGCAATGGTGCCGTGACGCACGACGGCAAGGAAGAAGTCGTGAGTGGCATGGTGCTGAAGCTCAAGGGTGCGGATTCGCGCGAAGTGATCAAGCTCGTGCGCGAGCGGATGGCCGAGATTCAGAAGGCGCTCCCTCCCAGCGTGAAAGTCACACCGTTCTATGATCAGACCGATCTCGTCGCGCGTACCACGACCACCATCGTCAAGAACCTGGTGGAAGGTGGTTTGCTCGTGATCGCGGTGCTCTTCCTGTTCCTGCGCAATGTGCGGGCGGCGCTGATCGTGGCGTCGGTGATCCCGATCTCGATGTTGATCGCCTTCATCGGCATGGGGATCTTCGGGTACTCGGCGAATCTGATGAGCCTTGGCGCGCTCGATTTCGGACTGATCGTCGACGCCTCGATCGTGATGATCGAAAGCTTCATCCGGCGCATGGAATCGCATAGCGATACGAACCGGTTGGGACTGTTCGAACGCGCCGCCGTCGAGGTGGGTCGACCCATTCTGTTCGGCATCGCCATCATTGTGGCGGTATACATCCCGATCTTCACGCTCGACGGGATGGAAGGCCGCATGTTCAAACCAATGGCGTTTACCGTGGTGTGTGCAGTGCTCGGTTCGCTGTTCCTCGCGCTCACCTACGTACCGGCAGTTGCATCGTGGGCGCTCCGCAATGGTGCGGCCACCCAAGCCCCGTGGCTCACGAAACTCACTGCGCAATATCGTACAGTGCTGACGGGCGTGATGGCGCGCCCGCAGCCGCTGCTCATCACAGCGGTCGTCCTGGTCGTGATCGCCGTCGGCTCGCTGTCGAAGATCGGCACGGAGTTCATGCCCAAGCTCGACGAGGGCTCAATCCTGATTACCACGCGCCGACTGCCCAGCGTCGGGCTGCAGGATGCCACGAAATTGTCGATGGCGGCCGAGCGCATCGTGAAGCAGTTCCCGGAAGTCGTCACCGTCGTGACGAAGGAAGGTCGCCCCGACCTCGCCACCGAGGCGATGGGTCTGTTCGAAGGCGACATGTACGTGATTCTCAAGCCGCGGAGCGAGTGGACCACCGCGAAGGATTCGGAGGGACTGGTCGCGGCGCTCGATTCAGCGCTGCGTGCGGTGCCCGGACTATGGGTGTCATTCACCCAGCCACTCGCCATGCGCCTCGACGAGGCAGAAAGCGGCATCAAGACCGACCTCGGCATCAAAGTGATCGGCCCCGACCTCGCCCAGAACGAGTCGATCGCGGAACGCCTCCGCGGGATCGTCGCCTCGGTACAGGGCAGCGCCGATGTGGCGGTGGAGATTGCCGACGGCAGTGGCCAAGTGCGTATGGAGATCAAGCGCGAGGCGCTCGCACAGTATGGCCTCTCGGTCGCCGATGTGCGTGACGTGATCGAGCTGTCCATGGGTTCGCAGGTGGCGGCCGAGTTGATCGATGGCTTCCGGCGCATTGGTATCGTGGTGCGTCTCCCCGAGGCCTCTCGTGCCGACGCCGCGTCACTCTCGCGGCTCACCATTCGCGCACCAGGTGGTGAGTTGGTGCCCCTGTCGGCCGTGGCTGACGTGCAGACCACCACCGGTCCCGAAATGATCGGTCATGAAAATGCGCAACGCCGTTCGCTCGTGCTCAGCAATGTGCGTGGGCGCGATCTCGGCAGTTTCGTGCAGGAAGTGCGTGCGCGCATCGCGCGCGAGGTCACGCTGCCCTCCGGTGTGTTCCTCGAGTGGGGGGGGCAGTACGAGAACCAGCAGCGGGCCATGTCGCGGCTCACGCTGGTGGTGCCAGGCGCACTGTTGTTGATCTTCGGGCTGCTGTATCTGTCGTTCCGATCTGTTCCGCAGGCACTGCTGGTACTCGCGAACGTCCCGTTTGCGCTGGTCGGTGGCATTGCCGCGCTGTGGATGCGTGGGCTCAATCTCAATCTCTCGGCGAGCATCGGCTTCATTGCGCTGTTCGGTATCGCGGTGCTGAACGGCGTGGTCATGGTGGAGCATCTCAATCATCTACGCCACGCGCATGGCGATCACAAGCTTGGCGTGCTCGATCGTATTCTGCTCGGAGCGGCCGATCGGTTGCGCCCGGTGCTGATGACGGCGTTGGTGGCGAGCCTCGGTTTCGTGCCGATGGCACTGAGCACGAGTCCTGGCAGCGAAGTACAACGCCCGTTGGCCAGTGTCGTGATCGGTGGACTGATCACGAGCACCGTGCTCACCCTGTTCGTCCTGCCCGTACTCTACGGCTGGCTGGAAACACGTCGGGAGGCTCGCCTGGCGCGCCGTACCGCGGCACGCCAGGCACACGCCGTCCCGCAACCGGTTACTGGTTGAGATAGCGGTACAGGCCCACGAGGCCGATGCCGGCGCCGGTCAACACGATCACGGTGCCGGTATCGCCATCGACCACGGTGCCCACGAGCAGGGTGGCGAGGCCGACCGCCATCAGCGTTACGCTGCTGCTGCGACTCTTCTTCAACGTCATCGTCGGCGCCGTCGCCGAATCGGCGACAAAGCGCTGCAGGCCCACGGCGCGCGCCGTGGTCAGCGGTCCGGCGGCAGTGGCACCGTCGGGCGTCGTGGTCGACATGGCGGCCGTCGGCATGCTCACCGTCGCGGGCGACATCACGAGCGTCGGCGCGGCCGGCGCGGCTGCCGGGGCGATGTCCTGCGCGGCGCCGATCGAAGGCAGCATCAGGGCCGCGGCGAGGGCCGCCAAAACGGTGGTGCGGGAGCGATGGACCATGGAATCTCCAGAGTTCTGAGTGAGAAGACAGCAACACCCTACGCAGCAACGATCGTGCCGACCGCCCACGAGCGGAAGCGCAGCGATGCGGCTGCATGGGTCCGCGGAGCTCCTGCAGCGCCCCGTTTCACGCGTTATCCTTGAGTCGTGACCATCTCTCCCGATACGCTGCTCCGATTCCGCGACGCCTTCCCGATCCTCGGGACGTCCACCTATCTCGTCTCGAATTCGCTCGGGGCCATGCCCGCCGCCGTGGCCGATCATCTCGGCGACTATGCGCGGCAGTGGCAAACGCGTGGCGTGCGCGCGTGGGCGGAAGGCTGGTGGGAGCTGCCGGTGACCATGGGCAACGAGATCGCACCGCTCATTGGCGCGGCGCCGGGTACGGTGGTCATGGTTCCCACCGTCACTCAGGCAATGAGCAGCATTCTCTCGGCCATCGATTTCCCCCCTGAGCGCAA
>JBBQXC010000050.1:0-27064 GCA_038210005.1 Gemmatimonadales bacterium
CTCGCGGCCCTCGCGGCGTCGCGGACCGATACCGCCGATGCACTCGCGCCCGACGCCATCGCCTGCCCCGTGCTGCTCGCCACCTCAGCCAGCGATCCGTTCGTCCCGGTGGCTCGAGCAACCAAGCTCGGTGAAACACTCCGCGTCGCCGCGCCGAAGGGTCTTGAACGGCGCGAACTCCCCGGCGTCGCGCACGTCGCCCCCGAAGAAGCCCCCGATCGACTCGGCGCCCTCGTGGCGGAACTCCTGACCCGCTGATTTGTAGGGGGAGGGAGCTTCACCGCGCACTCCCCTGTTGTCGATTCACACCCCTTCAACTGCACGCTCTTCATGACAGATCGCCTCGCCACCATGCGCGCCATGGCCGACAAGCAGCCCGACAATCCCCTCGCCCGCTTCGGCCTCGCCAACGAACTGCTCAAGGCCGGACTACTGGACGAAGCCGCCGTGGAGTTGGATGCGTATCTCGCAATACATGACGACGAAGGCAACGGCTGGCTGCGCTACGCCGATACGCTGCACGCGCTCGGCAAGCAGGACGCCGCGCGCGCGGCCTGCGAGAAGGGCATCGACGCCGCGACGCGGCATGGGCACGCGACGTTGGTATCGGAATTCGAGGAAAGGGAATATTGAGAGCTAAGAGCTCAGAGCTAAAAGCTTAGCAACAAACGCTTTGCGCTCGTAGCTCGTAGCTCTGAGCTCTTGGCTTTTAGCTCTGAGCTCTGAGCTCTTAGCTCTTAGCTCTTAGCTCCCTAATCTCATCCACCGCACTGATCACGTACCCCAGGTCTTTCGACAGCGCTCTCGCTTCCTGCGTCGCGTTCGTGACATCGTCGATCGCCGAGCCGACGCCCATTGTGCGCAGCTTCACGATATCGAGACGCAATGACCGCAGCGCCATCGACGCGCTATCGAGTTGGCGCTGCATCGTTTCGCGACGCGCGACGAGCTCCTCTAACGACGAAAGCTGCCGTGTGAGCAGGGTGAGACGACGCTCCCGGTCGGGGGCCTGTTCCGGTTCGGCTTGCACCGACGCCACCCGTGACTCGAGTTGCGTGAGCGCATCGGTGGGCAGGTCGCGCTGAAGGCGCTCGAGGCCGCTGGCCAGCGCGCTGATGCGCTCCAGCAGCGCATCGGCGGTCGGCTCCACGTCGGGCACCAGCGACTTGTCGACGTCACTCAGCTTCGACGTGACGTCTTTGATCGTCATTCGATCGTCTACGGCATTGCGGAGCAACTCGCCATACGTCGACGCCAACAGTTGATCGCCAGCCACCAACGCAAGCTGCTCGCGCATCCTCACTTCGTACGGACGGTCGTCGGAACTCGCGGCGATCGTCTGCCAAGAACCATTCCACGCGTCGCCGGCCGACACGCCGAGCCGACGCAGGCGCATGAAATCGCGGGCAAGCATCTGCGCGCTCGCCAGCGCAGCGAGGCCGGCGGCGACCATGGGAACAACCATCGGACTGATGTCGAACGACGCGCCGATCACGAGGCTACCGAACGCCACAGCGGCCGAGCCCATGAACCACTTCGCGTGCTTCACGAACGCCCGCGACGCCTCGGCAATGCGTGTCGGCTTGCTGCGCGGATCGCTGTCGGGCTTCGGCGCCACGTCGCCCCCGAGAATGCGTCCCAACGTGATGCCACGGCGGCGCATCTTGGTGTAGCGACCGAGCACCCCCATGCTCATGCCCATCGCCGGGAAGACGGCCCAGGGAAATTCGCGGCTGGTCGTCGCGTTGATCACGCCGAGGAACACGATCATCCCTGCGGTCCAGAGCACCTGCCCCTTGAAGCGCTCAATGAGGTCTTCGTCGCTCCGCCACGCGCTGGTGGCGTCCGCGTACTGATCGTTCCACTGCGACTGCACGTCGCGGCTCTGCTGTCGCACCGCCACCCGCCAATCCTGCATGGCCTCCTTCTGCGCACGATTCCACTCCTTCACTTGCTCGCGCGGCGCACCCGGAGGAAGCGGCGGTAACGCCGGCATCGGCGGCAGCGCGCCGGGCGCGGGATACGAGCGTGGTGCCGGCGCCGGGGCAACGACACCGCGCGGCGCCCAGTCTTCCGACCGATGACCATAGCGCGCGTCTTCACGAAGCTCCGGCGCGCGAGGCTCCGGTGCGCGGGCGTTCTGTGGCGCCAGATACGTCACCGGCGCCGCCGCACGAGACGGCAGCGGCGCACTCGCCCGGTGCGCACCGGAGTGCAGCGATCCGTCACGCTGTGCTTTGCGCAGCGCGTCGCGCAGTTGCAGCGCATTGTCCCAGCGATCTTGCGGCCGCTTGGCCAGGCAACGCTCGAGAATCTCCACCAGCACGAACGGTGCATCGGGACGCACCGCACGAATGGGCATCGGCGTTTCGCTCACATGCTTCAGGAGCATCGCCGGCGTGGTCGTGGCCTCGAACGGAAGCCGGCCGGCCAGCATGAGATACCCCACGACTCCCAGCGAATAGATATCGCTGCGTCCATCGATCTCACGGTCGCCGGTAGCCTGCTCGGGGCTCATGAACGCCGGCGTGCCCACGGCGATTCCCGTCTGCGTGAGTCGTGATCCGCTCTCCGCTGCACGCGCGATCCCGAAGTCGGTGACCATCGCGCGACCGGAATCCGTATCGATCAATACATTGTCCGGCTTCACGTCGCGATGCACGACACCACAGGCATGCGCATACGCCAACGCGTCGGCTACCTGTTCGAGTATGTGCGCGATCTCCTCGAAGGTCGGCCGCGGTGCGCGCACGATCCGCGCCGCCAGGCTCTCACCTTTCACCAGCGCCATTGCGAAGCACACCAACCCGCCGTCTTCGTGCACCGCGTAGATCGGCACGATATGCGGATGATTCAGCCGCGCCGCGGTCTGCGCTTCGCGCACGAAACGTTCGCGCACATCACCGCGGAACGCGAGCTCCGGCGGCAGCACCTTGAGCGCGACCGGCCGCTGCAAGCGCACGTCTTCGGCGGCATACACCACCGCCATGCCACCACGACCGACTTCCTGCTCGATGAGATACCGGTCGCCCACCGCCGCCGTGACGCGATCGCGCAGCAGATTCGACTCGGCCTGGGTTTCCGCCGCCTTCATGGCCGCTCGCTGACCGTCTGGCATCGTGCGGTCGGCTTACGCCGAACCGGAGCGCGATGACGTCGCCTCGCGCACTTCGTTGGCGGCCTGCACCGCGATATCGACATCACGCGCGAGCTGCATGGCCTGTTCCGCCACCAGCGTCACGCTTTGCACCGAGCTGTTGCCGGTGCGTAGACGCACGAGATCGAGACGCACATTCTCGAGCGCGATACGGCAGCTCTCGAGCTGAGCGCGACGCAACTCGCGCTTGCCCAGCGTATCGGCCACCGCCCGACGATCACGCCGCAGCTGCGCCAACCGGCGCACGCGCGCTTCGCTACCCTGCGTATCGAGCGGATTCGCCTCGGCCTCGAGCGCACTGATTTCCACGTCGATCCGGCGCGCGGCATCGGGCCCCTGTTCGCGATCCACCCGCGTGATATCGCGGGCGATCATCTCGACCTTGTTCACGAGATCCACCGCCGTGCGCGCGACATCGGGAATGCGGCCTCGCTCTTCGGCCGGGAGCGTGCCCAGCAGTCGGCCGATCTCTTCACGATCGGCGCGCGCCGCTTTCACCAGCGCGACGAACTCGCCGAGTTCGTCGTCGCGGGACGGCGCATCGGGCAATGCCGCGCCACGGTGAAACCTCACCGGCGCCGACGACGTCGACGACAGCACGCCATCCAGGCGATTGCGGAGACGGCCCTGGGCGCGTAATTCCTCGCGCTTTTTCCGGCTGAAGGTGGCCATGAATTTGTCGCCGAGATCGGAGATGACCTCGCCGAGCATCCGATGCTTGGGCTGCTTGAGGACATCGGTCCAATCGAAACCGTCAGCCCAGAGCTTGGCATACTTCCACGCGATGTACACGGTCCAGAGCGTGGTCAGCCCGAGCATGTCGCCTTGCGTGAAGATGCTGATCACGAGGATCGCACCATTCACGAACAGGTACGGCGCCAGCTTGCGGCGGAATGCGACCACGGGCGGCGCGAACCAGCGCGCTTCGTCTTCCGCGGTCGCGACGTATACGTCATCTCCCGAGGGCGGCTGCTGGTACAGCGGATACGGCGCCGCCTGCGGCGTGACCGCCGTGCGCGACTGATACGTGGGGGACTGGTAGGCTGGTGGCGTGTACGGGGCCGGCGTATACGGCACCGACGGCGCCGCCGGAGTGGGCGAACCCATACCACCCAGCGGCATGCCGCCGATCGGCGCACCATTGAATCGCACCGGTGCGCCGGCGGCCTGCGCCAACGCCGCCGGATTGGTCGGCGGCGGCACCACGCCCGTCTTCAACGCCGTGACCATCTCGCCGGCGCTTTGGAAGCGATGCTCCGGATTCTTCTCCAGCAAACGCATGACAATCTGCGACAAATCGTCGGGCGTATCCGGGCGACGCAACGACACCGGCACCGGCACTTCGGCCAGATGCTTCACCAGCAACGCCGGTGTCGTTCCGCCGGTGAAGGGCGGCTCGCCAGCCAACATCTGATACGCCACGATGCCCAGCGAATAGAGATCGCTGCGGGCGTCGAGGTCGCGATCGCCCGAGGCCTGCTCCGGCGACATGTACGCAGGCGTCCCGATGGCCATACCGGTGGCGGTGAGACGCGACGTCTCGCCGCTGTCACTCGCGGCACGCGCGATCCCGAAGTCGGTGACGAGCGCCCGGCCGTCGATACTGTCCAGCAGAATGTTGTCGGGCTTGATATCACGATGGATGACACCGCGCGCGTGCGCGAATGCCAGCGCGTCAGCCACTTCGTGCAGCCAGCGCCGTACCTGGTCGATGGGGAGCGGACCGCGCTTCTGCAGCATCGTGCCGAGATTGTCGCCGTCGATGCAGGCCATCACGAAGAACACGAGATTCCCGACCTCGTCGACCGAATAAATCGGGACGATGTTCGGATGACTCAGCTGTGCAGCGGTCTCCGCCTCGCGCAAAAAGCGCGTCCGGATATCGCGCCGGAACGACAGCTCCGGCGGCAGCAGCTTGATCGCCACGAACCGCTTGAGGCGCTTGTCGCGTGCCCGATACACGATGCCCATGCCACCGCGACCGATTTCCTGGTCCAGTTCATAGGTAGCACTGAGCGCCTGCTCCACATGGGCGCGCAGTTCGGCATCTTCGGTGGATGGGACTACGGAATCGGGCACTCGCGTGGGATCGGGGAAGTCGCGTCGTACGTCTAGTGTAGCACCGGAGAGAAACCGGCAACAGCATTCCTCATTCTCTTCGTCGTGCGCCGTACGTCCCGAGCGCCCTCGGAGTTGCAACTCGGCCCGCGTCCGTCCCAGACAAGAGGCCCATCGGTCAACCTGACCGCAGCAGCCCGCCGCTCCTGACACCGACAAATCGGCGGATCGACAGTCGGCCGGGACCGTCAACACGGCACGGCCGCCCCAGTCTGCTTGCAAACCCTGCCGTGATGGCGTAATCCAGACGGTGTGAAACCTGCGTTATGGCGGGCGGTATTCCTCTTCCAACAGGATCGTACGTCATGGGCCAACGCCAAACGCTTCCCGTCCTGCCGCTTCGCGGGACGGTCATGTTCCCCGGCATCACCGCGCCCATCGCGGCGGGCCGCCCCGGCACCTTGAGAGCCATCGAAACGGCACTCAAGGGAGATCGGCTTGTCTTTGCGGTCGCCCAGCGCGACAACACGGAAGAGCCGACGTCGGACATTCTCTTCACGACGGGCGTCATCGCCCGCATCGGCCAGATCCAGCGCGGACTGGGCGGTGTTCAGCTGCTCCTGCAAGGCGAGCAGCGCGCCACGGCACTGCAGTACGCCGAAGTGGACGGATACCTGCAGGCGGTGATCGTGCCCGCCGAGGAGATGATGCCACTCGACCTCAAGAACGCCGCGTTCGAGGCGCTCCACAAAGAAGCGCGTGAGCGCGCCGCCGAGTTGGGCGAGAAGCGCGGTCTTCCCGAGGAAGTCGTGCACCAGGTGCTCGACTCGGTCGACGATGCCGGTAAGTTCTCCGACCTCGTGGCCGGCTACATCGAACTCACTGTGCCCGAGAAGCAGGGACTGCTGGAGACGCTCTCGGTGGAAGAGCGCCTGCGTCGCGTGCTCGTGCACGTGCAGCGCCAGATCGGCCTGCTCGAAGCTCAGGAAGACATCAAGTCGCAGGTCCAGGAGGAACTGGGCGAGCGGCAGCGTGAGATGTTCCTGCGTGAGCAGCTCAAGGCGATTCAGAAGGAACTCGGCGACGACGATCAGTCGAAGGAGATCACCGAGCTCCGCGAAAAGCTGACCAAGCTCGCACTGCCGAAGGAAGCGCGCGCGGAAGCGGAGCGCGAACTGGGCCGCCTCGAGCGCGCGGGTCGCGAATCCATGGAAGCGCAGGTGATCCGCACGTATCTCGAGTGGATCGCCGAGCTGCCGTGGAGCAAGCGCTCGGATGATCACCTCGAACTCGCGCGCGCCGGCGAAATCCTCGAGGAGGACCACTACGGCCTCAAGGACGTGAAGGATCGCGTGCTCGAGTTCTTGGCCGTCCGGCAACTGCGCGCGCAGCAGGTGGCCGACGAAGTCGCGACCACGGGTGAATTCTCGGTGTCGAAGATCAAGGGCGACACCAGCGACGCGAACGCCACGCTCGGCAATGGAAACGGCAACGGCGACCGGCAGATCACCGACGCGAAGGAAGCGAAGGCCCGTGCCATGGCCAAGGGTCCGATCCTGCTGTTCAACGGCCCCCCCGGCGTGGGCAAGACGAGTATCGCGAAATCGATCGCCCGCGCACTGGGCCGCGAGTATGTGCGCGTGGCGCTCGGTGGTGCGCGCGACGAAGCCGATATCCGTGGACACCGCCGCACGTACGTCGGCGCGATGCCCGGCCGGATCATTCAGGGTATGAAGCAGGCGGGCAGCAAGAACCCCGTGTTCCTGCTGGACGAAGTGGACAAATTGGGCACGTCGTATCAGGGCGATCCGTCGAGTGCACTGCTGGAAGTGCTCGATCCCGCGCAGAACGACTCGTTCACGGACCACTATCTCGGCGTGCCGTTCGACCTGAGCGAAGTGCTGTTCATCGCGACGTCGAACTTCATCCAGAACATCCCTGGTCCGCTGCTGGACCGTATGGAGGTCGTGGACTTCAGCGGCTACACCGAGCGCGAGAAGTCAGAAATCGCGAAGACGTATCTGATTCCGCGTCAGCTCGAGGAATCGGGACTCGGTCAGCGCGATCTCAAGTTCACCGACGACGCGGTCATGAAGGTGATCAGCGAGTACACACGCGAAAGCGGTGTGCGTCAGCTGGAGCGCCAGCTCGGCGCCGTGGCGCGCAAGGTGGCGCGGCGGGTCGCGATGGGTGATACGGCCACGATCGACGATAAGGTGATCAGCAGCGAGGAAGTGCGCGAATTGCTGGGACGTCCGAAGGTGCACCCGGAACGGGTAGCCGAGCACGATGAAGTCGGTATCACGACGGGGATGTACTACACGCCGATGGGCGGCGACATCATGTTCGTGGAAGCGAGCATTCGTCGTGGTGCTTCAACGCCGACCAAGAGCGACGATGGGGTCGAGGCCGTTCGCGTGGGTCCGATCTCGCTGATTCTGACCGGTCAGCTGGGAGACGTGATGAAGGAGAGTGCGCGGGCCGCGCTGACCTACGTCACAAACAATGCCGCGTTACTGGGGATTCCAGCCGACCGCGTCGCGTCGGCCAGCGAGGCACACATTCACGTGCCCGCAGGCGCGATCCCGAAGGACGGTCCGAGTGCCGGTATCGCCATTGCCTTGGCTTTGGTCAGCGAAATGTCGAACCGCAAAGTGCGACGCGATGTCTCGATGACCGGCGAGATCACACTCCGTGGTCGCGTGCTGCCGATCGGCGGTGTGAAGGAAAAGGTGCTTGGTGCCCACCGCGCCGGCATCAAGGAAGTGATCATCCCGAAGGCCAATGAAGCGGACCTCGAGGACGTGCCGGACGAAGTGCGTGAAAAGCTCATCTTCCACCCGGTGGAGACGATGCGCGACGTGCTCGCAATCGCGCTGGTAGATCAGGGGCGGCCGGAGCCTACCGAGGTGGAAGAGCTCATCGGGGTATAGAGACGAAGTAGGGGGTAGGGAGTCGGGAGTCGGGAGTGGGGGCGATGGGCCGGTTTGGCTTGTCGCCCCTTCCTGCGTCGGGTGACGTATTCCGATTGCGTCGTGCAGTGCGCAAGTTGACGCCATGACAACGCAACAACCGTCTTGGCGCGGCACGGTCCGTCTCGCGACTGAGGTGGACTTCGATGCGATCCATGCGATGAACTATCGGACCTTCGTGGAAGAAATTCCCCAGCACGCCGCCAATGCGGCGCGGCGGCAGGTCGATCGCTTCCACGACGAGAATGTGTATGCGGTGTACGAACTGAATGGCCGCATCGTCGGGATGGTAAGCGGACGGACCCAGCGGCCGTTCTCGCTCGACCAGAAGCTCGGGAGCGTCGATGACTACCTCCCCGCGGGGCGCACGCCGGTCGAGATCCGACTGCTGGCGGTCGAGCCGGAATTCCGCGCCAGTCGCGTATTCGCGCAGCTTGTCGGCTTCATCACGCGGCACTTCCTGGCGAAGGGATTCGCCCTTGGCATCATGTCGGGGACGACGCGTCAACTACGCCTCTACCGGCACCTCGGCTTCCACGCCTTCGGTCCGCTCATCGGTACCGAACAGGCGTCCTATCAGCCGATGTACATCACGGCGGAGGAAGTGCTCAGCTGGCCGGAGGCGCTGAACAACGGTACGGAAGCACCGAGCGCCGGTGCGAACTTTCTCCCCGGTCCGGTCGGCATCAGCGATGCCGTGCAACGCGCCATGCAGCGCGGCGCGATGTCGCATCGCGCCGAGTCGTTTCAAACGTGCTATCGCGAGACGCAAAAACGGCTGTGTGAGCTGGCGCAGGCGCGGCACGCGACGATGCTGCTGGGGTCCGGCACGCTCGCCAACGACGTGGTCGCGGCCCAGCTCTCGCTGCTCGATGGGCCCGGGGTGATCGTCAGCAACGGCGAGTTCGGCGAGCGTCTCGTCGACCATGCGACGCGCATGCGGATCCCGCACACCGTGGTGCGTGCGCCGTGGAGGGAGCCACTGGACTACGGTGCGGTCTCGCGAGCGCTGAAGAGCACGAAGGCATGTTGGCTCTGGGCGGTGCATGGCGAGACCTCAACGGGCGTCCTCAACGACCTCACCGCGCTCACGTCGATCGCGCAGTCGCACGACGCGAAGCTGGCACTGGACGTGATCAGCAGTCTCGGCACCGTGCCACTGTCCTTGCGTAACGTGTGGATGGCCAGCGCCGTGAGTGGAAAGGCCCTCTCGTCGTTCCCTGGCATCGCCATTGTATATCACGATGGTCAGGCGAGTTCGGCAAGCAGCCGCATTCCGCGCTATCTCGATCTCGGCCTCGCGGTCGAACAGCAGGGCGTTCCGTTCACACAATCGTCCAATCTGCTCGACGCGCTTGGCACGTCGTTGGCCGAGATCGACTGGCCGGCGCGCTTCCATCGACTGGCGCAGGACGGCGTGTGGCTACGACGCGCGATGGAGTCGCGCGGATGGCGCGTCTTGGCGGCCGCTGATCATGCGTCGCCGGCGGTGCACACGCTGATCCCACCCTCCGGTGTCAGCGCTCGTCATCTTGGCGAACAGCTTCGTGCTGCTGGTTGGCTGATCAGTTTCGAGAGCGGCTATCTCCGCGAGCGAAATTGGCTGCAGGTGTGCCTCATGGGGCACTACACGCCGGATGCGTTGCGCGCCTTTCCAGCCGCGCTGCATCGGTACGCAGTCAAGGCAGAATGCCGGCACCCCGGACCGACGTTTCCCAGCGCAACACTGGAAGCGGCCAGCAGCGCCTGACAGGCGAGAGATCGTAGTCGCTGTAAGGCCGGAACAGCAGGAACAGCGGGAACAGCGGGAACAGCGGGAACACAGATCAAGCGGATCAACGGAAGAATCACAGATAAGCAAACCGCGCATCACAACCGGTGGCATCGTCGTTTGCTTATCAGAGCAGCAATCGTGTTACTCGACGCACCATGATATCCCCGCCGTCACGATAGGCGAAGTGGATGGGCAGCAAAGATCGCCACATTCGACGTGGACATCGCCTGCTCGCGTGAGCTTCATGACACAGGCATGGCGCCGAGTGTGTTCGCGAGCGATCCGGCACGACTATCGGTGCGGCTCGTCTCGCGGACGACGTGGGCACCGACTGCCCGTCCTTCTGCTAATGCCGACAGCACGGTGCGCGCCGCATCCACCGCATGACGAAAAACGCAATCGAGCAGCGCATTGGTGGCGCCTACATTGTGAGAGACACTCCACGCTCGTCGCACTTGCCCAAGAATCTCGGGCTCGCCGAACCGGGCCGAACACATACCGGCCGATACGGCGAACAGATGGCGCACCGCGAGATCGGCGTGCTTGCGTTCGAGCTGTACGTCCGCGACATCTTCTCCTTGAGGCGCGCGCCGAACCACGCCACGGGTCCTGCTCTCCTCACCAATAGAGCTCCGTGCGCTGGCACGTGTTCAGCAGAACCGCAGGAACTCCCAGCGCGCGCCGCGACTCGAAACGCGCCGATGAGGTGAAACTGCAGGAGAATCACGCTAGCGACCCGCCGCGGACTGCACGGAGACTTCGCACACGGTGCGACTTACCAGCTTCGACGGCAAACCACGACAGGCGGTGTTGGTGCACCCGGGGCACTTCTGCTTGTACTGGGAACTGTGCGGCTGCCCGGACTCCAAATGTCGATTTACGATGTCGGCCAACGCATCGAGGAATTCCGTGCGTGCATTCAGCGACGGCGAGCGGCGGAAGCCGGTCATGCCGAGGGAATGCGCCAGTTCGCCGTACTCGATATCGATCTCCGACAGCGTCTCGATGTGATCGCTGGTGAACGCGATCGGTACGACCAACACGTTCTTCTGTCCGCGCACCGCCAGCTGCTTGATCATCGTCTCGGTGCTTGGCCCAAGCCACCGCACGGGACCCACTGACGACTGAAAGCAGAGCATGTGCGGATTTCGCAGCTCAGCCGCTTCTACCACGCGACTCACCGACGCCGCGATCTCCGAGGGATACGAGTCGCCGCGGTCGATCGCCTTGAGCGGCAGCGAATGCGCGCTGAACAGCACCAGCACGTCGTCCCGCTCGTGCGCTGGATATTGCTCGAGGCCATCATCGATGGCGCTGGCCATGGAGCCCACGAAGCCCTCCTGCTCTCCCCACCGATCGATGATGCTCCAAGTGAACGCGTCCTGCAAACCGGTGCGATCGAGCGCACGCCACAGATCGTTCAGGCTCGAGCCCGTGGTCGAGCACGACCACTGCGGGTACTGCGTGAACGCCACGGCACGCGTGACGCCATCGGCTTTCATCGCCTGGAGCGCGTCGTCCGCGAATGGCGGCGCGTAGCGGAACGACACGTAGAACTTGTGCGGCGCCGTGTCCGGGGACATCTCGTCGAGCCGCACGCACATGGCATCTCCCTGCGACTTCGTCCACGTCAGAATCGGTGACCCGCCACCGATCGCGTCGTACAGCTTGCGCACCTTCGGTGCACGTCGCGTCGCGATGAACTTGCCGAGCACATTCTGCCACGGCAGCTGGATGATTTCCTTATCGGCAAATAGCCGAAGGAGGAAGGGCTCCACTTCATCGAGCGTGGCCGGCCCCCCGAGGTTCATCATCACGATACCGGTACCACCATCGGAGCGCGGCTGTTCGTGCACGTGCGCGTGTGTGCTCAACGGGCGACGGAACGGAAGAACATCGGAGGGCGTCATGGCACGAATAGTCAGCGCACGCGCGGCGCCATTCCATTGGGGTGAATACGCGTTTCACGCCTCCGTAACATTACGGACCGTGCCGGACGACCCTCGCAACACTGAAATCGCCCATCACCCACAATCGAATACCCACGACCTCACGCCTCCAGCCCACCGCGATCAGCAATACGCCGTGGGCCTGAGGCTTGGAGTTTGATGCTGTGCGCCATGGGTTTTGGGTCTGACGCGTGCCGACGTTCCGTTCAGTACCCAATCGGTCCCAACCGAAACAAGCTCCACGGCCACACCGGTGCTCCCGGTTCCGTGCCCGCCATGAACCATTCCACGTACCGTCGTTCGCTCGGCGTCGTCGCATTTGATGGCTGACCGCTGGCCCGATCGAGCTCCACGGGCACCACGCCAGGCGGTGGAGTCCAGATCCCGCTGGCGCGATTTCCATACGCGGCCGCGATGATCTGTCCGGCGATCGGCGCCGCCAGTGTTCCGCCCGCGGCGCCCGGAGAGATCATGGCCGGCTTGTCGAAACCAAGCCACACGCCGGCAACCAGCTCCGGCGTCATGCCCACGAACCAGACGTCGGTATTGTCGTTCGTGGTACCCGTCTTGCCGGCCACGGGGATGCGTGCCGGCACGATCTTGCGAAGCGCCGTAGCCGTGCCGCGGGTGACCACGTCTTGCAGCATGTCGCGCATGATGAACGCCACCCGCGGGTCCATGGCAGGCCGTGCCGGCGCGACCTGCGGCGTGAACACGATGCGTCCATTGCGGTCCTCGATGCGCTGTACGAATCGCGGCTCGACGGCCACACCGCCGTTGTCGAACGTGGCGTAGGCCGCCACGAAGTCGAGCGGTTGCACCACGCTCGCTCCCAACGCGCTCGAGGGATACGGCGAGATAGGTGCGCGCAGACCGGACCGACGGGCCAGAGCGATCACCGAGTCCATCCCGACGGCAAGCGCAAGCTGCACGGCCACTGGGTTTCGTGATTTCGTGAGTGCTTCGCGGAGGGTGAGCGCGCCGAGGAACGCGTTGTCCGCGTTGTCGGGGCTGTAGTACTGCCCGTTGTCGAGCCGGATGCGGAGCGCCGTATCGGCGACCATGGCGTTGGCCGTGAGTCCTTGCGCGATGGCCTGGGCGTACACGAACGCTTTGAAGCTCGAGCCGGGCTGACGATTGCCGTCGACGGCGCGATTGAAGGACGACCGCGCGTAGTCACGCCCACCCACCAGCGCGCGCACGTCACCGGTGGTCGGATCGAGCACCACCGCCGCGCCTTCCAGGCAGGCCGCGACTTTCGCTGTCTTCGTGGGCGCGGCAGCCGTATCGCCGGCCACGCGGGCGCATCGCTGCCCACGAAATCCGGGACGCGTTTCGATCTCGTCGAGCCCAGTGCTGAGGGCTTGCTGCGTCGCGCGTTGCAACGCCGCGTCGATGGTGGTGTGAATGCGGTAGCCGCCCTGCATCACCGCGATACCCGCGCGCTCCGCCTGCACGCGCACCACGTCGACCACCCACGGCGCCGTCGAACGCGTGGACGTCACCGTGCGCACCGGTTCGCGTCGGGCCGCGGCCGACTGCGCGGCGGTGATGTACCCCTGCTCCGCCATCAGTGCGAGCACCGTGTTGCGCCGCGTGCGATTGCGATCGGCATAGCGCGCCGGATCGTACTGTACGGGGCTCTTCGGCATCGAGGCCAGCGAGGCCGCTTCGGCGAGCGTGAGATCGGCCGCACCTTTGCCGAAGAACTGGCGTGCGGCCATCTCGATACCGTAGGCGCCGCGACCGAACGAGATCTGATTCAAGAACGCCTCGAGGATCTGCTCCTTGTTGTAATGGCGTTCCATTTCGCGCGCGGCCTGCTGCTCGCGCAGTTTGCGCCCGGCCGAGACATCGCGCCGATCGATCAGATCGGGATGCATGTTGCCCACCAGCAACTGCGTGATCGTGCTCGCCCCGCGGAGACTGCCCTTGGTCACCGCATCTTTGATAGCCCCGGCCACGCCCACCAGGTCGACGCCGTCATGCTGGTAGAAGCGCTTGTCCTCGACGGCCACGAAGGCGTGGCCGACGTACTTGGGGAGCGAGCGCAGCGCGATGTTGATGCGGCGTTCCTTGCCCAGCTCCCCGATCAGTGCGCCGTCCCGCGCGAGCACGAGTGACGCCTGCGCGGGCGTGACAATCTGCCACGCTTCGCCGGTGGAGCCGGGTGCGCCCTGTGCCGCCAGGCCAAATGGCAGGATGGCCACGGCGAGCGGCAGCCATGCCATCGACGCCAGTCGGATGCGGGATCGATCGTGTCGGGAATTCAGCGGACGCATGGGGGAATTGTACACGTGTGACCGCGACCCGGTTCACCGACCCGGCTCACCGACCCGGCTCCACCGGTTCACGCCCGAAACCCACACGCGACCGTAGGCGATACGGGCTGATCCTCCTAGTTTTCAGGTATGCCTGGTGATCCGATTCGTCCGCTGACGCTTGCCCTCTGCCAGTTCGCCCCCCGCAAGGGCGACACGGCCGCCAACCTCGCCCGCATCGGGCGCTTGTGCGCGCAAGCCTCCACTCTCGACCCGCGACCGCAGGTCGTGCATTTCCCCGAAACCGCGCTCTCCGGCTACTTCGTGGAAGGCGGTGTCCGCGAGGTCGCCTGTACTGCCGGTGCGCTGGCCTATGATCTCGACGACAGCTACCGGACCGCGTGTGCCGCGGCCGGGATCGACTGCGTGGCGATGGACATCGTAATCGGCTTCTACGAGCGCTGGCGCGATACGCTGCACAACAGCGCCGCGTATCTCACCATCGGCCTCGACGACGGCCCTCCGGTCATCCGACACGTGCACCGCAAGAATTATCTGCCGACGTACGGCCTGTTCGACGAAGAGCGCTTCGTGGAGCGCGGCACCGACATTCGGGCGTTCGAGACGCCGTGGGGACGCGCGGCACTGCTGATATGCGAAGATGCCTGGCATTCGATCAGCGGCACGATCGCCGCGCTCGATGGCGCGCAGGTCGTGTTCGTGTCGTCGGCCGCTCCTGCGCGCGGAATCTGGCCCCGTGAAGACGGTGTGGCCGGACCGTACAGTGCCGCCCGATGGGAGCGGCTCATTCGTGACATCGCTGAAGAACAAGGCGTGTACACGAGCTTCGTAAACCTGGTCGGCACCGAAGGCGGCAAGCGCTTTTTCGGCACGTCACACCTGGTAGGACCAGGCGGCGATGTGCGCGGTCGTGCGCCCGTGTGGGATGAGTCTTTTGTGTCGCTCACCGTAGACCTCGATGATCTCGTGCGCGCGCGTGCCGATGGTCCACTACTGAGTGATCTTCGCGTGGCGCTGCCGCATGTGCTCGACAACATTCGGCGCGTCCAGGACGGAACGCCGGCTTCGCTGTCGTACGACGGGCCGGAGCCGGCCGCCGCCGATCTGCTGCGAGGAGCCCGTGGGTTTACCACCGGTGAGTTCGCCATCCCCACGGAGGCGTTGCAGCGCGCCAACTCGATCGTGCGGGCGATCCCGGAATCGCTGCCGGTCATCCGGCACGAGATGCGCGACCACGGCGGTCCGCCGCCGTTGGCGATCGATGCTGAGATGACGGAAGAATGGCTCACAGGCTTCCTGCGCGATGAACTGACGCGACGCGGCTTCGGCAAAGCCGTCGTCGGCATCTCGGGCGGCGTGGATTCGGCCGTGACCGCCTTTCTCGCGGTGCGCGCCTTAGGCCGCCAGAACGTGATCGGTATTCGTCTGCCCTACCGCACCTCGAGCACGGAATCGCTCGACCACGCACAGCTCGTGATCGACGCGCTCGGGATCGAGTCGCGCACGGTCGACATCAGCCCGGCGGTCGACGGCTATCTCACCGCCGAACCCGACGCCGACGATTCACGTCGCGGCAACATCATGGCGCGCACGCGCATGATCGCGCTCTTCGATCTCTCGGCCCGCTATCGGGCGCTGCCGCTCGGCACCGGCAACAAAACGGAACGGTTGTTCGGCTACTTCACGTGGCACGCCGACGATTCTCCGCCGATCAATCCAATCGGTGATCTCTACAAGACCCAGGTGTGGGCGCTCGCCCGCCACCTGGGCGTCCCCGACATCATCGTCACCAAGCCGGCCACCGCCGATCTCATTGCCGGACAGACCGACGAAGGGGATCTCGGCATCAGCTATGCTCGCGCGGACGACATCCTCAACGGCATGCTACACGGCTTCTCGCACGAGGCGTTACGCTCGCGCGGGTTCCACTCGGACGAACTCACGCTCGTGTCGCGACGTCTCAACGGCACGCACTGGAAGCGCCGTCCGCCCGCGACCGCGTTGGTCAGTCAGTCGGGCATCGGCGAGTCGTACTTGCGACCGGTGGACTATTGATCGCGTTCGCATAAGCCATGTTCGACGAGTTTCGCATCTACTTCGAACTCGGCTTTCGGCATATCGCTGATTTAGCCGGGTACGATCATATCCTGTTCGTGGCGGCGCTCGCGATTCCTTTCGGTATCCGCGATTGGCGACGGCTCGCCATTCTCGTCACCGCGTTTACGATCGGCCACAGCCTCACGCTGGCCCTCGCCACGCTCCGTCTCGTGTCGGTGCCGTCGCAGCTGGTCGAAACACTGATCCCGGCCACCATTCTGTTCACGGCGCTCGATGCGTACACGTCGGCCACGCCGCAGCGACCGGAGAATCCGGTCACCTTACAGCGCTATGGCGTGGCACTGCTGTTCGGACTCATTCACGGTCTTGGCTTCTCGACCTACCTGCGCGCGTTGCTGGGCAACGAAGAAAGCATTGCAGCTCCCCTGCTGGCGTTCAACGTGGGGCTCGAGATCGGTCAGCTCGTGATTCTCTCCATTGTGCTCGTGGTCGGAGCCGCCCTCGTGCCGGCGATCTTTCCGCGTCGCCGGTGGGTACAACTATCGGTGGGCGTGACCGGTGGTCTCGCGCTCATGCTGTTGGTCCAGCGTCTAGGCGCCTGGTCGTGACCATTCTGGTCGTGACCATTCTGGTCGTGACCACCCACTTCATCATCCGTCGCATGCGAACGTCTCTCCGCTCTTTCGCGGCCGCGCTCCTGTTGCTGCCTGCCGCCCTGCCGGCGCAGCAGTGGCTGAACGCCGAGCCGAATAGCAAGGTCAACAAGTCTTCCTTCCGGGCGCTCGACGAGTGGCCGTCACCGAACGACTTCCGTGACGCGTCCGGGTCGCCCGGCACGCGCTACTGGCAGCAGCGCGTGGACTACGTGATCCGCACGACGCTCGACACCACGACGCACTCGGTGAAGGGTTCGGAACGCATCACCTATCACAACAACTCCCCGCAGCCGCTCGGCTACCTCTGGTTTCAGCTCGACCAGAACATCGAAGCGAAAACGAGCCGCGCGAATATGACCAAGTCGGCGCTCCCGACCACGATGTCGCCGCAGGCCCGGCGATTCCTCCTGCCCGAGGAAGACACCACCGGCGGCTATGACATCACGCGCGTGGCGCTGGTGTCGGTCAATGGTCAGACGGCGAAGCCGGCCCGCTACATCATCAATGGCACGCAGATGCGCGTGAACCTCGACTCGCCGATCCCCACCGGCGGCAAGGCCGTCGTGGACATCGACTGGTCGTTCGTCGTGCCCGAAGGGGGCAACAACAATCGCGGTGTACGCGAACAGGTGAAGGACGGCTGGATCTACGAGGTTGCCCAGTGGTTCCCGCGCGCGGCGGTGTACGACGACGTGACGGGCTGGCAAAACGACCCGTTCCTCGGACAGGGTGAGTTCTATCTCAACTTCGGCAACTACGACGTCAGCATCACGGTGCCGCACGATCACATGGTACGCTCCACCGGCACGCTGAGGAATCCGCTGCAGGTGCTCACGCCGACGCAGCGCACACGTTTGGCCACCGCGATGGCCGGCGACACGTCGGTGTTCATCGTACGTCCCAACGAAGTGGCTACCGCCGGCGCACGTCCGGCCGGTACGGGCCCGCTCACCTGGCGCTTCACGGCGGAAAATGTGCGTGACTTCGCTTGGGCGTCCAGCAAGACGTTCGTGTGGGACGCTGCCGGCTTCCGCTACTCACCGGCCGGCCGCACCATCGAACTGCACTCCGTGTACCCGCGCGATGCGATGCCCCTGTGGAGCGATATCTCGACCAAGGCGATCGCGCAGACGATGCGCAGCTATGGCCGTATGGCGTTCGAGTACCCGTATCCGCAAGCGTCGAACGTGAACGGACAGGTGGGCGGCATGGAATATCCCATGATCGCGTTCTGTGGCGGCCGCCCAGGTGCCGACGGCAAGTACACCAAGAATCAGGAGTATGCGCTGGCCGCGGTGACGATTCACGAAGTCGGACACAACTGGTTCCCGATGATCGTAGCCACCGACGAGCGCAAGTGGACGTGGATGGACGAGGGCGTCAACTCGTTCCTCGAGTACTACAGCTCACTCGACTACGACAAGAACTGGCCAGCGGCGCGCATGCGCGGCCCGGCGCCGAATATCGTGAACTACATGAAGGACGCCGATCAGGTGCCCCTCATGACCGAGTCGGATTTCGTGCATCGCCAGTTCGGCAACAACGGATACAGCAAGCCCGCCGCCGGCCTCGTGATGCTACGCGAGAAAGTGCTCGGCCCCGAGCGTTTCGATCTCGCGTTCCAGGAATACGCGAAAAAGTGGATGTTCAAACACCCGCAGCCGGCCGACTTCTTCCGCACACTGGCCAGCGGCGCCGGTGAGCGTCTCGACTACTTCTGGCGCGGCTGGTTCTACAGCACCTACAGCAACGACCAGGCGATCACGAAGGTAGAATCGCAGGACGCGCAGACGTTCGCGGGCACGACCAAGCGCGGCAAGTTCTATCACCGCATCACCGTCGAGAACAAGGGCGGTCTCGTATTGCCGCTGGAGCTCGAGATCGAGTTTGCTGACGGCACGAAGGAGCGCGTGAGGATGCCGGCGGAAGTGTGGCGTGGCAACGAAAAGTCGCACGAGTACGGCTTCTTCTCCGACAAGGAGATCGCGAAGGTCACGGCCGATCCCGATCAGGGTTATGCCGACGTCGATCGTACCAACAACACGTTCACCAAGGGCGCGCCAACGCGTCCCATCGGATGAACGCGAGGATCATCACGTGAAGCTGGCCTCGCTGGCACTGGCCGCCATGCTGTTCGGCGGAGGCGAGATGGCGGCGCGTGCAATGCACGATGTGCACAGCACGCACACGCGCGCCGTGGTCGAGAACGGCGTGGTGATGTGGAAGGTACGCCTGTTCAGCGATGACCTCGAGAAGGGGCTGCGCGCGTATGCGCGTCGCCCGGCCTTCGCGCTGGACCACGACCCGAAGGCCGACTCGCTGTTCACGGCGTACTTCAATGCCAAGGTGAGCGTGTCGGCCGACGGCCGCGCGCTCACGGCGTCGCTCGTGCAGCAGGGCGTCGACAAGGATCCCGTTGGTGGCACCGTGCACTGGTACTTGTTGCAGTTCGACGCGGGCCGTGCACCAACGAGTCTGTCGATACGCAACACGCTGTTGGCCGAGCTCTTTCCGAGTCAGGCCAACATCGTGGTACTGCTGTCGATGCCGGGCGAGAAGCGACACTCGCTGTACTTCGGCGACGGTGACATGGCGGCGCAGACGGTCGATCTGCGGCGCTGACCGCGCGAGCCCACCGATCCGCCAATATGGCGTTCGGCGGCACCCGCCAACTGCACGCAGAACGCCGCGATCCGCTCCACCGCCTGCGCCACGAGTATCGCGCCTTTCTCGGCCGTGGCGGCACGCGGATCGCCTACCCCCGTATCAGCCGTCACCTGCGTCCGGCGGCGTGGCATCGATGCCCAGCCGCTGCGTACGCCGTCGAATACGCTGGGCTTGGCGTGCCCATCGCCCCACGTGTCGCGGTCCGGCACCACCAAGTGTGGTGCCACGTGCATGATCGCCGCCGTCTCGAGCTCCCTCGCATGATCGCCGGCGCTGTCGAACACGCCGTGATCGCCGGCCTGCCACCAGTTCACGATCGAGAGCACGATCGGCGTGCTTGGCTGCAGCTCACGCACCCACGCCCGCAGTTCATTACCGCCGTGCGCACTCAGCAGCACCAGCGCGCGCACACCGTGCGGTGCGAGACTGCGCACCACATCGCGCAACAGCGCCAGCTGCGTGCTTGGCATCCTGTTGGTCGTGAACGGCAAGTCGAGCTGCGTGGTATTCACACCGAACGGCACCGCCGGTAGCGCCACCACGTTCACGCCGCGCGCGGCACAGGTGGCGGCGACCCGCGCCGCCACTTCGCGCCCCATGATCATGTCGGTGCCGTACGGTAAATGGGTGTTGTGCGGCTCGGTGGCGCCGCAAGGGAGTAGCGCGACCGGCCGCACACCTTCGCGCATCGCGGGCCACGTTTGTTCGTCCAGCACGCCAACGCGCGGCGCGTATCCGTCGTGCGCCGGTCGGCAGACGAACCGTACATGAATGACTCAGGGTTCACCCGACCCATCAACGTCTGCTGCGAACGATCGTCACCGACCGCCGCCTTGGCCGAAAGTCCCTCGTGTCGTACGCACCGGACCCGCTGTGTCAGCCGAGCGAGCTTCAGCGCCATGCCAGACACGACCACGCGCTGATGACGCTTTTGATCGCCTCGCGGTTCCGCCGCCTCGACGCCCGAGCTGTGCCCTTCTTGATCGTCGATGCGCACTACGAACGGGCTCTGCGGGAGAGCCACCAGCTGTCGATTGCCACCCTCTGGGTCATCGATATGCGGGCTCACGGCGATCGCGAGTATTTGGGCTGCGGGCTGGGCAATGCCGACAGCACAGAGCGTTGGAGCGCGATGCGACAGGATCAATTACTCGTGGGGCTGCACGACAGTCAGTGCATAGTAAATGACGAGCATGCCGACGTGCGCAACGTGATGCTGAGCCCGGCATTGCCTGCGGTCAGCGTGGCTCGTCCACACCCTCTATGAAACGCCCGACGTGTCCGCGCTGACGGATCCCAAAAACCGCCGTCGCCTGTTCACGTCCAACGCGCTCGATCGCGAGTAGCGACAGATCCGGCACCGCACGAGCGTGACTCGACACGTTACGCGCGCGCCACAGAGCGCGATGACGGGAAGAGCACGCGATGCAAGATGCTCCCCACCACCCTCATCACAATTGAAACGCCCCGTGTACTGCCGTGATACCGATCACCAGCGGTAGTTGCTAGGCGACTGCAGCGTACGTAGCTCGAGTTCTCCTGAGCTAAAACATGGTCGACTCGTTCGGCGCGTTCCGCTCCCCTTCCATCAAACCATCGAGATTTGCGAGTCAAGAAATTTTCGAAGTCACAGTACGCCGGTTTTGCAGCCCTCTTCGTCGCAATCTCCTGTAGAGAACAGAGTCGACCGACGGAAGCCGAACTCGTCAAACGGTCCACTGCGGTTTCGGTCAAGCCTGACCAGATTCGTCCCGAGGAGCGTTTTCTTTTCGACCTTGAATCGCGCGTTGTCGGATTCGGTGGGCTCTACATGAACGAAGCCAGCGAAGTACACGTGTGGGTCACAGCCAAAGGAAATATTGAGACGGCACGCGCCGCCGTGACGCGCACCTTCCTTGACGGCACACTGCCACGACCGCTGGGACAGAAGTCCTCTGGCTTTGTGGTGGACGAGGCACTGTTCACCGTGTCTGAACTCGCCGCGTGGCGTGACCTCGTGTTCGACGCCGTGAACAATGGACAGATTCCATCTGCTGTTTCGTTAGACCTCGACGAACGGTTGAACCGAGTTCGTTTTGTGATGGATGGTCCCGAGACCATAGACCAAGCGCGAGCCGCCATTGTGAAGCTAGGCGTTCCAGCCGCAGCGCTATCAGTCGAACGTGGCACACGACCCGTTGATGCTACGGCGAGCACCACGCCGAACTTGATTACGGACCAAGTCAGCGTCATCGTTGGCGGGATAGGAACGTCGTGGGAGCCGAGCCCAGACGGTCAATCGTTTTGCACTGTGAGCTTTACCGCAACGACGAATGCCGGGCCAAGATTCGTGACTGCCTCTCACTGTTCGTCACACGAGTGGAGCGTGGACGGTTCGCTCATACGCAACTCCCCATCGGTGCGCCAGATCGGCTTCGAGACCGAAGATCCCGCTGGATACGCTTGCGGGCTCCGGACGTGCCGAGGGAGTGACGCCGCGATGTATTCGTACTCAGCAGGTATTGCTGGCCAAGTTGGCTTGATCGCCAGGCTGAATCCCGGCGGCTCTTTACAATGGAACCAAAGCACGCCGTTCTGGACTATTTCAGCGGCTGCGCCAACAAACATGTTCGTTGGCCTCAGCATCAGTAAGACGGGCATGATTACGGGCTGGACGTCTGGCCAGATCACGCATACCTGCAACGATTATTTTTCGTCTGGGACGCGCACGCGCACGTGCCAGAACGATGCCAACGTTTATCTGAAAAAGGGGGATAGTGGCGGCCCCGTATTCTTTGAAAACGGCATGGGTTCCGGCTACGTCACGTTGGCTGGCATTACCTCAGCGATTGGTGGCTGGCCGAACAACAACATGATTTTCTCTTCGTTTGCGCGCGTAGCGCAGAATCTGGCAATCGACGCGTACGATGTGATACATCCGTCGCTCTTCCCAGCCCAGCCCGTGGTCACCGGCAGCCTCTCAGGTAACAACCCCGTTCTGACTTGGCCTTCGGTACCGTCGGCGGTAAGCTATCGTCTTCTTCGTCAATGGTATCGATACTCGAACGAACAGGGTTCGAACGGTTTCGAGGACATGGGAAACGTGACCTCCCCGTTTTCCGGCGATTTTCTTATCGTCGATGCGTACACCGGCACCACGATTCCGAATTTCAGCACGGAGGGCTACGCGGCATATCAATTGATTGCGTACAACAGCAACGGCACGCCCTCTCGCACCAGCGTTATGAAGTACTTCCGTCTCGCTCCGTAGTCGGCTGCCTCGGCAACTTCATGCCGATGTCACGAAGTTCGTTACACCGGGCGCGCTCGAGACGTACATTGGTTTCTCGGCCAAGCGCGAACGGGTTTCGGCAAGACGCCCCTAACGCGTGAAGGCGCGGCAAAACCGGCTTCTCCGGTGAGCTCAGTTTCTCGTTTCTTCGCTTCGCGCACGACGGTCAACTTTTCGGAGCTCTCATGCGTTTTTCTGCTGGTGTTATTGGCGTGTTAGCGTTGTTCACGTTCGCCGATCCCATCGGCGCACAAGTCTTTCGTGACCGCTTCGTCACCGCCGTGGTCGGACTCAGTTCGAGTCGAGGGGGTAATTTCCAGGAAAGAGACACGTATTCTGCGGATCTGTTGGTCGGCGCTCGCGTTGACGCGTCCGCGCACAAAGCGTGGATTGTCAGCGCAGTCGCGGGCGGCGCCTTTCGAAACGGAAGTAGCTTAACGTGCACGTTTCGGGTCCCCGGAGGTCCGTGTGCGCCGCTCATGCCGTCCGTAGGGTACTCTGGCGCCTCCGCGGGGATTGAGCTTGGAAGTAGAGTGGCGACACTGATGCTGCTGGCCGGACCGGCGCTTGCGGTCACCACGGAGCAAGCCACGCTTGCACTCGCGGCACGAGTCGATCTAAGCGTTTTCGTCGTGAAGCGCGCAGCGTTGGTGATCTCCGCGCGAAACCTGACCATTCCCAGTCTCATGGGGATGCACACGAAGGTCTACGGCATCTCTGCTGGCGTTCGTCTTCGGTAACCGCTAAGCGTTTCGTTGACTCCCGTGAATTCGCGCACGTCACTGGGAGCCGGATTTACCGCGTGCAAGGCGGAAGTTCGCAGACGATCGCCGCGTTACGTTCCGCGACCACCTACCCGTCCGCCCACATCGCATGCGGATCGACGACCGCCAGCTCCGCGCAGAACGCCGCGATCCGCTCCACCGCTTGCGCCACGAATACCGCGCCCTTCTCGGCCGTGGCCGCGCGCGGATCGCCCACTCCCGTATCTGCGGTCACCTGCGTCCAGCGACGCGGCAGCCATGCCCAGCCGCGGCGCACGCCGTCGAACACGCTGGGCTTGGCATGTCCATCACCCCACGTATCGCGATCCGGCACCACCAGGTGCGGAGCCACGTGCATGATCGCCGCCGTTTCGAGTTCGCCGGCGTGATCGCCGGCCTCGTCGAACACGCCGTGATCACCAGCCTGCCACCAGTTCACGATCGCGAGCACGATCGGCGTGCCTGGCTGCAGCTCACGCACCAACGCCCGCAGCTCATTACCGCCGTGCGCATTCAGGAGCACCAGTGCGCGCACACCATGTGGTTCGAGGCTGCGCACCACATCGCGCAACACGGCGAGTTGTGTGCTCGGCATCATGTTGATCGTGAACGGCAAGTCGAGCTGCGTGGTATTCACGCCGAACGGCACCGCGGGTAGCGCCACCACGTTCACGCCGTGCACAGCACACGCAGCGGCAACCCGCGCCGCCACTTCGCGCCCCATGATCGTATCGGTGCCGTAGGGCAAATGCGTGTTGTGCGGCTCCGTGGCGCCGAACGGGAGCAACGCCACCGGCCACACGCCTTCGCGCATTGCGGGCCAGCTTTGTTCTTCCAGCACGCCGACGCGCGGCGCGTACTCGCCATGAGTCGGACCCACTCAGCGCCCCCCACCGAACGTGTCGCACGCGCGCGGATCGCCGGAGTCGAACCCCTTGCGGAACCACGCTCGCCGATCGGCCGACGATCCATGCGTGAACGTCTCCGCGTTCACCCGCCCCGTCGACAGCTTCTGCAAGCGATCGTCTCCGACTGCGGCCGCGGCTGCGAGCCCCTCCTCGAGATCACCCGCCTGCAGAATGCCCGTGCGTGCGGCCGAGTAGGCCCAGACCCCCGCGTAGCAGTCGGCCTGCAGCTCCATCGCGACCGATAACTGATTGCCTGCCGCCGGATTCTGTTGCACCGCGTTGCGCATCGCGCGTTCGGTGCCGAGCAGGTTCTGCACATGATGACCGATTTCGTGCGCCAGCACGTACGCCTGCGCAAAGTCACCGGGCGCCGCAAATTGTCGATCGAGCTGATCGAAGAAGGAGAGATCGACATACACCCGCTGGTCACCCGGGCAATAGAACGGCCCCGAAGCCGCGCTGGCGGCCCCGCAGGCCGATTGCACGCCGTCGCGAAAAAGCACCAGCCGGGCATCGCGATACTGCGGAATGAGTTGATGCCACGTGGCCTGCGCCGTATCGAGCACGAACGAAACAAACTCGACCATTTTCTCTTCGCGTGCGTCGGCCAGTGGCGCCTGTTGGACCGCTGAGGCCGGCTGATCGCCGGGCACGCCGCCACCACCGAACTCGGTGAGCAGGTCGCGCTTGAAGATCAGACTCAGCACCAGCAACACGACTGTGCCGCCAAGGCCCAGCTTCATGCCGCCACCGCCGCCGCGGAACCCGCCGCCACTCGCGCCACGACGGTCCTCGAGATTGTCACTGCGTCCACCAGGGGTCCAACGCATGTTGTTCGCTCCGCGATTACGGCGCCGTCTCCGGCTTCACCGTCAAGAAGTCCTGATCATCCGCCCCGACCGTGCGCAGCCATACCAACACCTCGGCGATGCGCTCGGGGCCGAAAATTCCCCGCTGTCCTTGCAACCGGCGCACCTGACGGAGCTCGCGTCCGTTCTGCGTCCACGTCGAACTGTAACTGCCGAAGAAGCTCGTTGCCGACACATTCCCGGGGAGGTCAACCGTCCAGCCCGGCGGCAGCGTCACGATCCATTCCGTGACATTGGCGATGGGCGGAAGAATCCGGCTCGCGTCGATCGGCAGCTGTCGGGGGCCGCGACTCTCCAGCTCGCTGAGCGCCGCGCGGAAGCTCCGCGCCGGCCCGCGCACTACCGACGGCACCGCCAGCACTTTCGTGGTCCCGATGGTGCGGATCAACCCGTCGGACGACACCGTGTACGAGAGCTGCGCGGTGGCACTCAAATCACGACCATTGAACACCACCAGCGAATCGACGCGCGAGCTCCTGGTGGCTTCCGCACCGAAGATGCGCTGCGTCAGCGACCGAGCGAACGCGGCGCGACGCGTTGAGTCGAGCGGCGTGCCCAGCCCGAGACGCAGGCCGTACGTCGGTGATCCTTCCGCCCGCTCAACCGCACGTCCTACCGCACGACCGTCCGCGCCTATCTGCATCGTGAGTTGCAACGTGGACACGTTCCGCTCCGTGGGCCGTACCGGCAGCGTGATACGCTGCGCCGTGCCATCATCACCGACGATGATCGCGAAGCTCCCCTGATACGCCTCGGGCAACTCCCCGTACGGAATCGACTCGGCGGTCAGGTCGGTGAAGCTCCAACCGGCGCCGTCGCGCACGGCGGCGATCGCGTGATTGAATTGCAGCATCGACGGCACATTGGGATCGGGACGTTGTGAGAGGTTCAGCAGCACGGTATTCGCCGCCATGCGATACCGACGCAGCGCCGCCACGAACAGCGTAGCCTTGTCCTTACAGTCGCCGAGCGAGGTGGAGAGCACGTCGTCGGGAGTGCGCGGCTGATAGCTGCCCATGCCGAGGGCCACGGAGAGATACCGGATGTCCTGCGCCACGAAGCGATGTAACGCGCGAATGGTGTCGAGCTTGGTCCGCGCACCGCTGGCGCGCACGACGGAATCCATGCGCGCGGCGGCCGTCGTACTCAAGGCGTAGCGTTCCTTCGACAGACCGTGATACCAGCTCGCGATTTCTGTCCACGTGCCGCGCGGTCCCACGGTGATCGTCTGCACGACGCCATTGGAGTCGGCGGCGAACGGCTCTCCACGAAGACCGGGCTGATCACTCGAGATCCACGTGTACCGACGACGGCCATTCGCAATGTCGTCGCGGCGGCGCACGGTCAGATTGCGCTCCACGATCGTGGGCGCGTACCCCTCGGGGACATCGAGCTCGATGAGCGATCGCCGGATGGTGACCGGACCGTTCAGGCCCGCACGAAAAAGAAAATCTCCCGGGCGCGGTGGCGCCGTGTCCAGCACCGACCACGCGATGTCCACCACCGTCCCGGAGGTGACGCCGGCCAGCGACAAGCGACGCACGCGCTGATCCTGATAGATCGGATTCGCCATCGCCGCCGGTACGTCGGCATCCTGCATCTGGGCCGGTTTATCGCCGATCACGACGCCCGTGGTCCGCAGTACGCGCACCCATTCGATCGTGAGCGTCTGATGCGAC
>JBBQXC010000051.1:0-26551 GCA_038210005.1 Gemmatimonadales bacterium
GTGGATCGAGAATGGTACGCTGTCAGCTGCCCAGTCGCCCGTCGGGGCATCGGCGCCAGCCGCTGCGGCAGAAATGTCGCCGCTTCCGCCAGGCCGATAACTCGCCGCACGTCGTAGCCGGGATGGCGCATCGCACGTGTCAGTGCGACGCCATCCCCGGCCGACGCTGGTGAGTCGTACATCCCCCCGATCGTCCCTCTCTGTTCGTCTGGAGATATCGCCCATGGCGATGCTGAGCTTTGAAAAGAAATACCGCGTCCGCGGTGGCACGCTGATCGGCGGAGATCTCTTCGATTTCTGGTTCGGTCCGTTCTACGTGGGCTTCTTCGGGGTCACGTCGATCTTCTTCGTCGTACTCGGCACGCTGCTCTGCGTGTGGGGTGCCGCGATGGGTCCAACGTGGAACCTCTGGCAGATCAGTATTGCCCCCCCCGATCTCAAGTACGGTTTGGGGCTTGCCCCGCTCCGTGAAGGCGGGCTGTGGCAGATCATCACTTTGTGTGCACTCGGCGCCTTCGGCAGTTGGGCGCTGCGCCAAGCCGAGATCAGTCGAAAGCTCGGCATGGGTATGCACATCCCCTGGGCGTATGGCGGTGCCATTCTCGCCTATGCGACGCTGGTCGTCTTCCGTCCGCTGCTGCTTGGCGCATGGGGACACGGCTTCCCGTACGGGATCTTCTCGCACCTGGATTGGGTGTCGAACGTGGGGTACCAGTACCTCCACTTCCACTACAATCCGGCGCACATGATCGCGGTGACCTTCTTCTTTACCAACTGCCTCGCTCTCGCGATGCACGGGTCGCTGATCCTGTCGGTGACGAATCCTCCGAAGGGCCAACCCGTCGGTACGAGCGAAACAGAAAACGTATTCTTCCGCGACCTGCTCGGCTACTCGATCGGCGCGATCGGCATCCATCGGCTCGGCCTGTTCCTCGCGGTCGGCGCAGCGGTTTGGAGTGCGATCTGCATCGTGATTTCCGGTCCCTTCTGGACGAAGGGCTGGCCTGAGTGGTGGAATTGGTGGCTCAATCTTCCGATCTGGCGCTGAGGCGAGAGGACATGCTCGAATACCAGAACCTCTTCACTCGCGTCCAGGTCCGGACACTACCCGAAGCCGGCATTGAGATCGACGAATCGACCGGGACGCGCTTCGGCACCGGGACATTCTCATATCTCGCTGGCAAGTTCGGCGACGCGCAGGTCGGCCCGATTTATCTCGGATGGTCGGGCGTCCTCTCGCTCATCTTCGGCTTCATGGCCTTCGAGATCATCGGGCTCAACATGTGGGCCTCGGTGGGCTGGGATCCGGTGGAGTTCATCCGCCAACTGCCATGGTTGGCTCTTGAACCGCCGCCGCCGCAGTTCGGTCTCCGTGTCCCGCCGCTCGCACAGGGTGGATGGTACCTGATGGCCGGCTTCTTCCTGACGATCAGCATCCTGCTTTGGTGGGTTCGCACGTATCGTCGGGCGCGCGCCCTCAACATGGGCACCCACCTGCCTTGGGCCTTTGCCAGCGCGATCTTCCTCTACTCCACGTTCTTCTTCCAGCCGCTGCTCGTCGGCAGCTGGAGCGAAATGGTTCCCTTCGGAGTCTTTCCGCACCTGGATTGGACGTCGGCGTTTTCGATTCGCTACGGCAACTTGTATTACAACCCGTTCCACGCCCTCTCTATCGCCTTCCTGTATGGCTCCGCCGTGCTGTTCGCGATGCACGGCGCCACCATTCTGGCGGTGGCACGAATGGGCGGTGAACGCGAGATCGAGCAGATTACCGATCGTGGCACGGCGGCCGAACGCTCCATGCTGTTCTGGCGCTGGACCATGGGTTTCAACGCCACGATGGAATCGATCCACCGTTGGGCGTGGTGGTTCGCTGTCCTGACGACCTTCACGGGTGGCATCGGCATTCTGCTCACCGGCACCGTCGTCGACAACTGGTACCTCTGGGGCGTGAAGCACGGCCTCGTGGCACCATACCCGGCGAACAACCTCCTGACGGAAGAACAGCAGCAGCTGTTGCGTGGTCGCTATCAGGGCACGGCTCCGGATTCGTTCCCGTCGTACGTCGCACCGCAGCCCGCGATGATGCTCGACTCGACTGCGCTGATGGTTCCGGCGGATTCGATGACGGCGGATTCGACGAAGGTCGATTCCACGACCGCAAGGAAGACGCCATGAGTATCCTTCGACGTTCCATTGGCCTGGTGGCCCCGCTCGCCCTGCTTTCACTCGGTGCCTGCGGTGACGCGGAAACGGATTCGGTCCAGGTCGGTTATCGCGGTACCGCCATGGAGCAGAACTACGACCATGGCGACCTGAAAAAGCAATTTGCGCAGGTGAAGATCCCCACGCCGCTTCCCCCGGCGGGCGAGTCGCCGCCGGGTCCGCTCCCGTGGCAGAACGTGCAGGTGCTCAACGACATCTCGGTCGGAGAATTCAACCGCACGATGATCGCCATGAGCACCTGGGTGGCCGGCACCGGCAATTGTGCCTACTGTCACAACATCGCGAACCTCGCGTCCGACACGCTGCCCAACGGGAAGCCGCTGTACGCGAAGCTCGTGGCGCGTCGCATGCTGCAGATGACCCGCCAGATCAACGGCCAGTACTCGCAGCATGTGAAGAATACCGGCGTGACCTGCTACACCTGTCACATGGGCAAGCCGCTGCCGAACGGCCTGTGGTTCTACTCGAGTCAGACGGATTATCTGCGGCACTATCTCGACCGCGATGGTGCACGCGTCATCACGCGGCAGGTGGCACCGACGAACGTGAATCGCAGTTCGGTGAAGCAGACGGAGTGGACGTACGCGCTCATGATCAACCAGTCCAAGTCGCTCGGTGTGAACTGTACGTACTGCCACAACAGCCGTGCCTTCTCGAGCTGGACCGAAGCGCCACCGGCTCGTGTCACGGCGTACCACGGCATTCTCATGCTGCGTGACGTCAATCAGAACTACCTGGCCCCGCTGCAGCCGGTGTACCCTGCCGTTCGCCTCGGCATGCAGGGCGATGCGCCGAAAGCGCAGTGCGTGACGTGCCACAACGGCAATTACAAGCCGCTCTACGGTGCGCAGATGGTGAAGGACTACCCTGCCCTCTGGGGTCGTGCGGATTGGAACGGCGTGCCCTTCCAGGGACTCACGCCGAAGGCGGACACCACGTCGGTGGCGACGCCTGCCGCTCCTGCCGCCGCCGTACCGGTTCCGGCCGTGAAGCGCAGCAGTGCGCTGCCCGTGCCGACGCCCTCCGTCGTTGGCGGCGCCGCCGGCAGCGTGAACGCACCGAAGTAACGCGACACGATTCACCGGCCGTTCGCGGCCGCGACGCTCCGCGCACAGGGCCCCTGGCCCACCGCGCGACCACCCCCGTAGTGCCGACTCGGTACTACGGGGTTTCGCGTCCGGCGCGACCCCGCTGGCATCCGCTTAAAAGGTCGTTGACGTAGAGTACAATGCGGGGTTCACGAAACCTCCGTCGCGTCGTCCGCATTCATTTCGGGAGAGCCGGTTCACCGGCCACCCCCTTTCCGCCCTCCGAGCGAGCATTTCTGTGTCCACTCGTCGCCTTCCCGTCTACATCCTCGCCGACGTTTCCGGCTCGATGCAGGGTACCCCCATCGAGTCCGTGAAGTCTGGGATCCGGCAGCTCCATCGCGACCTGCTCGGTGACCCACAGGCAATCGAGAGCGCCTATTTGTCGGTGCTGACCTTTGCCAACGCCGCACAACAGATCGTGCCGCTCACCGAAGTCGCGATGTTCAATCCGCCGGAGCTGCAGGCCAGCGGCCAGACGAACTTCGGCGACGGGCTGCGCCTGCTGCTCGAGGTGTTCGAACGCGAATTGGTGCGCACCACCGCCGATCAGAAGGGCGACTGGCGACCGCTGGTGTTCATTCTCTCCGATGGCGCGCCCACCGACGTCGACTGGCCGGTGTATGCGCAGCAGCTGCGTGAACGTCGTCCCGCCAACATCATTGCCGTGGCGTGCGGCGACCAGGCCGATGTCGAGGCGCTCAAACAGGTCACCGAGATCGTGATCCAGATGCAGGATATGTCGCCCGACGCGTTCAAGGCGTTCTTCCGCTTCGTGTCGGCCTCGGTGAAGCAGACGAGCGCGAAGGTGGGTGCCGTGGGTGACGGCGGGGGCATCACGCTGCCGCCGCCACCGCCCGGCATTACGATCGTACCGTAAGCGCGTGTCACACGAGACACCCGACACCGAGACACCAGACACGCTCGGCCTACCCGATGCCGCGGTCGCGACTCCCTTGGCCGCACCCATTGCGGCGGAACCACCACGCCCGATTTGGACGGTCACGCCGCCAAGCGTGCCGTGGTGTCCCGAGGAATGGAGTGCGCACCTCGATGCGGTGGCACCGGGACTCGTGCGACCCGATCAGCACGGCCCTTTGGCCGAGGCCACCGGCATGCGCGCGGCCCGCGACGGGTGGTCGCTGCTGGTCGCATCGCGACGGGGGCGCCTGCACGCGCATCGTGGCGATCATCGCGAAGATGCCGGACAGGTACTGCTGTTCGCTCACGGGTGGTGCGCGGCGGTCGCCGATGGCGCCGGCTCGGCCACCTACAGTCGCCTCGGAGCGGCGATCGCCACGCATGTGGCGACGCACGCCGTGCGCGAGGCGTTGCAGCACGGACAGGCCGACAGCGCGGAGCCGGCACTGCTGGGTCGCGCACTGGAGTCGGGCGCCACAGCAGCCAATCACGCGCTGCGGGAGTTCGCCACTCGCTGCGGACTCGCGTTGCGCGATCTGCGCACCACGTTGCTGGTCGCGGCGCTGCACGGCGGGCGCGTGGGCCTGTTGCAGGTCGGCGATGGCGCGTCGGCGTGCCTCAACGCTGATGGTACGGTCTCGCAGCCGCTGAGCGGACCGATCACCGAATTTTCCGGCGAAGTGGCGCATTTCCTCCCCGACGATGGCGCGATCGAACAGCTCGTGCAGTCTTTGGTGGTGCGCGACGCGTCGCATTGCGCCGCGTTGATTCTCGCCACCGACGGTGTGGAAGATCCGTGGTACCCGTTCACGCGCCACGCCGGCCCGCTGTATGCGCAGCTGCTGCATGGGGTCAACGAGTCGGTCAGCAGCGGCGGCGTGACGTCGTCGCATCGCGCCCCGGTGCTGAGCGCGCCGGATCCCGTACACGCGCTGATCGAGTGGCTCGCCTTCGAGAAGCGTGGAGAGAACGACGACCGGACGCTCTGTGTGATCCGTCAGGACGCCGTGTCGTGGCCGGCTTGATGCAGATGGCCATGCCGCGGGGCGTGTAGCATGGCGAGCGTGAGCTGCCGTTTGACCGATGGGCGCGTGCTGCAGCTGGAAGACGAGCCGGTGGGCACCGGCGCCGAGAAGCGCGTATTCCTTACGCGCGACCGGCAGTATGCGGTGGGCTTCTACTACGGGTCGCTGAGCGATCGCCGTGAGCGCGTGGACCGTCTCACCCGCATCCTCACCAACTACAATCCGACACTCGCCGCCAACGGCGCCTACTGGACGCCGTACTACTCGTGGCCCGTGGGCATGGTGGACGGCGAGCACGCGGTGCCCGTCGACTTCGTGCGCAGGCAGCAGCTGGTGTGGCCGCCACTCGGTGTGGTCACGCCAACCTATCGGCCGAACTTCTACTTCGCCGACCGCTTCGGTACGAAGCAAGAGAAAGAAGTGCGCTGGTTCACCGGCGGTAAGGCGTCGAAGTTCGTGCCGCAGGCGGAAACCGGGTCACTACTCACGCGATTGCAGATTGCGGTGCGTTTGGCGCGGGCGGTCCGTCGCCTGCACATGGCCGGGCTCGCGCACGCGGATCTCTCGAACAAGAACGTGTTGGTCGATCCAAAGGGCGGTGATGCCTGCATCATCGACATCGATTCGCTCGTGGTGCCCGGTGTCGCGCCGCCATCGGTGCTCGGTACGCCCGGCTACATCGCGCCTGAAGTCTTGGCCAGTAAGGCGCAGCCCTCCATCGCCACCGACAAGCATGCGCTGGCGGTGTTGCTGTACGAGCTGCTGTTGGAACGGCATCCGCTGCAAGGCAAGAAGGTGAATAGCTCCCGCTCCGCGGAAGAAGATGAAACGCTCTCCATGGGTGCGCTGGCGCTGTTCGTAGAACATCCCCTCGATCGTCGCAATCCGTCGGTCAAATCCATCGAGGTGGCGTACACGCGACTGGGCCCGGCCTTGGCCAGCTGCTTTACGCGCACGTTCGTAGACGGCTTGCACGCGCCGTCGAAGCGGGCCGATGCGGCCGAGTGGGAGTCGGCGTTGTACCGTACGTTGCAGCGCATGCATCCGATGCCGTCGGGGAAGTGGACGATCGTGGGCGCGGGACAACCGAACACGTCACTTCGCGGCGATGAACGGCTGGCCGGGGCACCGCTGGTGGTGCAGCTGTGGCGCGAGACTGAGCGCGGTATGGTCGACGAGAAGGATCAACTTGTGCTCTTTCATCATCTCATGTTGCACGACTGGCATCTGTGTCTCGGCACGTTGCCCAACGAGCGCGCCGACCGCACACCGCGCGGCTACGTGGCGCAACATGGCGGGAAGTGGTGGCTGGTGAACACCAGTGACACGCCGTGGTATGTTGAAGGCGGTGCGGCCGTCGGCCGCAATGCGTCGGTGGAGTGCGTGAGCGGGCTGTCATTGCGCATTGGCGAGGAGCTGCCGGCGCGCGTGCTGCGATTCGACCGCGCGGGCTGATTCCGACTCCGGCATCGACCACGCGCTCGCGTCGCATGACTCCCCCTGCCCCTCCGCCAACCGCGCCATCGGTGCACGAGTCCGACGCGTTCCATCGCGTGGGGCGTGCGCTGATCGCCAGCTGGCCACAATGGTCGTCGGCACCGGACACCGGCGACCGCGCCATGATCTCGGCGCGGCAACGCAATCGGCTACTGGACGAAACCGGCAGCGATTTTCGCCCTTTGGTGGACTTGTTGATCGACCTCGGTCACGCCACGCGGCCCGCGCTGCAGCGTATTGCCCACACGCCGCTGTCGGCGCCGGCCTGGGACACCGCACGTGCGCCGATCGTGCACCAGATCGTGTCCACCAAGTACCTGCAGCCCGATGTAGCGCGATGGGCCGTCGATGTGTGGGGGCGAGCGCTTGGCGTATCTCCGGTGCCGACCACGCGTGAGTTGGTCGCGGCGCCGCAGGTGCGGACCACGGAGATGGTGCCCTACGCTGCGCCCACAGCCAAAGCGGTCGCGGCCGCCGCCAACGCCACGCTGGCCAAGGCCACCGCGCGATTCGGTACGCTGCCGCCGTTGACCACGGCGCGGCCTGGTACACCGAAGTCGGCGCACCCCAATGCGCCGTCTTGGGCTGGCGGGCCGGCATCGTTCGGCGTGGGCGCCAGGGTGAAACCGGGAGCGCGTGCCGCGCTGGCCAACAGTGGGCGCCTGGTCTCGCACGCCCCCCGCGTACAGGGCCCGAAGTACCAACCGGTGGAGCGACTGGCGGCCATGGTGCTGGCCGGACTCCTGGCGATCATGGTCTCGATGGCGATGTGGCGGAAGTTCGGCACTCGTGGGAGCACCGACCGCGCCAGCGTCGCCGACGTACGCCCGGCGGCCACAGCGCCTCGTGTCGCCACGAAGGCGGTCACGCCCTCCAGCGATCTCTCCCCAACACGATCTGGCCCCCCAGAGGCCGCTGTGACCCAGCGCGCGCCCATCGCAGGCGACCCAAGCACCGTGACTGACCCGCACGCGCCGTTCGTGTCGCCAATGCTCGCTGGCGTGGCCGGTCGGTACCGCGTGACCCAACGCATCCGCTCCGTTGACGGCAGCGCGAGTTGTGAGTCGGTGGCGAACGCGCTGGGGGTCGGTCGCGAAACCGAGGAGCGCATCACGCATGTGCCCGGGCGCGCCGCATTCCGCATCGAGTCACGCGGGGTCGCGGGAACGCTCGACCGCGAGGGGCGCTTTGTCGCCGGGCCCCTGTCGGGGACCAGCCACAACATCCCCTGGCAATTCCAGATGCGCGGTCGCTTCCTCCCCAACGGCTTTACCGGCGTCAGTGAAACGTACACCCAGGCGATCATTCGCTGGGGACGTACCCAGTCGTGCGTCGTGACGGCCGATCTGAGCGCGATCCGACTGCCGGACTGAGCGCGTGCCATAGTGGGGTTCGTCGATCCGCGCATTCGCATGCGGGAAGCGCTGCATCAGCTCGTGGAGCAGGAGCCCACCTCGTGGGACCGGCCATCGTTGCTGATCCTGCGCAACCGGCTGCTCGACTTCACCGGGAGCGATGCGCGTCCACTGGCCGAGCTGCTGATCGAAGCGCTGCGCCGCGGCGTCCGCGAGCGGCTCCCCGAGGTCGCCATCGAGTCGGCGCGCTGGGACGCGTTCGTGTCGCCGTTCGTGATGCAGTGGTCGGCCGAGCGATTCGTGCAGCCCGAGATGGCGCGATGGGCAGTGGAGTGCTGGGGCTATGCGCTGCGCGTGATTCAGCCCGAGCAGTTGCGCGTCGCCCCGCCGCCCAAGGGTGAGCCGATCGCCGCGCTCGCCGCAAGGCTGAACGCGACGGCCGCGTCGCGTGGCGTGCAGACGGCGCGCAGCGCGGGTCTGCAGATCGCCGGCGCACCGCGGGCGATCACCCGCGGGCCGTCGCGCGTGCCGTCACGCGTGGCTCCGGTGCGCGGAATGCCGTCGGGGTCAACGCGCGGTGCCGCACCATATACGCCTCGCGCGCGGGTCGCCGCACCGCCGATGAATCCGTGGATCGCCCGCGGCATGGTCGGTGTGCTCGGCCTCATGGCACTCGGTGTCATCGTGCGGGCGGCCGTCGGACCGCGCGTATCGTCGGTGGCGACGGCAACCGTGACCACCGTGACGACACCACCGCCACCCAACGACGCAGGCGCCAGTGAACCGAAGGCGCTCGTGCCGAACGCGCTCGTACCGACGATCTCCAATCGCGTGGTGCCGCAGAGCCTCACCGGCGGCATCGTGATCAACGCACCGGCGAACCCTGGTGTCCCGTCGATCACACGCGCCATGCTGCCGACCGGTGCCGACAGCGCCCGCATGCTGTTCGTCGATCCGGCCCGTCGCGCCGTGGGTGAATCGCGCCGTGCGAACATTCCGCTCGCTGCATCGCAACCCACGTACGACGAAGTGCATCTTGAAGATGGGACCACGATGCGCGGCCGCGTGGAAATCATTCGCGCCGGCGCTGTGATCTTCCGCGATCTGCGCACGGGACTGCGTCACGAGCTCCGCAAGGAAGACATCAACGAGATCATCACCGAGTTCGGCTCGTCGGTGCGATTCCGCGCGAACGTCGGCACGACTCCGGGCAGTTCACCACGTTCGCGAGCCATGGTGGCCGCTGCCACCGGTGCCGGGCTGCGTGCCCGCGGAGTCGGTGGGGCGTATCGCGTGCGCTACGCCGCGCCGGTGGCCGTCGGCTCGAGCGAGTGCGCGTCGGTGTGGACGCGCGCTCCGGATGCCACGGATCGCGCCATCGTACGGCATGCGCCGGGAGACGATACGCTCACGCTGGCCTTCGACGCCGGCGACAATTTCCCCAGCAACGTCGATCCCGACGGCTTCTTCGCCTCGACCTTTCGGATCGTGCCCGATCAGGCGCGCACGAGTACGGCGCTGACCACGCGCCTGACCGGACAATTCCGCGCCGATGGCTCGCTCGCGCTCACGGTCAACATTGTGTTCTTCCGGCGCATGCGGAGCGGTGCCGACCTCGCCTGCACCGTGACCGTGAAAGCAGAAGGCCAGCGCGAAGGGTAACGCTGGCCTGTCTGTGCACGACGATGGATCTCGGAGTTCGCTACTTGGTGTGCATGAGTAGCTGATCAAACGACTCCACTTGGGTCTGGCCGAAACTGGTCACGGTCACACTTTGCTTCGTCGCCGGATCATGTAGCACGAGTCGTCCATCCACGTAGCGCACCAGACGAAACGGCACATCGGGGCCGATGCTCGCCAGCTTGCGCTCACGGGTGAGCGCGCGCATCGCGCCACGCAGGAAGTTGTTGGTGCCGGCCGGGAGTTCGGCGGCCACCGAGTCCGTGGTCGCATCCATCACGGTAATCGCGCCACCTGGCAAATCGACGAAGCGCAGCGAGCGCGCAGCCAGCACCGCCGTCGGCACTTCCCGAAAGGCACCGAACCCGAAGAATTTCGCCGAGGTGGCTAACCCAAAAACAAACACGATCAGTGCGGCGGCCAAGATCAGTGCGGGCTTCGGCACCGTCAGCGGCGGAGCGCCTGGGCGCGCGCCAGGTTCTTGCTCGAAGTGGATTGGCGCGTTCATACGGGCTGCGGTGCCAGGTGGGAATCGCTCGACGACAGGCGCGGTGAGATTGACGGCGCCCGGGTGGTGCCTTCCGACGCATCGGCGACGGCCTGCGCCAGTAACGTCCCGATGCGCTGGGGATCGCTCAATCCGCGCAACACCGGCTGCGGTTGGTTGATCGACCAGACGCGGCAGTGCGGCCAGAGCGCGATGTACGCGAGCCGACTCGGCTTGGCAATCTTCAAGACGACCTGTCCCGTGCCGTCCTTGAAGACGCCGACGGCGGCCGAGTCGAGGATCGTGAAGGGAATATTGATCGACATCTCGAATACCATGCCCAAGCGGAGCACGAGTCGCTGGGACGTGATGGCGTACCAGGAGGTCCGCGCCACGACACGCGACAACACGAAAACAATGCCGAGCACCAGCGCCGACAAACCGACGCGAACTGCCACGCCCACTTGAAACGCCTGCGAGGCAAAGGACAGCTCGGTGGTTCCAGCCCAGATCGCCATCATCGTCGCGAAGTAGGCCGCGAACAGACGCCAGTGAAACACATGCGTGAAGATCGCTCCGGCCTCGGGTGCGCCCTGCCAGAGGATGTGCTCCCCCTCCGGCAGCGCATGCGGCACGCCGCGGATGTACTGCGGCGTGCCTGAAGCGCCGGAACTCATATGATCGGCTCGCTCCGGTCAGCCATGGCATACAGATGACCGCCGGCATAATACGCGCACACCTTGTCCTCTTCGAGCAGCGTGATCTGATCATCGCGCTTGAGCGCGGGCACGTTCGCGAACTGCGCCGCGGTGATCGCCTTCACGATAAGCTTGTCGTTGCCCCAGAGACCGAAGTTCGGCCACTGCACGAATGCGGCGGGAAGCATCACGCGCTTCTCGCTGCCGGTGAGCTGGACTTCGTAGTACGTCACCTGCGGCTCGGCGCGATTCACCCACAGCTCGATGACCGTACCGGCCACTTCCTTGTCGGCCGCAATGACCGGGAGTCCGCGCGGATCCGGATCCCCCTTGGCGATCGAGTAGGTCGGATCAAGACGCATCGGCACGATCTTGGCCGTGTTGTGGAACGTCATGTCGGGCGTGTCGGACCGATTCGCCCAGGACGCCGGGCCGACGCCATCGATCATCGGGTCGCCGGTCGGCACGAGCGCCGACCCGTTATAGTCGTCGACAGGAACCGCTTTGATCTCGGACATTAGTGGGTCCCCTCGCCGCCGCTCGGACGATGAATGTAGGTCTTCTTCTCGGGCACAGGCGGCCAGCCTTCACGCGGTCCCTGCGGTGATTCGAGCGGATAGCCTTCGCGCTTGTCTTCACGACGGATGTAGATGATCAACCCCGCGAAGAACAGCCAGAACGCATACACCGCGATCTGCGCGCCATCGATGTACTCCATAGGTCGGCTCCAGTACGAATGGTGACGGTCACGCCGGTAAATCGGCGAGCCCGAAGGACTGCGGCATCGTATCCGCGGAGGCACGAACGGCCTTCCGACGGGCGACGAGCGGTCCGAGTGCGACAAGCGTCGCGAACAGCGAGAAAATCTCGAGGTGATAGACCACCGAGTACGGTACCGATGGGAGACTCAGCCCCGGTCCCAACACGCCCCGCTCCACCAGATGCGACAGCCAATCCTTGAGGAGACCACTGAGGGCGAACGACAGACCTTCTGCGGTAGCGAACACCGCGCCCCACGCGCCGAGCGCGATGCCGTGTTGCGATGCGTCCTTGAGCTGCATCGCGAATGACAACGTGCCGACCCCGAACAGCCCTTCACCGAAACCAATCAACGCGACGCCAGCACGGAACAACATGGGAGAGCCGAGCGGACTGGCAAAGATGATCATCGCGAAACCGGCAATGCCGACGAGCGCCCCGAGGGCTGCCAAGCGAATCGGGTCATATTGGCGTCGCAGCATCTGAGCCGACAGCGCAAACGCCGCGACGGCACCGCCCGCCATAATGGCCGTCAACATCGTGGTCTGGGACACGGTGAAAAGCAGGATCTCGCCACCGTACGGCTCCAGCAGCACGTCCTGCAAATTGAATGCAAAAAAGCCGAGGCCCGACGCCACCAGCAGACGCACGGCCTGCCCACCACCGGCGAAGGTTCGCCAGGCATCCCGGAAGCGCGGGCGAATCTCGTCCTTGGTGTACTCCACGACGCCCTTGACACGCGCTTCCTGTTTCCACAGCGACACGGCGTTGCAGATCACGGTGAACACGGCCGTGCCCTGAATCACCTGAATCAGCTTGAGGGGGGTGAAATCGCGCAGGAACTGTTCCAGCACCAGCGCCGAGATCAGTGTGCCCAGTAGCATCATGAGGTACATCAACGCAATGACGCGCGGACGCTTGTCTTCGCGCACCACGTCCGTGGCCAACGCGAGGCCGGCCGTCTGCGTGGTATGCGCACCGGCACCAACCAGCAGGAATGCCAGCGCCGTACCGGCGTAGCCGATCCAGGCCGATCCACGACCGCCATTCTCGGAGAGCACAAGCAGGGCGAAGGGCATGATCGCCAGGCCACCGAACTGCGACTGCGTGCCCAACCAGAGGTAGGGCACGCGCTTCCAGCCGAGGATGCTGCGGTGCGTATCGGAGCGGAAGCCGACCAGCGCACGCAACGGTGCCACGAGCAGCGGAATGGCGAGCATGATCGCCACCAACGACGCGGGCACATTGAGCTCGAGGATCATGACGCGATTCAGTGTGCCGACGAAGAGCGTCTGCACCATACCGACCGACAGCTGAAACAGCGCCAGCCGCAGGAGGCGCGACAACGGCACTTCGGCGGTCGCGACATCGGCAAAGGGCATGAATCGAGACGAGAGGCTCGTCAACCCTTTGACGACGACGTCAGCTGGACTGGCCATATTCGGTACCCCCGCCCTACCAAACGGGTTGGATGCGCACGTCGGCCGGCAGTGCCTGCCGGTGCGGTGGGCGCAGGAACAATTGCACGAACGTGAAGGCGTTCGCCGCCTTGAGCAGTACCACCTTGATCCCCGACATCACGCCACCGGCGGCTTCGGCCTTACGCATCGCGTCCGTGTTCTTCCACATCCGATCCATCAACCCCCAGAAGGCCTCGCTCTCAGTGTCGATGGTGTCCGGAAACACCTGACGGCTAATGAGATTCGTGAGCTTGATGACGCGACGATCGTAGTCGTCGACATCGATGCCCATGAACTCGAAGAACGGCCTTCTGGCGTGGTCACGCACATACATCGTGCAGAACACGGCCAGCAGGAAGAAACGGATCCAGAGCTTGTTGCGCCCTTCGAGGAGCTCGGGATTCGAGCGCATGAGCACGGCAAATGCTTCACCATGGCGGAACTCGTCGAGGCACCAGTTCTCGAACCACTTGAAGATCGGGTGGAACCGCTTGTCCGGCTGCTTCTCGAAGTTGCGGAAGATCGTCACGTAGCGCGCGTACCCGATCTTTTCCGACAGGTACGTGGCGTAGTAAATGAATTTCGGCTGGAAGAACGTGTACTTCTTGGCCTTGGTCAGGAAGCTGAGATCGACGGCGACATCGAAGTCGTTCAACGTGTGGTTGATGAAGCCGGCGTGACGTCCCTCATCGCGGCTCATGAAACCGAAGAGCTCACGCACTTCGGGATTCTTGATCCGCTTTTTGATTTCGGCATACAGAATGCAGCCGCTGAACTCGGCCGTGACCGACGACACCAGGAACTCGATGAACTGCGCACGCAGTTCTGGATCCATCGCGGAGAGGTCCGCGTCGAATTCTTCGTTGCGCTTGAAGTGGTTCTTGTTGGGATCCCGGCGGAATTCGGCGAGGATGTCGTCCCACAGCTTCTGATGCTCGGGCTTGATCTTGAGGGCGTCGATCTTCGCAAAATCCGTGGTGTAGAACCGCGGCGCCAGGATCGCGTCCTGCTGGGCGTTCTTCGTGCTCTCGTTCACGTTGTCATACGCGCGAACGGGCAACTCGGTAGCGGTAGGGTACATAAGTAGGTCTGTTTCCTCAGCCTTCGAAGCCGACGTCGTACAGTTCGTAGAGTTCCGTGCCGCCGGTCAGCTTCACGAACTGCCGTCGCAACCAGCTGGCGCGCTGCACCGTTGCCCGGGAGGCATAGGTACGCTGCGTCCCGAACGGGATATGCGTCGGCGTATTGTGGACCAGCACTTGATCACCAGGGTCGACCTCCACGCCATCGAGGTCCACGTGCGCGTGGAAGTGGTCGTGCGTCGACTCGAGATCGATGGTGCACGCCACTTCGAATCGACGACGCATCACGAACCATCCTGTCGCCGCCGCCAGCCCAAGGCCGGCTATCCCCCACACCATACCGTCCATCACGTCGTTCCCTCGAATCCAGTGATCGTCAACGCCGGCGGGACGCCGCAGCGCCCGATGAACCGCCCATCGAACCATGATGCAGCGCAATCGCCATGGAGCGATAGAACCCGCGTTCGATAAGCCGTGTCCCAACCATACCCCATGTATCGAGGACGCGCGATCCCAACAGGCCGGTTCGGAACGCCCGTTCCGAGATCGGCACGATGGCTGGCGCCCGGTCGGCCTTCGGGAAAAGGCGGCCCACCGCGCGCAGCGCCACCAACAACGCAGTCCCCGGCACGACGGTGATGAGCATCCGCTCGCGGACGCGCGGCGCCAAGGCCTCCAGCGAGGCGATCATCTCCGGCAGGTCGTAGTGAATCAACGAATCCATGGCCACAACGTGGTCAAATGTACCCAGCGCCGGGTCGAGCATGTCGCCGGAGTGGAAATCAATCGACACCCCCTCTTCCTCGGCGCGCTCCCGCGCGTGATCCACCAGCGTCGGTGAGAGGTCGATGGCCACGACCTCCGCCCCCCGCTTGGCGAGATCGATGGCCAGGGTGCCCGTGCCGCAGCCGGCATCGAGGATGCGGACGCCGTGCAGGTCAGGGCTAAGCCAGTTGAGCAGCGTGTGCCGCATCTGGTCGCGTCCGGCTCGCACCGTGGCACGCACCCGCGAGACCGGTGCGTCGGACGTGAGTGTCTTCCACGCCGTCGACGCCGTGCGGTCAAAGTACTCCCCGATCCAGGCCCGCCGCTCGAGGTACGACGCCGATGTGGCGTGCGAACCCCCAGGCGACGTGGCCGCGAACGACGGACCCGGAGTCGGGGAGATTTCAGGAGAGCGATGCGTAGTCATCAGTCGAATCCAAGAAGGTCGAAGATCTCACGGTCCTTGAGCGGATTGGCGGGCAACGGCACCACTTCATCGAGCATCCGCGACGCGAGCAGCATGTATTGCTCCTGCGCGGCGATCACCTCAGGGGAGTCTTCCATCTCGAAAATGGTGCACTTCTTCAGCCGACTGCGCCGGATCGCGTCGATATCCTGAAAGTGCGCCATGGTCTTGAGGCCGACCGCCTTGTTGAAACGGTCGATCTCATTCGTATCCTTCGAGCGGTTCGCCACGACCCCGCCGAGTCGAACCTTGTAGTTCTTCGACTTCGCCTGTATCGCCGCAATGATCCGATTCATCGCGAAGATCGAGTCGAAGTCGTTGGCCGTCACGATCAGACAGTAGTGTGCATGCTGCAGCGGCGCGGCGAATCCACCGCACACGACATCGCCCAGAACGTCGAAGATCACGACATCCGTATCCTCGAGCAGGTGGTGCTCCTTGAGCAGCTTCACCGTCTGGCCGGTCACGTAGCCGCCGCATCCCGTACCCGCGGGAGGACCACCCGCTTCGATACACTGCACGCCGTTGTAGCCTTCGAACATGAAGTCTTCCGGGCGCAACTCTTCGGAGTGAAAGTCGACGGTTTCGAGCACGTCGATCACCGTCGGGATCATCTTCTTGGTGAGCGTAAACGTCGAATCGTGCTTCGGGTCGCAACCGATCTGCAACACGCGCTTTCCAAGTCTCGAGAACGCCGCCGACAAGTTCGACGACGTCGTGCTCTTACCGATCCCGCCCTTGCCGTAGACGGCAATGACGAGGGCGCCGTCGATCTTGGTGTTCTCATCGAGGTGCACCTGCAAGCTTCCCTCGCCATCGCCGACACCTTCAAGAATCGGAAGTCGCGTTGCGGTCATATCGTTACCTCGGTCACGTGGCCCTGCGTTTCATCGGCGCCCCAGTCGGCGACGTGGTCCTGTCTCATCGTGTTTCGGTGCGTCACGCGAACACGCCCTCGAGTCGATCTTCGAGATCCGCGGCCGCATTGCGCAGCGCCTCGAGCGTCGCTTCATCGGGCGACCAGTATCCGCGATCGTTCGCTTCCAGCAAGCGCTGCGCGAGCCCGGACGCGGCGTCGGGGTTGGCCTGCGCGAGCCGTTCGCGCATGGCGTCGTCCAACACGAAGGTCTTCGTGGCTTCCGCGTACACCCATTCGGGCACCGCACCCTTGCCACCGGTAGCCGACCAGCCAAACGTCGTGATCACGTGGCCCGCGATATTGCGGGCACCTTCATACCCGTACTCCAGCTGGCTCTCGTACCACCGTGGATTGAGCAGCTTGGTGCGTGACTCCAGCTCGACCTGCTCGGTCAGTGTCCGCACCTTGCCCTGCGCGTTGTTGTAATCGCCGACGTACACGGCTGGCGCGTCGCCGCCATTCTGTTGCGCGATCACCCGCGTCATGCCACCTAGCGATTCCACATACTGATCGATGTCCGTGGCACCGAGATCGACCGAGTCCAGCCCCTGAAACGAGAGCGTTGCCTGTCCGAGCGCACGCTTCATCAGGGCTGGCTGCGCCGACGGGCGACCATCCGTGCCGTAGGCGAAGCCCTTCCGCTGCACGAAGAGATCGGCCAGCTCGTCTTCCTTCTCCCACTTACCGGTGTCGATGAGCAGGTTGACGTTCGATCCGTAGGCCCCGTCTGCATTCGAGAACACGCGCAGCGCCGCCGAGGCGAGGTCGCACCCCGTGTCCTGCATCGTCTGCAACGCATGCTTGCGAATGAAGTTCTGCGTCGGATCTTCGTCGGCTTGTGCACAAATCAACGCGGCCTCGGCCAGCAACTTGACCTGCAGCGGCAGGAGATCGCGGAAGATGCCAGACAGCGTGACAACCACATCCACGCGAGGCCGACCGAGTGATGCCAGCGGCAACAACCGGGCTCCGGTCAGGCGACCGACCGCGTCGAAGCGCGGCACGACACCCATCAGCGACATGACCTGCGCCAGCGGCGTGCCCTCGCTCTTCATGTTATCGGTTCCCCAGAGCACAACCGCCACGGACTCCGGGAGCGAGCCGCAGTCCGCCACGTAGCGTGCGAGGAGTTGTTCGGCCCGCACACGACCTTCGAGCATCGCCACCGCACTCGGCACCCGATAGGGATCGAAGCCGTAGATGTTGCGTCCCGTGGGCAGGACCGCCGGATTGCGCAGCAAGTCTCCCCCGGGCGCCGGCGACACATATCGGGCGTCGAGCGCACGGAGGATGCCGGCGACCTCGCGATCCTCGCTCAACGACTTGTCGAAGCCGGTCAGCGCCTCGAGATGCTGTTTAAGTGCGCGATCATCGGCAATGCGCAGACCGTTCGACTTGGCCTCGGCCGACGCCACTCGTTCGGCGCTCCGCACATCCTTCGTGTCGACCAGTTCCTGGACCGACGCGCGAACGATCCGCTCGACGAGCTGCACGGTGTCGTCGGAGGCGTTGCGGGTGCTCTGTCCCACCACGATCGTGTCGCCGATCGGCGGGAGTTCCAGCTCCGGTCGACCCGAACGCGCCATTTCCACCAGCACGCCGACGCGCGCTTCAGGCTTCATCCCCTCGCCGACCACGTGCAGGCCCATGGGAATGAGGCTGTATTCCAGTTCGAGCAGCCGGTCACGCAGCGTGGTCACGCGCGCGTCCGTTTCCTCCGCCGTCCACACCGGAGCGGCCGGCGCCAGCTCAACGGCGGCCGCCTGCTGCTGAATCAGCTCGCGCAACGACGCCGCTTCGCTCGCCTTGCTTTGGTCGAGCGCACGCCACCGGTCGAGCGTGCTCTTGAGATCGAGCAGGCCGCGATACAACCCGGCGTTCGCGACCGGCGGCGTGAGGTAGGACACCAGCGTCGCATTGCCACGACGCTTGGCGAGCGTGCCTTCGGACGAATTGTTGGAGGCGTACAAATACACGTTCGGCGCATCGCCGATCAGACGATCGGGCCAGCAGCGGTCATCGAGCCCGGACTGCTTCCCCGGCATGAACTCCAGCGCGCCGTGCGTACCAAAATGCAGAATGGCATCGGCCGCGTAATCCTCGCGCAACCAGCGATAGAAAGCACTGAACGCGTGCGTCGGCGAGAAGCCACCCTCGAACAACAGACGCATGGGATCGCCTTCCCAGCCAAACGACGGTTGCACGCCGATGAACACATTGCCGAGTTGCAGGCCCATGACCTGAATGCACTGCCCGTCCGAGAGCTGTCGACCAGGAGCCGGCCCCCACGTCTTCTCGATCTCGGCCAGATACGGCTCGCGACGTACGTGATCGTCCGTGCGAATCGTGGTATGCACGTTGGCGGGCGCACCGTATCGCTCGCGGTTGCCACCCGTGATTCGCTCGCGCAGTTCGTCGGCGCTGGCCGGGAGCTCTACCGTGTAGCCCTGCTCCTTGAGCGAGGCGAGCACGCGTTGCATGGACGGGAACACGGCGAGATACGCGGCGCTGCCCGTGTTGCCGGCATTCGGTGGGAAGTTGAACAGAATCAGCGCGATCTTGCGCTGTGCGCGATCCTTACGACGCAGCGCGACCATCTTGGCCACGCGCTCGGCCACGCGGGCGACGCGCTCGGGGATCGGCTCCGAGGCGGCCGCCTTGCCCGGCTGCGGTTCGCCCTTGCCACCGAAGACGGTGGGGATGATCGCGCCATCGAGTTCGGGAATCGCGATCTGCAGCGTGGCCTGCAACGGATTGAGGCCGCGCGCGTCGTTGCGCCATTCCTGGATCGTCTGAAACTCGAGCGTTTGCAGCGTGAGATACGGCACATCGAGGCCGCGCAACACTTCTTGAGCAGCGTCCGAATTGTTGTACGCGGGACCACCAACCAGCGAGAATCCCGTCAGGTTGATCATCGCATCGATGGTCGCCTGCCCGGACCCATTCGTGAAGTACTTCTCGACGGCAGGGCGCGCATCGAGCGCGGACGCGAACGCCGCCACTACGCGCAATCCCTTGGACTCCAAGGCGCGAACCACCGCCGCATAGTGCGCCACATTGTCGGCCAGCAGATACGACCGACCGACGAGCACGCCCACCGTGCCCGCGTGCGCGTTCTCGCCACGATGACGTGGCAGCGCTTCCATTTTTTCGACAATCCCCCGCTCCGGGAGCGACGGATGCCAGAGTCCGACCTCGGGATACGTCTGTGGCTGCTGAGGATTGAGCGCCCCGCGCAGTGCTTTGCGCGGCCCGTCGGCGTAGCGATCGATGGCGTACTTCACCATCTGCTCGATGTTTTCCGCGGTACCCGCGAGCCAATACTGAATGAGCAAGAGGTACGCGCGAACATCCTGTGCGGTACCCGGGATGAACTTCAAAATGGACGGTAGCGTGCGGAGCGCGGTCATCTGACGCTCGCCGCTCGACTTGCCGTCTCCCCTCGAGCCGCGGAGCTTCTTGAGCAGATTGATCGGTGAGAGTGGTGAGCGCGATTCGCCACCACTCATATCGAACTTGCCGAGTTTCGTGCACTTCACCAACTCGGGGGTGCAGAGGGCGCACAGCACCGCATCGGCCTGATCGCGGCGTGCCAGCACGGCTTCGTACACCGCATTCGCGTACTCTTCCTGGAAGAGCTGCGTACAGACCACGATGTTTGCTTGCGCGATGTCCTGTCGAGCGCGTTCGGCGGCCTGCGGATCGCTGCCGAAGTCGGCCGCCACATGCATGTTGATCGTGAGCCCCGGGATGTCGCGCATAAGCGCGGCACCGGCCCGGCCGAACGCATCGGCCAAGTGTGCGTCGAGGGTGGTGATCGCCACACGAATCGGGATCACGCCTGGACTCTTCTTAGCGGCCATAGAACGCCTTCGCGTCGTAAAGGGTATCGACCGTGATGTGCGTAATGCCGCGTTCGAGCGCGTAGCGCTCGGTATTGCGACGCACTTTGCCACGCACGAAAAACGGGATCTTGTTGAGTTCCACTTCTGCGGGCGCGAGCCACGCGGTCGTGGTCGGCACGACCGACACGAGGGCGACGTCTCCCTCCTGCTCGTCTTCCTCCTCGGCGAATCCAACCGCGCTCGCCGCCTCCGGCGCCTCGAGTTCGATCGCGGCGCGCGCCGTAAATGGCGTCATGCGCGGACCAGCCATGGAATCACCGCGCGCTGGCTGACCGCTCGACGCGGGCGACGCGTGCAAGTGCGACGGCGTGGCGCCGTCGGCAAATTCGAAGTCGTCCTTGAACATGTGCAGCAGATGCTCTTCGAGCCCCATCATGAGCGGATGGACCCACGTATCAAAGATCACGTTGGCACCTTCGAAACCCATCTGCGGCGAATGCCGGGCGGGCACATCCTGCACGTGGATCGGCGCCGAGATCACGGCACAGGGCACACCCAGCCGCTTCGCGATGTGGCGTTCCATCTGCGTCCCCAGCACGAGCTCGGGAGCGAGTTCGGTGACGCGCTGTTCGACGGCGAGATAGTCGTCGCTGATGAGCGCTTCCACGCCCAGTGCGGCAGCGAGTTCGCGAATCGGCCGCGCATACTCACGGGCGTACGTGCCGATACCGACCACGGTGAAGCCGAGTTCGTCCTTCGCCATACGGGCCGCGGCCATCACGTGCGTGGCGTCACCGAACACGAACACGCGTTTGCCGGTGAGATACGTGGAGTCGACGGAACGCGAGTACCAGGGCAGCAACGACCGGCTGGCATCGACCTGCGCGCTGCCGGCACGCTCGCGCTCGAGGAGCGCAGAGACATCGACGCCGGCGACGTTGCCGACTTCTTCGACGAACTCCCGCGTGGCCAACACGCCGATCGGTACCGTACGCACCGTGGGCAGTCCAAAGGTTTTCTGCAGCCAACGCGCCGTGGTGTCGGCGACTTCCGGGTACAGGACCACGTTGAAGTCGGCGTCCGGCATGGATCGGATGTCCGCCACCGTGGCATTCAGCGGCGCGCAGACATGCACGTCGACACCGATGTCGTGCAGCAGTCGCGTGATTTCACGCACATCGTCGCGATTACGGAAGCCGAGCGCGGTACCACCCAGCAGGTTGCAGCGCGGCCGGCGATGCTCGCGGGAAGCCGCCGCCGTCACGCTTTCGCGAGGCGGCGAGCCGGGCGCCGGCGCGAGCGGCAACAGCAGCGTACGCACCAGATGATAGAACGTCTCGCTCGCCCCCCAGTTCTCCTTTTTGGAGTAGGCGGGGAGTTCGAGCGGCACCACCGGAATCGGCAGCGACATGCCCATCGCGAGCGAGCCGGGCTGATCCTGAATCAGTTCAGCGGTGCAGGACTCTCCGACGAGCATGGCGTCCGGCTTGAAGCGTTCGTACGCATCGCGCACGGCCGACTTCACCAACTCCGCCGTGTCGCCGCCCAGATCGCGTGCCTGAAACGTGGTGTACGTGACCGGCGGGCGTGAGTCGCGCCGCTCGATCATCGTGAAGAGGAGATCGGCGTAGGTGTCACCCTGGGGCGCATGCAAAACATAATGCACGCCCTTCATCGAGGTCGCGATACGCATCGCGCCGACATGGGGCGGGCCTTCATACGTCCAGAGCGTCAGTTCCATACCGTGATCCTCAAACCGCGAGTCGCTGCGCGCGATCGAGCGGCCGCGCAAAGAGTTCCGCCAGGTCACCCGCCTGCTCGTAGCCGTGCACCGGAGAGAACACCAGTTCGATCGACCACTTCGTGCGCAGTCCTTCGGCCTCGAGCGGGTTGGCCAAGCCGAGGCCACACACCGTGAGGTCGGGACGCGCATCGCGGCACCGATCGAGCTGCTTCTCCACGTCTTGTCCTTCACTGATTTGCGCCGTGTTCGGCAAGCGCGAGAGCTCTTCGCCGATCATGAGCTTGTCGAGATACGGGGTGCCGACTTCTATCAACTCGGCATCGCACTCTTCATACAGGAAGCGCGCGAGCGGAATCTCCAGCTGTGAGTCGGGGAAGAAGAACACCCGCTTACCGGCGAGCCATGGCTTGTAGCGCGCGAGCGCCACACGGGCCCGCTCGGCCGGCGCGGCCGTCACCTTCGCGAACAGCTCGGGATCCACACCCCACGCATCGGCCGCGGCCTTGAGCCACGCGGTCGTGCCATTTACGCCGAACGGATACGGCGACGGCAGCAACGTGGCGCCACGCGCCATGAGCGCCCGCGCGGTTTCGCCGAGAAATGGCTGGGCCAGCAGCAGCTTGGTGTTCGGACCGACCGGCGGCAGGTTGCGCGCGAGTCGCGGCGGGAAGAAGTGCACCGGTCCCACGCCGAGCTGGGCGAAGAGCCGTGTGAATTGATCTTCGACCACGTCGGCGATCGTACCGACCACCAGCAGTTCAGCAGTCTCGCTCGTGGACTCGGGGAGATGCGGCACCATGCAGCGCAGACAGGCGTCCTCGCCCTGCGTGAACGTGGTTTCGATGCCGCTGCCCGAGTAGTTGAGAATGCGCACGCGCGGCAGACACTCGTCGTTGAGTCGCTCCGCTGCGCGCTGCAAATCAAGCTTGATCACTTCCGATGGGCACGAGCCCACCAAGAACAGTGTCGTGACATCCGGACGGCGATCCAGGAGTTGCTTCACGCAGCGATCGAGTTCCTCGTTCGCATCGGCGAGCCCCGCCAGGTCGCGCTCACTCAGGATGGCCGTGGCAAAGCGCGGTTCCGCAAAGATCATGACGCCAGCCGCCGATTGCACGAGATGCGCACAGGTCCGCGAACCGACCACCAGAAAGAAGGCGTCCTGCATTTTCCGGTGGAGCCACACGATGCCGGTCAAGCCGCAGAAGACTTCGCGCTGACCACGCTCCCGGATGACCGGCAGTTCCATGACGGTGCTCATGCGACCGCCGCACGGCGCAGCGACTCGGCTTCCTGCAGTCGAGCGGCTCGCAGCTTGAGCACGAACTGGATCGCGTTCACCGCGTACGTGCCGTACGCGACGAGGGCCAGCACCATGAGCGTGCGTGGCGGCCAGTGCAGCACGAGGCCGGCCAAGTACGCGGTGTGGAGCGCAATCACACCCATGCTCACCACGTCTTCCCAGAAGAAGGCGTCGGCGAAAAGGTATTTTCCAAAGACCACCTTCTCCCAGATCGCGCCGGTCACCATGATGGTGTACAGGACGAACGTCTTGACGACGACGGAGACGTTGGCGGCAAATAGCCCCTCACCGGTGCGCAGATATCGGACGACGAGCGCAACCGAGACCGCCATGACCAGAAACTGGACTGGGGCGAGGATACCCTGAACGAGCGTCCAGCGAGTCGCATCGCGACGCCGACGTTCTTCGGGCGTGTACAATCCGGTCCTTGGCGCTTGGGGCGACGGGGAACGGGCGCCGACAGTCGCGGTGTGCGCGTCCGAGGCGTTGGTGGAAATAGTCATCTCATCTTCTCTACCGGGGGTTCGCATACCCAGATGTGACGAGATTAGGGAATGGCGCGGAAGTTGTCAAGAAAAGTTTACGTCAACCTTTCTTGACAATCCGTTCAGACCGTAACAATGTAGGGGGGTCAGTCAGTCGCAGCTGAAAAGGTGCGCTGATCCCGAATTTGTTCTTGCGCCTAGGAGACTCTGCGGCAATGTTCGGCGCTTCCCTCCAGCCTGCCGCTTCCGGTCGCCTTTCGGTGATTCGCGGCCCGGGCACAAGCCACGACGTGATGGAATCGCCTTCGGCCCCCCGTCGATCCGAGCGACTCGAGCGACTCGAGCGCACGATCGAGAATGAGCTCGTACCTCGTCTGCTCACGAGCCATCGAGCGGGACCGGTCCCCCCGGTGCTGTCTATGGCCATTGCCCGCGAATTGTCGGAGCGCGACGTCGACGGCTTCGTCGCCGCGGTGCGCAGTCCCGACGATGCGAGGGCCGTGGAGTTCATACGAGAGGTGCTGGCCGAGGGTGCCACGATCGAAGCGGTCTACCTCGACCTGCTCGCCCCGTCGGCGCGCAGACTGGGCCAGATGTGGGACAACGATGAGTGCGACTTTGTCGAGGTGACGGTCTCACTCGGTCGTATGCAGCGTCTCCTGCGTGACCTCTCCCAGGTCTTTCTGGCCGACGCGAGCCGAAGCGAGCCGGTTGGGAATGCGTTGCTGACCTGCATACCGGGAGAGCAACACACGCTCGGCATTATTATGGTCGGAGAATTCCTGTTACGTGACGGATGGCGTGTCCTCGTTGGAGCACCGTGGTCCGAGAGCGATCTTCTGACGATGGTGGGCACCGAGTGGTACGACGTCATCGGCTTCTCCGTCGGCAGCGAAAGCCGGCTTCCCATTCTAAAGCGCGATATCCGACGGCTCAAATTGGCGTCGCGGAATCCGCACGTGCAGTTCATGGTTGGCGGGCAGGTCTTTTGTGAACACCCAACCGCCGCCGATGAGGTTGGCGCCAACGCCATTGCCGGCGATGCTCGTGAAGCGCCGCAGATCGCCCGCAGACTGCTTGACGCTGCTCGAAACGTCGCGTCCAACGCACCCACAGAGGCAGTAGGCGAGCATGACCAGTTCAGTGATGCCCTTCGACGCACGTGAAGCCGCTTTTGGCGAGATCGACGCCAAGACCGCGGCTTCGTTGCTCGCCGTAGCGGGGGACATCGCCCTCGTGATGGACAGCGCGGGCGTCATTCGTGACGTCGCGCTCGTTGGTGCCGAGACCGAGTTTGATTCGGCCAGCCAGTGGGTCGGTCGCCCTTGGATCGACACGGTCACGCCCGAAAGCCGTTCAAAGATCGACACGCTGATCAAAGAGGCGCTCTCCACCGGCATTTCGAAGCGTCGTCAGGTCAACAATCTGCTGATCGATGGTGCCGATGTCCCCGTCTCATATACCGCACTGCGGATCGGGCGGGATGGCAGCCTGGTCGCGGTTGGCCGCGACATGCGCCATGTGTCCGCGCTGCAGCAACGGTTGGTCGAAGCCCAGCAGGCGATGGAGCGCGACTACTGGCGGCTCCGGCACGTCGAAACGCGCTACCGCTTGCTCTTCCAGATCGCCAGCGATGCAATTCTGGTCATCGATGCGACCACGCTGAAGGTCCTCGACGCCAACACGGCCGCGGGACAGGTGTTCGGGGATACTCCTGACCGACTGATCGGTCGGACCTTCCCGTTCGGCACCGATGCCGAGGGCGCGCACGCGCTCGAAGAGCTGACCATGACCGCCCGGAGCGCGGGCCGCGCCGGCGACGTGCTCATTGCGATGTCTACTGGCGGCCGTTCCTATAACGCCTCCGCCTCGTGCTTCCGGCAGGAGTCGTCGACGCTGTTGCTCGTCCGCCTTTCCGCCGCCGATGTGGCGCCGAGCGCCAGCGCGTCGGCCGACTCGCCGCTTCGGGTCATCGACCTGCTGGAGCGATCGCCGGATGGCTTTGTGGTCACCGACCTCGACGGCCAGGTGCTGACCGCGAACCGCGCCTTCCTCGACATCGCCGGGCTGGCGAGCGAGGGACAGATGCGCGGAACACCGCTGGCGACCTATATAGGACGCCCTGGCGCCGACTTTCCCGTCTTTACGAGCATGCTCAAAAAGAATGGGGTCGTGCGGCTCATGGCCACCACCGCGCGCGGCACCAGCGGCCATCAGAGCGAGGTCGAAGTCTCGGCCGTGTGGGCGCCCGAAGGCGAGGAGCCGTGTATCGGCTTCACCATTCGTGACATCGGACGGCGTCTGGCGGCGAGCCCTCAAGGCGCCCGCGATTTGACCCGAGCGGTCGAAGAGCTGACCACGTTGGTCGGGCGTGTCGCCCTCCGGGACCTGGTCCGCGACACCGTCGATCTGGTGGAGCGCCACTTCATCGAAGCGGCGCTCGAGCTCACGAACGACAACCGGACCTCGGCGGCCGAGGTGCTGGGGGTGAGCCGCCAGAGCCTGTACGTAAAGCTCCGGCGACACCGATTGGTGTCGCCCGGTAGCGGCGATGCGACCCCGGTAAGCTGAACGATGGACTGCCGAACGGCCGGTGTACACCGGCCGTTCGTCGTTCCCCCAGTTTGGACTGGGAGTCTTCAATTCCGGCTCAACTTCGCTCTGTTGCATTTGCGTACTGTCAACTAAACTAGACACCCATGAGCGTCAGTTTTTCTGTACAGTCGGCGAAAGCGCGCCCGGACCC
>JBBQXC010000052.1:0-26512 GCA_038210005.1 Gemmatimonadales bacterium
GGCTCGAAGTAGGGGTTGTCCAGCCCGGCAAATCCGGGCATTGCCCGGGCCGGGGCCGGCGCCCAATCTCGGCTCCGCCCGGCCAGATCACTTCCGCCGGCGAGACGCTGCGCAATCGCCCGCGCCATCGAATCGCCACGGGCCTGCGCGCGGAGGCTCATGGCCTGCCCGGTCGTCGTGGCTAGTCCACCACCGCCGCGCGCGGCGCCACTCACGTTCGCAATCGTCCCCTCGTCGGTGCCGCTGGCCGCCACTTCCGTCGCGCTATTCATCACCGTGAGCGAATCGAACAGCCCGGTGGGCACGCGCTCGGCTTGCGCCAGCAGCGAATCGCCGCGGTACCCGAGCGTATCGAGTCCTGGTATGTCGCCGGAGATCGTGACGCTCTTTTCACGATTGCATGCCACGACGGTGCACAGCAGCAGCAGCTGCCGAGCGGCGCGGCCGGCGGCGCGGCGAGCCGACGTCGGCGAACGCGGCCGTAAGTCATTGTGAGCGAATCGATTCGGCGACGAGATCATATTCGGGAAGCTACGCGCCGTTCGAGCCGCGTCAACGCGGGATTTCGAGGTCGGTTGTGGGTCACGATCGGTTCGCCGCGCGCCTGCCGCCCGGTGGCCCGTGCATGCCATATTGCAACATCGGCCCGCGCGTACCGGTCGCGGACACAGCGGCGTTCAACAGCGAGCCACTCGTGACCATGTTGCTCCGCGCACGAACGTTACACCGCTGGCACAATCGCGCGAACCACGGTGACGTGGGTTTCGACGGCGCGTCAAACTCACGCAATGCATGAGCTTCTGATGGGACACGGGTCCGTGCGCTCCGAGCGCGACGGTTGGATGGATGACAACACGCGAGGCCTTTCCCTTGCCGCTGCGGCGGACTGGGATGAGGCGGTCGAGGCCTTCGCTGCCGCGGCCGACGTGTTGGCACGACGTGCGCCTGATGTGAGCTCGCATGATGCGCTGGCTCTGATTCTCGGCAACCTGGCGCAGGCCTGTTTCCGCGCGGGCCGGACCGACGACGCCCTGCTTCATGCGCGGCGTGCCTGCGCCCTTCGTGTGGCGCTCGCGGGCGAAGACGCCATGCCGGTCGCCCGTGGCTTCATGGATCTCGCGGTGATGCTGGGGTCCACCGGTCGGCTCGACGAGGCGCAGGCGCTGATCCAGCGCGCGATCTCCGCGGTCGAACGTCACGTGGGCGATGACGATGCGCGCCTGGCGGTGATGTTGGAGAATGCGGCCCGTCTGGCGCTCGCCGCGGGCACCCCGGCCAACGCGGAGCCACTGTTGCTGCGCCTGCACGCGCTCCTCGACGCGCACGGCATGTCGACGGAGCGTGCCGATCGCCTGCTGGCGATGGTGGCCGCAGTGCGCTCACGCGCCGACGCCAATCGCGTCGAGGCGCAGCGCGCGTCGAACCGTGCGGCAGCGAGGCGTGCCGACGCAGCTCGCGCCTCGGCAATCGCCACCGCGACCGATGTGGCCGTATACGCGCACGCCTCGATCGACGAACAGGACGCACAGGCGGAGTGGGATGATCAGCCACTGCGTGATGCGGTCGCGATCACGGATGTATTGCTGCGCACCACGCCCTCGGGTGTGATTGCGATACCGCAACCGGTAAACCACGACGCCGAGATCCTCGCGGCATTCGAAACGGTGGTCGATACGCCGGTCGAACCGATGATGGAGCTGGTGGACGACCTGCCCACACCGACGGTGGATATCGCGCTCGATCTGGCCGACGATTTCGGTGTGCCACTGCCGGCCCTTGGTGAGCCGTCGATGGCGCTGGACTTCACCATCGAACACAGCCTCGGCGGGTCCGACGCGCCGGCGCCGACGCTGGATGCCAGCACCGACCTGATGGGCCTCGAACTCGACGACGCACTCGCCGACTCGCTGGTTGATGTGCCGACGCACCGACCGGCGCTCGAACTCGAGGAGGAGGCGTTCTCGCGCATCGAGGAAGCGGCACCGGCCGTGATCGAGCCGCTGTCGGCGCTCAATGCACCGCTGCGCCAGCCGGTTCGACATGTGGAGCCCGCGATGGCGCACGGCTTCGGACCGCCACCAGCCGCGCTGGTGACCCCCGATACCCGCCCGGAAGCGGCTCCGCCGCCGGTGCCCATGCCGCCCACCGCGCGCGACCTCACGCGCGCGCAGGACGCGCAGGATGCACAGGACGTGCAGGATGCTGCTTCACGGTCGGGACGTCGAGGTCGCACGCCGATGTCCGATCGGCACCCGAAGTCGGAAGGCGGAAACCGTGGTGGTCTCATCGGCGCCGGCGTCGGTGCCGCAGTCGCCATCGGCGGCGCCGTTTGGTATTTTCTGCTTCGTTGATCGCCTTCGCACATATTTCCGACCTGACGCGGAAATACTCGATGCGAATCCCGATGCAAAGCGCGATGCGAATCTCGATACACCGTTCGACCAGCGGCCGGCGGCATGTCGTCGACTGAGCCACCGCGTACCACGGCTCGGCTGGACGGCACCGTCCTGCTGGTCGGCCCGGGGTGGCTAGGTGAGGTCGTGGCGTCGCAATTGGCGACGCTCGGCGCCACCGTGGCCGTCTTACAGCGCACGGCGCGCGCATCCAGCGGCGAGATCATCGCGCTCACTGGTGACATCGCCAGTGCGGCGCGCGGCCCCGGACCACTCGCGGCCTTGCAGACCGTCGTGCAGCGCGCGCTCCCCGCACCGATCGATCACCTCGTGGTGTGTATCGCGCCGTCGCGGGCGCGCGGTGATGACTACAGCCTCTATCCCGAGGCAGCAGCCGGTACCGCCGCGCTGGCGCATGCCCTGGGTATTCGGTCAGTGCTGTATGTCTCGAGCACCGGCGTGTACGATCGGCACGATGGCAGCGAAGTCACCGAGCAGAGTCCCATCGAACCGCACGACGCGCGCGTGCAGGCGTTGTACGACGCCGAACGGTGCATCGCGACGATCGCCGATCATCAGGCGGCCACCGTGCATATCGTGCGCGCGGCCGGGCTCTATGGACCACAGCGCGACCCCGCGGCGCGCCTCGCCGACCCGGCCTTCGCGGTCGGCAACGTGTGGTGCAATTTCTCGTGGCGTGACGACGTCGTCTCGGCGATCACGCATCTGCTCATGCACGATCGCGCTGCTGGCGTGCGCGTGTTCAATTGCGCCGACGGGACGCCGCTGCGCTCGTCGGCTATCGCGTCTACGCTCACCGGACGTGCCATGGACGCCTCGACGGACGGATCCACCGGGCACGCGGCCAGCGATCGTGCCGCACCGGTGCGCAGCGGCCGCAGCAATCAGCGCGTCAACGTCGACGCCTTGTTGGCGACCGGATGGCGTCCCGTGGCGCCAACCGTGTACGATGGCCTTCGCCTGCTTGGTCATCAGGTGCCTCGGGCGGAGGTTGCGCCGTGAGTGCCCCACGCGCATTACCGTACGGGCCACACACGGCCGCCGTGCGCGGATTTCTCGTGCGCCTGGCCGGACTCGGGGCGGCCGATCGCGCCACCGTCGTGTTGCGATACGAGTCCGTGGCCGCGACGCGCGCCTACGCGGCCGCCGACGCGCGGTTGGGGGACGTGATCACGCGCAGTGGCCGCGAGGAGGCCCGCGATGCCCTCAGCGGTCCCCTCATGCAGCTGGTGAAGCGCCCGGCGCTTGCGACCGAAACCGCAACAGCGAATGAATTCGAGCTCGAACCGATCGCCGAACCGGCGCTGGCGGCGTTGCTGGCGCTGATGGTGCGCGATCTCCTCGACGACGCGACGCTGCGTCTGCTGACCGATGCCTTCAGCGACGCGATTCCTCCGGGATCCCTTTGAGCTGAACCACCCGGAGCGCGCGTCGATCAGGACACGGTGTCTGCCCGAGGCTCAGCGGCCAGTGTGAAGCGGGGAATGGTCGCTTCGAACGCGGACCCGTCGTCTCGCACGAAACGGTACGAGCCCTCCATCCATCCCTGCGGTGCCTTGAGCACGCAGAACGAGCGGTACTCGTGTACCTGTCCCGGAAGCAGATGTGGCTGCTCGCCGACCACGCCTTCCCCTTCCACCACGCTATCGCCCACCGATTCGTCGTGGATCAGCCAGCGGCGCGTGCGGAGCTGCGACGCCTGTTCGCCGACGTTCTCGATGCGGATGTGGTACGCGAACACGAACTGGCCGAGCACCGGATTCGAGCGGTCGCGCAGATACGACGGGCGCACCGTGATACGAATGCCCGACGAGATGCGGTAGTAGAACGGAACGGGATCAGGGCGCATCGGAACGGCCTCGAGCAGGTGTCGACGGAGTACCGGCGGCGCCGGTCCGCGAGGGGAAGGTAACGGTGACGGGTGGGCTTTCGGTGCCCACGCGGTTGAGCGCCACGACCGACACCAATGTCGGCGACGTGCCCTTCGGGATCGTCCACGACGTCGTGGATCCCGAGACCACCACCGTAATCCATGCCGTGTCGGTGCGCAGCCGGATGGCATACTGCCACGGCACCGCGGTGCCCGTGGTCCGCAGCAGCAACCGGGTGCCGGTGCTGGTCTCGGCCAAGCGAGCGGTGGGAAGCGGCGGCGCCGCGGCCTTCAGCCACGGCGTGGCCGGCACCAGCGCCGGTGTCGCATACGGACCCACCAGCAAGGTGTCGTTCATGCCGGCCTGATTGGTCAGGAACGACTTCATGCTGAAGTGCACGTTTCCGGTTGCCCCGTTTCGCAAACGCGTGACACGAATCTGCTCCACGAGCTCGCCCACGGAGAATGCCCCCGATCCCACGCCGCCGGCGCGCGACGTGAAGTTGCCGGGCCACATGTGACGCCCCAGCACGTTCTCGCCGACCCACCAATCGAGGAGCGCGGGGTACGCTTGCTCACGCTTCGTGGTTGGCCAGTAGAGCTGCGGCGTGAAGTAGTCCACCCATCCCTCGCGCAACCACTTCCGTGCATCGGCGTACAACTTCTCGTACGCATCGAAGCCGCGCACCTGCGTGGGATAACCGGGACGCCAGATGCCGAACGGACTGATGCCGAAGCGCACCCACGGCTTGGCCTTGTGCACGCCTTCGTCGAGTGCCTGCACCAGCAGGTCGACGTTTCGACGACGCCAATCGGCACGTGCCAGAGTTCCGCCCTCGCGCACGTAGCGCTTCCAACTCGGCTCGTCGGGAAACGGAATCGCGCGACCGCGACGATCGTTCTCCGGATACGGATAGAAGTAGTCGTCGATATGTATGCCGTCCACGTCGTAGCGCTGTACGACGTCGAGCACCACGCGCAGCGTGCGCGCGCGAACCGCCGATTCACCCGGGTCCATCCACAGGTAACCCGCGTAGGGCTTCACGAGCGACGGATTCGTGCGCGCGATGTGCGTTGACGACAAGGGCGACTTGGCGTCGGTATGCCGTGCGCGATAGGGATTGAACCAGGCGTGCAATTCGAGATGGCGCGCATGGGCTTCCTTGATCGCAAACTCGAGCGGATCCCAGAACGGCACGGGAGCACGCCCCTGCGCACCGGTGAGATACTCCGACCACGGTTCGATCTTCGACGCGTACAACGCGTCGGCCGCCGGACGAATCTGGAACAGCACCGCATTCAGCTTCAGCGCCGCGGCGCGGTCGAGTAGCGCAATCAGCTCTGCCTGCTGTTCGGCGGTCGAGAGCGTGCGCTTGGATGGCCAATCGATGTTGGCGACCGACGCCACCCAGACGCCGCGGAACTCGCGCGCCAACGGCGGTGCGTCGGCGCTGACCATGGGACGCGCTCGCGATGGCGTGGTCGGCGTCGGCGTCGGACGCTCCGGCGTCGCACGCGTAGACGAACGCGTGTCACTCTCAGGCTGCGCGGTCGACGCGGGTACCGGATCGACCGGCGGAGGCATCGGCGCGGTGGGTCGGCACCCGAGTGCGGCCGTCAGCGCGAGCGCCGCGCCGATCGACATCCAATTTGAGCAACGCATCACGACACCTCCTCGAGCATCGCGTCGAGCACCGCACCGGCGCGCCTCGCCGCCTCGGCGATTCGCTCCTCCGACTGGATGAACGAAATCCGGAAGAACCCTTCCCCGCCGACCCCGAAGCCCGAGCCAGGAAGCACGATCACGCCAGCCTCCTCGCGCAAACGATCGGCGAAGGCGGCACTGGCGATCCCCTCGGGCAACGGCATCCACAGGTACATCGTGGCACACGGCACATCGGCGGCGAACCCATTGGCGCGAAACGCCGCGACGGCGGCATCACGACGCGCCTGAAACACCGCCACGTTCTGCGGCACGAACTCCGCCCAGCTCTCGATCGCCGCGACGCCAGCCGCCTGAATGCCCATGTACTGCCCGGTATCGGTGAACGCTTTCACTTTGGCGAGCGCCGTGGAAATCTCAGGCTTCGCCACCGCCCAGCCGCATCGCCAGCCGGTCATGTTGTACGTTTTCGACAGCGAGTGGAATTCGATCGCCACATCCCGCGCGCCGTCGATTTCGAAGATGCTGGGCGGCACGTAGCCGTCGAAGCCCATCTCCGAGTACGCGTTGTCGTACACCAGCAGGATATCGCGTTCCCTGCACACCTGGACCACCCGCTCGAGGTAGTCGCGCGGGGCGATCGCGGCGGTCGGATTGTTCGGGTAGTTGAGGTACAGAATCCGCGCGCGCGACAGCACGTCGGCCGGGATCTCGTCGAGGTCCACGAGGAAGTTCGTGCGCGGGCGCAGCGCATACACGTACGGCGTGGCATCGCTCAGCAGCGTGCCGCCCAGATACGCCTGGTAGGCCGGGTCGGGGATGATGGCCACATCGCCCGGACCGGCGAAGGCGAAGGCGATGTGCGCCAATCCTTCCTTGCTACCGAGCAACGGCACGATTTCGGTGATCGGATCGACGCGTTGTCCGAATCGCGTGTCCATCCAGGCGGCCACCGCCTCGCGGTAGCGCACGAGTCCCAGACCGAACCCGTAGCGCTGCATGGCCGGCACTTCAGCCGCCCGCTGCAACGCCGATACCGCGGCCGCGGGCGGCGCGAGATCCGCGTCGCCCGCGCCAAGGTCGATGACATCGATTCCGGCTTCGATCAGCGCTTTTTTCCGCGCCGGAATGTGCGCGAGCGGATAGGCTGGAAACGACGAAAACCGTTGGGACAGGCGCGGCATGACAGAGAGTCGGAAGGTCAGGACGGAATTACGACGTGGGCGGACTGTACTGCTCATGCTGCGCATCGATCCAGCTCTTGTGATACGCCGGGTCTTCGATCGTCATCGCGAGCTTGGCGACCTTGAGCGGCTTGAAGCTGTCCATCATCACGGCGAGTTCGTTGGTGTACTTGGCGCCGATCGACGCCTCCGTACGTCCCGGATGCGGGCCGTGCGCCAATCCATCGGGATGATGCGTGATCGAGCCGTACTCGATGCCCTTCCGGCTCATGAACTCGCTCGATGCGTAGAACAGCACTTCGTCCGAATCGACGTTGCTGTGGTTGTACGGCGCCGGAATCGCTTCGGGATCGAAGTCGTACGGCCGCGGGCAGAACGAGCAGATCACGAACCCGTCTCCCTGGAAGGTCTGGTGCACCGGGGGCGGCTGGTGAATGCGTCCGACGATCGGCTCGAAATCGTGAATATTGAATATCCACGGATAGAAATAGCCGTCCCATCCCACAACATCGAACGGATGGTGATCGAGTACGAGTTCGTTCAGTGCATCGTACTGCTTCACGAGAATCGGGAAGTCACCCCGCTCGTCGTGCGGCGCGAGCTGCATCGGTCGGCGGATGTCGCGCTCGCAGAACGGCGCGCCCTCCAGCATCTGTCCGAAGTCGTTGCGATAGCGCGAGGGCACACGGATATGCCCGCGACTCTCCATGACCAACAACTTCGTGGCACCGGCACCGAGATCATGACGCCAGCGATGCGTGATGTTGCGGTGAATCACCACATAGTCACCGGACTTGTACGGCAGTTCGCCGAACACCGATTCCAGTACGCCCGATCCCTCGACGACGTACACGACTTCATCCGCCTGCGAGTTGCGGTAGAAATGCGTGTCGTTGGTGTCGGGCTCGACGTACAGCATCACGATGTCGCTGTTGAACAGCAGCGGACGCCGATCGAGCGTGGCCGATCCGCCGGCCCTCGTGCGCGATGTGAGGAAGTGGCGATGACGCAGCGACGTGTCGAGGTCAGCCTCGAGCACGAAGTCACGCACTTTGCGCGCTGACTTGTACGTGGTCGGTGGATGCGTGTGATACAGCAGCGACGAGGTTCCGACGAACCCCTCGTGCCCCATCAACTCCTCGGCATACAGTCCGCCATCGGGACGTCGAAAGACGATGTGTCGCTTGCGCGGCACGGAACCCATCTGGTGGTAGAACGGCATGAAGGTCGGCCTCTGGTGCGGGCGGCCGGCGCGACGCCGGATGGCAGTCGTACGCCGACGAATTGATGCCTTCAATCTGGCCGAACAGACCAAGCGGCGGGAGGGCAATCCTCCCGCCGCCGGCACATTGCGCTGCTCACGAATTCACCGGCGACCGCCGCACGCGGCGCGACTTAGCGGCGTCGCGTGCTCCGGCGACGAAGGAACAGCAACGAACCCATCCCCACGGCCAGCAACACCATCGAACTGGGTTCGGGCACGGTGGTCACGAGGGGCGCCACGTTGTCCAACGACTGTTCGAGCGCCGTGAGCGCCTCGTCGGGGTCCAGCAGCTGCCACGGCGCCGTTGAGCGCGACATCAGCGGCACGGCGATCTGATCTTCCGGCGCGACGTTCCACGCGGCTCCTACCTCGCCAGAGCTGCTCCCGGGTGCAACCCAGCGCGGTGCCTGACCGGCGCCATCGGATGCGGGAGGCGCGAGGGGCACGACGGCCGACACGTCGGCGGTAGGCGCCGCGCCGTCCGGATCGGCCGAGAGAACCCGCGCCGCTCGCAATGGGGCGAGAGGAACGCCATCCGTGCCAACCCGTCGCGACCAGCCATAGTCACTGAGGTCGGCCAATTCGGTTGGCATTCGCACCGAGCGCGCCTCGCCCACCGCGGAATACGCCGGCGAGCGCTGCGTGGCGACTGACAACCCGAAATACGGGTTGCCCGACCGACGGGCTCCGAATGCCGCGCAGCCGCCGGCACAATTCCAGACATTGACGGGCGAGCCATCGTCGCGGCCCGACCCAGACCCGCCGAAACGCCCGCCAAGTCCGAGCTGCGAGCCGACACCGCCCGCAGTCGAGGTCGAATCGTCCCGTTCCTGCGCTCCAGCGGACGACACCGTCACCAGCGCCGCAATGGCGATGAACGGGATGGTGCGATGCACGAGATGCATCATCGGTGATCTCCTTGAATACAGGTTCACCGGTGATGCAACGCACGTAACATGCCTAACGCGTCACACTAGAGATTGCCGCGCAGTTCCTGCTCGCGCTCGATGGCCTCGAACAGCGCCTTGAAATTGCCTTTCCCGAAACTCTTGGCGCCCTTTCGCTGGATAATTTCGTAGAACAGCGTGGGACGATCTTCAACCGGCTTCGTGAAGATCTGCAGCAGGTAGCCGTCGGGATCGCGGTCCACCAGGATGCCCAGCGCGGCGAGCGCGTCGATGTCCTCGTCGATCTGACCGACCCGCTCCTGCAACTCGGCATAGTACGACGTGGGTACCGAGAGAAACTCGACGCCGCGATCACGCAGGGCGGTAACGGTGGCCAGAATGTCGTCGGTGGCGAGCGCAAGGTGCTGCGCGCCCGGTCCCCCGTAGAAATCGAGATACTCTTCGATCTGCGACTTCTTCTTGCCCGACGCCGGCTCGTTGATCGGGAACTTGATCTTGTCGTCGCCGTTCGCCATCACTTTGGACATGAGTGACGAATACTCGGTGCTGATGTCGTCGTCGTCGAAGGTGATGAGATTGCGGAATCCCATGACGTTCCCATAGTAGTCGACCCAGCGATTCATTTGGCCGAGTTCGACGTTGCCGACGCAATGATCCACATATTTGAGGCCGACGCTCTCCGGCTGGTAGCGCGCCGAGATCTCGCGGAATCCTGGCAGGAAAAAGCCGCGATAATTGCGACGCTCCACCAGCGAGTGAATGGTGTCGCCGTAGGTGCCGATGGCGGCGACGATCACCTCGCCATGCGCGTCGGAGATCACCTGCGGCGCCTGAATCGCGATGGCCCCACGTTCGATTGCCGTCGCGTAGGCCGATCGCGCGTCGTCCACCCAGAGCGCGTAGTCGCGGATGCCGTCGCCGTGCGTGTGGACATGCGCGGCGATCGCCGAGTCGGGGTTCAGCGCCGTGGTCAACACCAGGCGGATCTTCCCCTGCTGCATGAGATAGCTGGCGCGATCGCGTACCCCGGTTTCCGGGCCACGATAGCCCACCAGTTGATAGCCGAACGCCGCACGGTAATAGTGGCTCGCCTGCTTTGCATTTCCGACATAGAACTCGACATAGTCGGTGCCGTTGATCGGGAACGCATCGTGCTCGATCCCCTGCTCGGGGATAGTCATCGTCGCCATGGGGCAGACCTCAGTTGTGATGGATGAACAGGCGGACGCGCGAAATCGCGCCGACTGTGGGCAGCCATCTCGACCTCAGATATGCGAACGTGGCAGCGCGCCGATCCAGGCGCGTTGCCGTTGGTCTTCCGAAAGCGGATTCTTGCACATGGGACGACGCTCCACGAACGGGGCTGGTCCGGCGGGATTGATGAAAGATAACCCCGCGCGGCTTCTCGGCACCTACGACTGGAGCTCGGGAAGGTCGGCAAAGAGCGCCAGCGCCGCCGGGTTCGCCAGCGCGTCGGCGTTTTTGACCGGGCGGCCATGCACCACATCGCGGACGGCCAGTTCCGTGATCTTCCCACTGATCGTGCGGGGAATATCCTGTACCGCCACGATCACCTTCGGCACATGGTGTGGACTGGCATGTTCGCGGATGCGCTGGCGGATCGCCCGCTGCACCTCGTCGGTAAGGTGCTCGCCTTCGCGCAGCCGCACGAACAGCACGACGCGCGAGTCGTCGCCATCGGCGCCTCGTCGCTGCTCGATAACCAGTGATTCCAGGATCGCCGGGATCTGCTCCACCTGCCGATAGATCTCCGCGGTGCCGATCCGCACACCACCGGGATTAAGCGTCGCGTCGCTGCGGCCGTGAATGATCAGGCCGTCGTGCGCCGTGATTTCCGCCCAGTCGCCATGACGCCAGACACCGGGGAAATGCTCGAAGTACGCGGCGCGGTACAAGGCGCCATCCGGATCGTTCCAGAATGCCACCGGCATGCTCGGGAACGGACGCGTACACACCAGCTCCCCGGGCGTCTCATGCACCGGCGTGCCGTCGTCGCCGAACACCTCGACCGCCATGCCCAGTCCACGCATCTGCAGCTCACCGCGGTACACCGGGCCCGTGGGATCGCCGAGCGCGAAGCAGCTCACGATGTCGGTGCCGCCACTGATACTGGCCAAGCGTACGTCCGCCTTGATCTGCGCATACACGAAATCGTAGCTGTGCGCCGCCAGCGGACTGCCGGTGGAAAGAATCGCGCGCAGCGACGACAAGTCGAACTGCACACGGGGTTGCACGCCTTCTTTTTCGAGCACGGACAGATACTTGGCACTCGTGCCGAACACCGACACACGCTCCTCGGCCGCCATGCGCCAGAGGATGTCGGCCGATGGCGCCAACGGCGCGCCGTCGTACAGCACGATCGTGCTCCCCACGGCCAGCGCCGACACCAGCCAGTTCCACATCATCCACCCGCAGGTGGTGAAGTAAAAGATGGCGTCATCCGGCCCGAGGTCGGTGTGCAGCGCGAGTTCCTTCCAGTGCTGCAGCAGTGTGCCACCAGCGCCGTGCACCATGCACTTGGGCAGTCCTGTCGTGCCCGACGAGTACATGATGTACAACGGATGATCGAACGGCAGGCGCGTGAAGGTCGGCTCGCGATGCAACGCATGCTGCGCCAGCATCTCGGTAAACGTGACCGCGCCGGGTACCGACGCGATCATCGGCGTGTCGCTGACGTAGGGTACGATCCACACCGCCGCGAGCGATGGGAGCGCCGCCACGATCTCGCGCAGTCGCGGCAGGCCGTCGATCTGCTTACCAGCGTACCAGTATCCGTCGGCAGCGATCAGCACCTTGGGCGCAATCTGTCCGAATCGATCGAGCACGCCCTTCGTGCCGAAGTCGGGAGAACAGGACGACCAGACCGCACCGAGTGCCGACGCCGCCAGCATCGCGATCACCGCCTGTGGCAGATTCGGCAGATAGCCGACCACGCGATCCCCCACACCCACTCCCGCGGCGGCGAGTGCCGCCGCGGTGGCAGCGACCTGCGCCGCCAGTTCGCTGAAGGTGAGGCGCTGCTGCGCCCCGAGCTCGTTCCACGACACGATCGCTGTTCCGTCATCGCGCCGACGCAGCAGATGCTCCGCGAAACTCAGACGGCTGTCGGTGAACCAGCGCGGTCCGCGCTGCGGGTCGGGTGGCGCCATGCGCTCGCCGCCAACCAGCACGTGGCTCCACGGCGCTTCCGACGAGCCCGGACCGTCGGCCAGTATCCCGGCCGCACGCCAGATCTCGGCCCAGAACGAGGCGGGGTGCTGCACCGACCAGCGCTGCAACCCGTGCGAATCGCGCACCGACGTGTCGATGATACCGCGAGACTGGAGGTCGAGGCGGAACTGTGTGAGCCGCGCGCGCCGAATAGCGTCCGCCGACGGCGTCCAGATCGGCAGGCCATCAACAAAGAGGTGCTCCGTCATTTCACCTCGTCGCGGGCGAGCTGTACGGTGTGGCACGTGGGCCCATGCGACTCGCAGTACCAACCGTGCCGGTCATGGAAGATCAGGTGCGGCGCGTCATTGGGACGAAGGCGCACACGAACCAGATGCTCCACACCGGTCTGCGCCCCAACGACTGCGCGCGGATCGAGCACATCGACGACCGGGCGCACGGGGAACAAGTCGAGTTGCGGCGGCGCAATCGCCGCCTTGGCCTCAGCGGACGGGCGCGCACTCTTGGCACGCCTGGGGGCGTGAGCGCGCTCGGGACGCGTCATGGGGCCATACCAACCTGCGGTAGCATCACCAATGCTCGCTAGCTCGCGCTCCGTACGCCAGCGGCTTCACGCGCAGGCATCGGGAATGAGCGCCGCCGCGGCCCGTCGATCGATCTTCCCGGAGCCGAGTCGCGGAATGGCCGCAAGGAACACGATGCGCTTGGGCACCTTGTACCCGGCAAGTCGTGCGCGCGCCTCGGCCATCACCATGCCCTCGTCAAGCGCCGGATCCCGACGCACGATGAGCGCGCAACCCACCTCCCCCCAACGGGTGTCCGGCAGGCCGATCACCGTGGCTTCCAGGACACCGGGACAGTCGAGCAGCGCCGCCTCTCCCTCACCCGGGAATACGGTCTCGCCGCCTGAGATGTACATCTCTTTACGGCGCCCCCGAATGCGATGCACCCCCGTGGCGTCACGGCTCGCGAGATCACCGGTGCGCAGCCAACCGTCCGCCGTCATCACCCCGTCGGTCTGCTCCGCTGCACGGAAGTAGCCACTGAACAGCTGCGGACCGCGCAGCTCCAGTTCACCAACGTCGTCGTGACCGACCAGCGACCCATCGTCGGCACGAAGCCGCATGTGCAGGAACGGAATCGGCCATCCGGTCGAGCCGTCCAGCTCGCGCGCCGTGCGATGATTGGTGGCAAAGCAGTTTGGGCCGCACTCGGTGAGACCGTAGGCCTCACGGAACCCGTACCCCGCCGCGCGCACCATATCCCTGACCCCTGGCGGACAGGGCGCGCCGCCTGACAGGAACCATCGGAGCGCCGGCAACGGCCGGCCCCACGCGGCACAGTCCCGCAGCATCGCAAACTGGGTGGGTACGCCGAACGTGACCGTCACGCCATAGCGATGAAACACGTCGAGATACTCGCCGGGCTCGAAGGCACCGATCAGCACGACGGTGCCGCCCTGCGACAGCAGCGTGGTCGTGAATACGTGCCAGCCAGCCGTGTGAAACAACGGGGTGGCGGCTGTTCCGACATCGTCGGCACCGAGCCGCCACCCCATGGTGGTCGCCATCGCATTCCACAGCAGCTGACGATGCGGGAGCATCACGCCCTTGGGCACACCGGTGCTGCCCGAGGTATACAGCAGCATCGTGGCGTCGCCGTGACCGCGGTCGGGAGACCCCAACGGCCCGTGATCGGCAACGGCCCGCTGCATCGCGGGAACGTCGTGATCAAGGTCGAACACCCGCGGTCTCGGAATGTCCGTGTGGATGAGCGACGCCTCGAGCAATGCCCGCGAGCCGTCGTCTCCGAACAGGATACACGGCTCGGCGTCGTTGATGACGCGGGCAAGCTCGATCGCCGATAGTCGCCAGTTGAGCGGCACCAACATCGCGCCCATCCGGATGCAACCGAACAAGAGCGGGATGAAGTCGTAGCGATTCTGCGCGAGTATACCCACGCGGTCGCCGACCTGCACACCGTGACGCGCGAGCAGCGCATGCCAGCGATCCGCATCGCGATCGACATCGCGATAGCTGTAATGACGAGCCGAGACCGCGTCGATGATGGCGGTTCGCGTGCCGTCCACCAGAGACCACCAGGCAACGGGATCGAACAGAGCGGGCAATTCCGGATACGTTATCGGAACGGGAGAGCGCTGAACAGGCATACCTGTACGGTATCGAGATTCTTCGATCAGCGGAGGCTATCTTTCAACGAATGGCTTCCCAAGAACGATCCCCCAGCGCCTCGTCTGGTGAAGTACCAGGCGGGTCGCGAGGTCCTGGCTGGTTCCGGGCCGGCGCCGCGGCGCCTCCGGCCCGTCGTCAGCGCAGTGCGTGGGTGCGGCTGCTGGTCGCGCTCACGAGTAGCACGGCCCTGCTGGGCACGGCCGCGCTCGTGGCCGCCGCCGCCATCGTGCCGCCGATCGGCGCCCGCCGCACCGCCCGCGAAGCCGCGCAACAGGAAGTGGCGTCACAACTGGGTCCCGAGGAGCGCGTGGTGGCGCGCGCCTTCGCCTCGCAACGTCGCTGGACGGACATGTGGCGCGAGTCATTCGGTGTGGTTGTCGCCACCGACCGTCGGTTGCTGTACGTGGGCGCGCCGCCCACGCCGTTGCTGCGTCCGCGCGAAGACGGCCCCACCGAGTTACTGGTGGAGAGCTATGCGTACGACGCGGCCTTCACACTCGAGCCTCGTACGCTCTTTCGCGGATACGGGCGGGGACTCGTGCTTCGCACACCCTCGGCCCAGGTCGACTTCATCGTCGACGACGGCGCATGGACATCGGCGCTTCGCGTGTCCCAAGCCAGCGCGGCAGCGCGCAAGGCTGTCACGCGCGACGAAGAAGCGCTCACCGCCACCACACGCGCCCCTGCTCCTCCGGCTGCGCTCTACGTGCCCTACATCGTGCGGCGAGGCGAGACACTCACGGGCCTCGCGCGCCGCTTCCGGACATCGCCGGATGTCCTCCGGCAACTGAATCAGCTTTCGACGGATGACATCAAAGTGGGTCAGCGACTGCGGGTGCCCACGGTGGAGCTCGACACCCTGCCGTAGTGCCGATTACTGACCGAGCACGATGGCGAACACCAACGGCGCCACGATGCTCGCGTCGCTCTCGATGATGTACTTCGGTGTCTCGATACCGAGCTTGCCCCAGGTGATCTTCTCGTTCGGCACCGCGCCCGAGTACGAGCCGTACGACGTGGTCGAATCGCTGATCTGACAGAAGTAGCCCCAGAGCGGCACTTCGGTGCGCTGCAGGTCCTGATGCAGCATCGGGACGACGCAGATCGGGAAGTCACCGGCGATGCCGCCGCCGATCTGGAAGAAGCCCATCGACGAATCCTTCGTGACTTCAGTGTAGTGATCGGCCAGATACATCATGTACTGAATGCCGCCCTTCACCGTATGCACGTTTTTGATGTTGCCGTCGATCACGTGCGACGCGAAGATGTTGCCCGTGGTCGAGTCTTCCCAGCCCGGCACGATGATCGGCAGGTTCTTCTGCGCGGCGGCCAGCATCCAGGAGTTCTTCGGATCGATCTGGTAGAACTCCTCGAGCTTACCGCTGAGGAGAATCCGGTACATGAACTCGTGTGGGAAGTAGCTCTCACCGGCCTGGTCGGCGGCGGTCCACTCGTCGAGAATCGCCTTCTCGATCCGACGGATCGCTTCCGCTTCCGGAATGCAGGTGTCGGTCACCCGATTGAAGTGCTTCTCGAGCAACTGCTGCTCGTCTTCCGGCGTGAGATCGCGATAGTTCGGCACCCGCTCGTAGTGATCGTGCGCGACCAGATTGTAGATGTCTTCTTCGAGATTCGCGCCCGTGCACGTGATCGCGTGGACCTTGTCCTGCCGGATCATCTCGGCCAATGACAGCCCCAGTTCCGCCGTGCTCATGGCACCGGCGAGCGTGACCATCATCTTGTTGCCGGCTTCGAGATGCCGCACGTAGCCATCGGCGGCATCGATGAGGGCGGCCGCGTTGAAGTGGCGATAGTGATGACGGAGAAACGCCGTGACGGGCGCGGACGTGGACTGGGCCATGAGATGAACGACTCTGTTCGGAATGGGACAGCGACAACCTGAGGCGGACGACGCCGGGGGGAATCTAATCGGCCCCGGTCGTCTCGCGGTCGCGCTCGTAATTGCGGTCGCGATTGCGGTCGCGATTGCGGTCGCCGGCCCCCGTCGGGCGCTCGTCGGATCGCCCGCTCCGACGGAGCCCCAGCCAAGCCGCGCCGGCACCGAAAGCGATCGCAACCACGCCTGAGCCGGACATCGCCGCGCCGGCCGCAATGATCACGCACAACAGCGCCGCGATGCGCATACCGGCGCCCTCGGCACGCGGCGGCGGCAGGTAGGAGCCGGCCGCGATCGCCGCCCCCCAGCCTCGACCGTCCATGTCGATCGAACCAACCGCCACACCCGCTGGCGTCACGCGACTCGATATTGCGTGACTCGGCGTGGCGTGACCCGGTGTCACTTCGCGAGGACGCTCGATCCAGCCGCTCATGCTGCGCTCGCACGTCCGCTCAGGCGAACGCTCCTCGAGCAGCGCGAGGCCGATTCGCACCGGAATGAGTGGTCCCTTCGCCGGCTCACCCTCCACCAGCGCCTCATACTCGCCAGTGCCGAACGGCAGGACCCGCGGTTCGCGATCCTCTTGCGGGGATGTCGCCGCGGGCATTCGCGTACACGCCTCCAGCAGGCGCCGCTGCGCGTCGGGAATGCTCGCGCCAAGCCGACGCAGCACACGCGCGGCGTCTTCACACCGGCCGGCCTGCATCAGCGGCAGCCACTGCGAGAGCAAGACGTCCAACGGCGAGGCGCCGTCCGCGGCGCGCGTGGACGGCGCGCCGGTGTTGAGCGCGAAGACGATGGCTGTGAGCACCCCGCGCGCCGCATGCGCCTGCTCCGGCGCGCAGGCGCCGGCCATCGAGCCGCCTGCGCTGAACGCGCGGATCAGCATCCGCCCCTCGCGCACCGCGTCGGACACGGACAGGGTCGCGAAGCGGGCGCCGAGACGTGCCATGGCGCGCTCGGCCACATTGCCTGTGACGTCCTCGGCCGAAGCCCGTGCGTCGTTCGTGATCGAAGCGTTCTCGGCCGGCGCGTCTCCCACGGTGCCATCGCCGGCACCGAATGTCGCGATGGGCGTCGCCGAGCTGAACGCTTCGAACACCTCGTGATCGCCGGTCGTGAACGGAACGGGTTCATCCACGCGACCACCGAAGGCACTGCGCGACGTGCTCCGGGCGCGATCCGCGGCGATCACTCGCAAAGTCGTGCGCGCGAACTCCACGGCCGGATGATCGGGGAATACCCGCATGACCTGCTGCAGCAGCCGTTCCGCCTCACCGCGGTTGCCCTGTCGCGCGAGCACGATGACCTGCTGCATGAGCAGCACCGGGTGGGTCGTCTGCTGTTCGATCGCCGCCGCAATCGCGCCGCGGGCGCCGGACACGTCGCCGCTGGCCAGCCGCGCCAGCGATTGCATGAAGCGCAGGGCGACCGACGACGGCTTGCACTGCAGCGCCTCGGTGACGACCCGCTCCGCTTCGCCCGGAAGCCCCAGCACGGTCAACGCGCCGGCGCGGAGATACCACCCCTCCTCGGTGAGCTGCGCCCTCTCCCAGACGCCATCAAGCGTGGCCAGCGACTCGGCGGCCAGCCCCCGAAGGAGCGCTCCGCGCGCGGTCTCGAGGCCGACGTCGAGCGCCACCGGCGCTACCGTTCGGCGCTCCACCAGCAAGTCGGTCGTGCCGAGGACATCGAGGAGGTCGAGCCCGCTCCGCCCCAGCGGCGACGGCATTGCGGACGAGCGGCGCGTCCCGGCGGGAGCCACGGGCGCCAGCGCCCTCGACGGCGTGACCGGGCCGATGGGTCCGAGGGGCGCGGCCCTTGGCGGGACGGCCGGGCCGATCGGCGACGACGGCAACAGGCGCGAGGTACCGCCTATGCCGGGGATATCCAGGGGCATGTGAAAAAAGTATCGGCTGCATCGCCACGAAAATGCATGAAGCGCACGCTCCGGATCACACGAGGGCCTCGATCAGGGCTTCCTCGTGATCCACACGGCTGTAGCCGCCGATTTCCGCAAACCATCGATACGCGCCCCCGTTGCGGTCGAGAGCAATCCGCCGGCGCGTTGTGCTGTACTCGTACAGCCGCAAGTCACCCACATCGGCCGGCCCATGGACGAATCCGATGAACCAGAAGGAGGCAGTGGCGTCGACCGCAGCGGTCCCGAACACCAGCGCGAGGGCGCGCTGCAGCGGGTACCAGTCCGGTGGACGATAAACGGGGAAGATGTCGGAGTTGCTCACGGTCTTTGCTCGCTGGACGCCTCGTGCCCCGCGGCGTCACGATCCGTCACAGCGAGGGATGATGATGTTGCAACGTGTCATCGCGTGGTGTTCCAGCGCACACGCACATGGGGCCGCGTTCGTGTCGTGCGACACCGGTACTACGTGCGCGCGCGCACGAAACGCGTCATGGCATCGAGCGAGGCGCGCGCTTCCGGCAGCACCGCCGCGAAAAATTGCCAGACATGCGGTACGTGTGGCCAGAGCTGCAGTTCGACATCCACTCCCGCGTCGCGCGCGGCATCGGCCACACGAATCGCGTCGTCACGCAGCACTTCGTCTTCGCTGGCATGGACCAGCATCGGCGGCAGTCCGCGGAAGTCACCGTACAGCGGTGAAATCAACGGCGACGTCGGATCGGCATCGCCGACATAGAAGCGGGCGGCGCGACGAATCGTCTCGCCGGCGAACATGGCGCACCGTTCGGAATTTTCGTCGAGCGAACCACCGGTAGCGGCCAGATCGGTCCACGGACTGAAGGCCACGATACCAGCGGGATTCGGCCACTGCTCGTCGCGGATCGCCAGCGCGAGCGACAGGGCGAGCCCCCCGCCGGCCGAGTCGCCGACAAGGACGATCTGCGCGGGCGCGATACGCTCCACGTCGAGCAGATATCGATAGGCGGCCTTGGCGTCGTCGAGCGCTGCGGGAAACGGATGTTCGGGGGCCAGACGATAGCGCGGGACGAACGCCCGTCCACGCACGCGACGCACCAGCGACGACACCAGCGGCCGGTGCGTTTCCGGTGAACAGGCGATGTAGCCACCGCCGTGGAGATACAGCAGCACCGGGGCCTCGACCGCATGACCGGGCCATGACACGACCTCACCGCCCGGCCACCCCTGCTCTGCCGCGCGCAGTTGCAGGGAGGCTCCGGTGACACGAGCCATCCAGCGACGCGCGGCACGAGGCCGACCCATTTGGGTACGCACCCACGACGGGTCGATCGGCGCGTACGCGTGCGGACGCATCCGCGCGCGCACGAGCAGATGCACGATCCTGGACTGCCAACTGATCGGGATGGCGGTCGGCCCGGTCGACCTCGGTTTCACTCGCGAACGGCCTAGACGCCGACCTGCTTCTCGACGCGGTCTCGGTAATGGCGGCTGAGACGCAGCCGCGTGCCATCCTCGAGGATGACCACGTAATCGCCGGAGAACCACTGTTGCATTTCGCGCACGCGATTGAGATTCACGATCGTGGAGCGATGAATCCGCGCGAACAGGCGAGGGTCCAGCGTTTCTTCGAGATGGCTGATGCGCTCGCGGATGCTGTGCGCGACCTCGCCCACGTGCAGCCGCACGTAATTGCGATCGGCCTCTATCCAGTCGATCTCGCTCGTCTTGACGAAGAACATGCGCCCGTCCTGCTTCACCAGAATACGGCTGGCGTAGCGTCCGCCATTTGCGGCGGCCGCCCCCTTGGCGCCCGCCACTGCCGTTCCGGTGGCATATGCGTTCCCGTTGCCCGCCGCGCCCGCCAAGCCCATGTCAAGTTCGCCGCGCGCGTCGGCCAGCCGACGCACCGTCTCCAGCAGTTCGCCGAGCCGTTCCGCCGCGACCGCGTTCGCGCGTTGCTTTCGCGCCTTGTCGAAGGCCGCCTTGAAGCGTTCCTCGTCGACCGGCTTCAGAACGTAATCCACCGCATGCACGTCGAATGCGCGCTGCGCGTGCTCGTCATACGCGGTGATGAACAGGACCATGGGCACGTGACCCCCGTCGAGTTCGCGCAACACGCCGAACCCGTCGAGCCCCGGCATCTGGACGTCGAGACAGACCAGATCCGGCTGCAGTTCGCGAATCAGCGCCACGGCTTCGTGCCCGCTCTCGGCTTCGCCGACCACCTCGACATCCGCTTCCGTCTGCATCAATCGGCGAATACGCTGCCGCGCCAGACGTTCATCGTCAACGATCAGAACTCGCACACGCACCGTCTCCGCCTCCGTTCGACACGCCTTCGGCGCTCCCGCTGCGCGCCGGGAGGAGCGGCGCGCGTGTCGTCAATCGATTGTTCCGAGGGAACGGCAGTCAGTGACGAATGCCGTTTCTGGGTTGCAGGGATGGTTGCACCACGTACCGCGAAAGGAAAGTGCAGCCCACAAGCTGCACGTTGATGCCTATCAAGTGTACTACGTTCTCTTGCCGGTGAAGTTCCAGTACATCACATAGCTCTATCGCGTGGATGGCGATAGCACCCCAGCCGCCCCCTCATGGTGTCCTCGATTCAGCCTGTCACGATCGCCGATGAAGGCGTGCGCCTGCGGCGTGTGACGCGCCTCCTCTTTGCCGTCGGGTGGGTCATCCCGGCCGTCCTGGCGGCACTGCAGCTCTCGCTGATCGGTGATGCGTCAGGGACCCATTACAACCTCGCGACATCCCTGCTCTGGCAGGGGGCGTCATGGATGATGTGGGGGCTCTGGTCGCAGGTGGTGCTCACCCTCGTGGAGCGGGTCAAACTGGACACGGCGCGGATCCTCCCCTGGATCTCGATACACGTTGCCGTAAGTGCAGTGATCTCCACCGTGAACGTCCTCGCCATCGCCTGGCTCGATCATGTCTTCGGGGCCATCGGTCAGGTCACCAGCTATGCGTTCGCGGTCCGGGTCGTGCTCGTCAACCATCTCGACTTTCAGGTAGTGCTGTACTGGGCGGTCGTGGGCGCTGCGTACATGGTGGAGTTTGTGCGGCGGTATCGAGAACGCGACCGAGCGGCCACCGCCCTCGAGCAGAAGCTGGCGCGCACGCAACTCGAAGCGCTCCGCATGCAGCTCAACCCGCATTTTCTGTTCAACGCCCTCAACTCCGTGGCCGAGCTGATGGAGATGGACGTACGCGAAGCGCAGCGGACGCTGACCCGCGTCGCCGATCTCCTCCGCCTGTCGCTCCGCAGCGCGGGCTCGTCGCTGATTCCCGTGTGGCAGGAGATCGAACTGGTCGAGCTCTATCTCCAGATTGCCCGCGTGCGCTACGGGCAGGGCCTTGACGCCGATATCACCGTCGATCCGTCGGCCGTGGACGACATGCTGCCCAGCTTTCTCCTGCAGCCACTGGTCGAGAACGCGCTCAAGCACGGCCTCGCGCCCGGCCATCCGGATCAGAGCATCGAAGTGCATGTGAAACGCAATGGCGGCGTCCTCGAGATCATCGTCGAGGACAATGGCCGGGGTCTCGACGGCCTCCTGACCTCCAGCGGCCGCTTTCTCGCCGCCACGCCCTCGGTGGACGGTCTTGGCATCGGCCTCACCAACACCCGTATGCGACTCACCATGCTGTACGGCGACCGGTACGCCTTTCGCATGAGCAATCACGCATCGGGCGGATGCCGCGTGGAGATTCGCCTTCCGATCGAAGATCGCTGACCCCCATTCCCACGCCTCCCACCTATGAACACCCCCTCGACCTCGTCGTCCGGCCGCATCATCGCGGCCCTGTTGCTAGCCACCGGCATCGCCATCGGCGGTTTCCTCGTCGGCGCCGGCTTCTCGCGCATGCGCACCTCCGATCGCACGGTGTCGGTGAAGGGCGTCGCCGAGCGCGAGGCGAAGGCCGATCTCGCGATCTGGCCACTTCGACTCGTCGTCACCGACGACGATCTCGTACGTGCCAATACGGCGCTCGAGCGCAATGTGCAGCAGGTGCGCGCCTTCCTCACCGCACAGGGACTCGACTCCACGGGCACCGAAGTGAGCTTGCAGGAATTCTCCGTGCAGGATGCCCGCACGGTCGGCGGTTATCAGAACACGGGCCGCTACATCATTCGCCAGACCCTCGTGGTGCGCTCGACGCGCGTGGACCTCGTGCAGACCGCCAGCCAGCGCGTGCCGGATCTGGTACGCAACGGCGTCGTGTTGTCGTCAGGGCAGGAATACGGCGGCGGCGGTCCGACGTTCGTCTTCACGAAGCTCAACGATTTCAAGAACCCGATGATCGCCGAGGCCACGGCACGGGCGCGCGAGTCGGCGCAGCAGTTCGCACGCGATTCCAAGACCACCCTGTCCGGCATTCGCAGCGCCAATCAGGGCGTGTTCGAGATTCTGCCGCGCGATCAGGCGATGGGCATCTCCGAGGAGAGTCAAGTCACGAAACGCGTACGCGTGGTGACCACCGTCGTGTACGGACTCGCGAACTGAGGTCGAGCTGGGCAGTCGTGCGCTCGACCGCCTATTCCTCGCCGTGTTCGTGAGTATTCCACAACGACAATACCTCGTGGTTCGCCGTGATCCGCAGTACAGCAGTTCTCTGCGAACGAACGACAGTCCGCGTACCCGTCGAACCAGACCGTCTTGGAGCTACACCAGCGCGAGCGCATCGGCCGCGTTCTCCACCGCATCGGGCGGCGTGGCGGCGACCGGATCCTCCGACGACGCCGGGAAGAACACGCGAACGCGCGTGCCACTGCCGACGCGCGAATCGACCGTGATCAGTCCACCCGCTTTGTGGACGATCCCGAACACGGTAGACAGTCCGAGCCCGGTGCCCTTACCTACGTCCTTCGTGGTGAAAAACGGGTCGAAAATGCGCGGCAGCAGTTCGAGGGGAATCCCCACACCGGTGTCGCGCACGGTGAGCTGCACCCACCGTCCTTCGGGTACCGTGACACTGGCCGTCACCAGCGGCTCGGCCAGCGTCAGCGCCGCGCACGCCACGCCGATCGTGCCGCCATGCGGCATCGCGTCGCGCGCGTTGACGATCAGATTGATCGCCACCTGCTCGACCTGCCCCGGATCGATGAACACCGTGGGGAGACTGTTCGCGGACGGCATATCGATATCGATGGTCGAGGGAATCAGTCGACGCAGCATCGGCGTGAGGGCGTCGATGGTGGTGGCGATATCGACGTGTCGCGGTTGAATCGACTGCTTGCGCCCGAATGCCAGCAACTGCTGCGTGAGCGATGCTGCACGGGTGACGGCGGCGCGAATATCCGACAACTCGTCGTATGTCGGTGACTCCGGCGTCAGATCGTCCATGAGCAGCTCGCAGTTCGCGCGCATCACGGTGAGCAGATTATTGAAGTCGTGCGCGACGCCGCCGGCGAGCGTGCCGATCGCCTCCATCTTCTGCGCCTGACGGAGCTGATCTTCACGCAGCGCAAGTGACTCGATCGCCCGACGTCGCTCGGTCGTATCCGCGAAATACACCGCGAGCCCGTGCCGCGCCGGCACTGCGCGGATTTCGAACCACCTCGCCTGCTCGGGGAGAAACGTCTCCGCCTCGAGGGGGCGGCGCGAGGCGGCCGCTTCACGTAGGAGGCGTTCGATCGGCGTGCCGACCAGCATCGGCATGAGCGTCCAGAGATTCTGCCCGACCGACCGCGAAACGCGCGTGAGCCGCGCCGCGGCACGATTGGCCAGCGTGATGCGCCACTGACGGTCGAGGGCCACCGCCCCTTCGAGCATGTGGTCCAGAATGTCGACGCCGCGCGTGGGCAAGCCCTCGACCATCACCGACGGATCAGTGGCTTCCGCGGAATCCTCGCGATGCGAGAGCTCGGCGCGGAGTTCGAGGTCGCTGATGACCATCTGCGCCAGAGCGCGTAGCGTCGTCTCGTCCTGCGGCGTCCAGACCCGCGGTGACATCGTGATGGCGCACATCGACCCCAGCGTATGTCCGTCGGAGGTCGTCAGCGGGAACCCGAGATACCCGACGATACCCATCTCGTCGATGATCGGATTCGTGCAGACGAGCGGGTGGGCGCGGGCGTCCTCGACCGACAGCACGGCACCCGTCATCACCACGTGCATGCAGAACGAGTGCGACAACGGCGTGGAGCGACACACCGCGATTTCACCCAGCAAACCGGTGGCGCCGGGGAAGAACTGCCCCTGGTCATCCACCAGCGACACGAGGACGACAGGCACGTCGAGCGCCTGTGCAGCCACGCGCGTGAGGCTGTCGTACGCGGATTCCGGATAGTGACGCGGACGGCTGGCGTCCCGCAGCAATCGAAGTCGCGCGGGATCATGCAGCACGGACGATGACTCGGGCATTTAACGACCGAAAAAACGAAAGCGGAGCGCCAGGCCTGCATCGGGCCGACCACTCTGTCGTGACCTTCAGACGATCAAGGCTCCGAAACGTTGCGCGCCGGTCCCGCCTGACCCGCGCGCACTCAGACAAACGCAGAGTAGCCCGTGACGGCCCGTCCCACGATCATCGCGTTGATCTCGTTCGACCCCTCGTAGGAGTAAATCGCCTCGGCGTCGGCAAATAGGCGCGCCACATGGAACTCGAGGAGAATCCCGTTGCCTCCCATCGACTCGCGTGCCAGCTGCACTACCTCACGGCACTTCGCCGCACAAAACTGCTTCGCCAACGCCGACATCTCGTCCTTGGGTCCCATCCGATCCTGCAACTCCGACGCGCGCAGGGCGAGGCCGATCATCGCCGTGAGGTTCCCCAACATCTTCACCAGCATCATCTGAATCAGCTGGAAGCTGCCGATCGGCTTCCCGAACTGCGTGCGCTCTTGGGCATAGCGGAGCGAGTGCTCGTACGCGCCCATCGCGCACCCGACGCCCTGCCACGCCGTGCCGCATCGCGCCGTGACCAATACCCGCTGCGTGTCCGCGAAGCTGCTGGCGCGCTGCAAGCGGTCCTGCTCGGCCACCGGCACATTGGTGAGCGTGATCAATCCGTTCAGCACCGTGCGCTGGGCGATCTTCCCCTGCATCGTGGCGGCCGAATATCCGGGCAACGAGGTGCGCACGATGAAGCCCTTCACCGACTGATCGGCCTCGTCGCGCGCCCAGACAATCACGATGTCGCACCACGTGGAGTTGCCGATCCACTTCTTCTGGCCGTTCAACACCCACGTGTCACCTTCGCGACGGCAGGTCGTGGTGAGGCCTCGCGCCACGCCCGATCCTACGTCGGGTTCGGTGAGTCCGAACGCCCCAACCATGTCCCATCGGCGCAGCGCCGGCAGCCACTCGGCCTGCTGCTCCGCCGATCCACACAGCGCGATCGATCCCATGCACAACCCGGCGTGCACCCCGAAGAACGTGGCCAGCGACGGATCGACCCGGGCGAACTCCATGGACAGCAGACCGTCCATCACCGTGGCCATCGCGGCCCGGTCCGGCGTGTACGCGTCGCGCAGCAGGTCGAGCTCCTTCATCTTGCCCACCAAATACTCGCGCGGGAATTCCGCGCGCTCCCAGTAGGCGTTTGCTTGCGGCTCCCATTCGCCGCTCATGAACTCGCGAAGCCTGAGCCGGGCGGTGTTCACCTCCTCCGGCAGCGTTGAGAACCAGTCGTAGAAGTCGCCGTTGATCGGCGGACGCGGGCGGGAGGATGAAGTACTCATTGGGGGGGCCGTGAGAGAGGGGACCGCCCTGCATTATACTCCCGTGCACGCCCTCTTCGCCGCACGCCCTCGAGCCCAACGCCATGACGCTGTCCCGCTACCTCGTTGCTCTTGGCTATGGCACCCGCAAGGAGGCCGAGCGGATCGTGCGGCAGCGTCGCGTGACCACGTCAGCCGGCACCGTGCTCCGGGATACGGACGCGTACGTGCACGAGGATGTGTTCGTCGACGGCACGCCGCTCGATGCGCCGCCGGGGTCGGTCGTGCTGCTGCACAAGCCGGCGGGGTACGTGTGCTCGCTGAACGATCGGCCGCCGATGATTTACGAGCTGCTC
>JBBQXC010000053.1:0-26171 GCA_038210005.1 Gemmatimonadales bacterium
GCCCAAGTGGCGCAACACGCGCAGCTTGGGGCGCTTGGTGACGGGATCGCGGAACGACTCGACGATCCGGAGGTAGCGATGCCCTTTGGCGGTGACGATCTGGAAACTGGCCACGATAGTTGTATATACTATCCGGTGTCCCGTCGCGCAAGAGGGCCGTGGTGGGATCGTTCAGGAGGACCGCTTGCCAGGCGCGGCCGCGATCTGTCGATCATCGGTTGTATATACTGAACGAAGTGGGGTCCACAAAAAAGCGTCAGAGGGGAAACACCCTCTGACGCCGCACCGAACGACCCCAACTCGCGCTATCGCGGGAAACTCACGCTAGGGGGCTATCTGCCATGGGCCATGCGCCGTGGGTTTACCTGAGAGCCGAGTTCTCAGACTGTGTCCGCTTGGCTTCGACCCACGGCCCACGGCTCACGGCTCACGGCCCATGGCAGATAGCCCATAGCCCACAGCCCCAAGCCTCGAGAGCCGAGAGCCCATAGCCCCAAGCCTCAAGAGCCCACAGCCCCAAGCCTCAAGCCTCAAGAGCCCACAGCCCCAAGCCTCAAGAGCCCACCGCCCACCGCCCAAGCCCATCAGTGCAGCTCGACCTTAATTCCCGTTGCCCCCTTCCCCGTTTTCCAGATCAACAACAGCGGCAGTGCCCCCACCAACAGGATCCCGGCAATCAGGTAGATATGCGAGAAGGCAATCACACTGGCCTGAGTCGCGATCTGGCGATCCATGATCATCAGCGCCTGCTGTTTCGCAGTCGTTACGTCGATTCCGCGTGCGATCAGTCCATTCGTCAATCCTCCCAACCGCGCCATCGTGGTCGGGTCGTATGACCCCACATGTTCCGTCAACAGTTGCTTCTGCACGACCATTTGTCGCGCCAGCATCGTGGCCATGATCGCGATGCCCAGCGATCCGCCCAGCTGACGCATGAGATTGAACATGCCCGTGCCTTGGCCGATCAATCGCATGGGGAGTCCGGCCACCGTGGCGTTCGTGAGCGGCACGAAGAGAAAGCCCAGTCCTACCCCGCGCATGATCAGCGGCCAGAAGAGTTCGTTCTGACCGGAGTCGAGCGTGAGGCGTGACAGCTGCACCATCGAACCCAGAAACATGAACGCTCCGAACACGATCATCGGGCGGGCATCCACCTTGTTGGCCATGCGTCCCACAATCGCCATCGTGAACGCCGACGCCAAGGCGCCCGGCAAGATCACCATACCCGTCTGCTGCGCCGTGTAGCCGTGCAGCGTCTGCAGAAACACCGGCAACACGAACACCGAGCCGTACAGCGCCAGGCCGAGGAACATGGCGAACAACACACCGGGTGCCAGCTGTCGCGACTTGAGAATGCGGAAATCGATGATCGGTTCGTCGATCGTGAGTTCGCGCCACACCAGCAGCACCGCCGACACCACGCTGGTGATCGCCAGCCCCGTCACGAAGCGTGATTCGAACCAGTCGAATCGTTCGCCGCGTTCCAGCATCCACTGCAGTGAGCCGACCGCCATGGTGAGCAACACGATGCCGAGCACGTCCACCGATGTCGCTTTCACGTGGTACGCGGCGTCACGCACATACGTCCACACGAGATACGCGGCGATAATGCCGAGCGGCACGTTGATGTAGAAGATCCACGGCCATGCATACGCATCGACGATGTAGCCACCGAGCGTCGGGCCGATCGTCGGGCCCACCATCACACCGACGCCGAAGATCGATTGGCCGATGCCGCGCTCGTGCAGCGGAAATGCTTCGAACAGGGTGGTCTGGGCGGTGGACAACAACGCGCCGCCACCGAGTCCTTGGATCACACGCCAGAACACCAAACCCCAGAGAGACGTCGCGGCGCCGCAGAAGAACGACGCGATCACGAAAATCATGATGGAGCCGGTCAAATAATTGCGCCGGCCGAAGTACGCGGACAGCCAGCTCGACATCGGGATCACGATCACGTTCGCGATGATGTACGACGTCGACACCCACGCGATTTCATCGAGCGTGGCGCCGAGCGTGCCCATCATGTGCGGGATCGCCACGTTCACGATCGACGTATCCACCAGCTCGAGCACCGCGGCCAGCGTCACCGCGATCGCGATCAGGTACTTGTTCTTGTACGGATCGTCGGTCACCGCTGCTGCGGAGGCGGCGGTGGGTGTGCCGGTCGAACCGGTGGGGAGGACAGTGGTCGCCATGACGAGCGTAGCGCTACTTCACGATGACATTCGCGAGCACCGACATGCCCGGACGCAGCGGACGATCGTCGCCCAGCGTCTTCGTGATGCGGATGCGCACCGGCACGCGCTGCACCACCTTCGTGAAGTTGCCCGTGGCATTGTCGGGCGGCAGCAGCGCGAACTTGGCGCCCGTGGCCGATGCGATGCTCTCCACTTCGCCCTCGGCCCTGGCCGTGTACGCGTCGATCTCGAGTTCGACCTTCTGCCCCACGCGGATACGTCCGAGCTGCGTCTCCTTGAAGTTCGCCGTCACGAAGACGCCCGTGTCCGACACGATCGACAGCAACGTCTGACCGGCCTGCACCAGCTGGCCGACTTCCACTTGCTTGCGTGATACGACCCCCGACAGCGGCGCGGTGATCTTCGCGTACGAGAGCTGCAGCGACGCATTCTCTCGCGCCGCCTGCGCCGCCGCCAGACGCGCTCGCGCCAGACGCACGCCCGCCTCGGCGTTCGACACGCCCGACGTGGCCGCATTCACCTGCCGCTGCGTGGCCGTGAGCTGCGCCGACGCGGCATCGAACGCCGCCTGCGCCGCATCGAGCTGCGCCATGCTGATGATCTGCTTCGCCGACAACTCCTTCGCGCGCGCCAGATCGCTCTGCGCCTTCACCACCTGCGCGCGCGCCGCGAGCACCTGCGCGTCACCGACGTCGCGCTGGCTCGAGGCCGTGCGCACCATCGCCGCCGCCTGACCTTCGAGTCCGCCGCTACCGGCCGTCGCCACCGCCGCCGCATAGTCGGCTTCGGCCTGCGCCAGCTTCACCCGATATTCACGCTCGTCGATCGACACGAGTACGCCCTTGTCGTCGACATGCGCGTTCTCGCCGACGTGCACCGACAGCACGTAACCGCCCACCTTGGCGACCACCGGCACGATGTGTCCGTCGACCTGCGCATTGTCGGTCGATTCGTGCGTCTGTGCGAATGACCAACGATTGAAACCCCACACGCCGCCGGCGATCGCCAATGCGATGGGGATAAGAATGCGAACACTTGGACGGGCCATGATGATAAAAGCGAAGTAGGGAGTATGGGGTCGGGAGTACGGGGTACTGACGCCAGCGTACGAATCGGGCTACGGGAGCTTTTGCACTTCGCCCATGGCTCGTGCCAGTGCGACGCGTGAACCGTGGTAGCTGGCCAGTGCGTCGTTGCGCAGCGTACGGGCTTGATTCAGCGACAGCAGCGCGGTGATCACGTCACCGTTACCGGCAACACCGGCGCGGAAACGCTCCTGCGCCTGTGACACTTCCTGTTCGGCGAGACGCAGTCGTTCGCGTACGGCATCGACTTGTTCCAGCGCAGCGCTCAAGTCGAGCAGCGCGGCGCGGACTTCCAGCGCACTCTGCGCGCGCAGGTCACGCAGCTTGGCGTCGGTTTCGCGCGAGGCGGCGATCTGTTCCTGCACACGCCCTTCACGACGAAACCCGTCGAAGAGGCCGACCGACAGCTGCACGCCCCATGAGTACGTGGGCAGCAGACGGTTCCAGTTCTTACCGATCACGCCCTGGTCGACCACCAGCCCGAGTTGCGGCGTACGCTCCCACTTGATGGCCTGGGTCGCCGCGCGCTGGGCGGTCTCCTGCGCCAGCAACGCTTTGACATCGGCACGCGATTCGGTCGCGCGGGCGAGCGCGCTGGCGGCGTCGGGCGCGACGTCACCGACCGGCATGCCGGCCAGTGAATCCGTCAGCGTGAGCGGCGCGTCGAGTGACAGTCCCACCGCGCGCTTGAGTTCGAGCAGTCCACGGTCGCGTTCATTGCGGGCACCGATGATCTGCGCCCGCACATTCGCCAGCTGCGATTCGGCGCGCGTGACGTCGAGTGCGATGCCGGTGCCAGCTTGAAGTTGATCGCGCGCGATGCGCAGCAGATCGGCGGCCAGCGCGGAATCGGCACGGCGCGACGCCAGCTGCGCTTCGGCGCGCGCCGCGCGTACGTACACGACCGCCGCAGTAGCCGCCGCGATCTCGGCCTGCGCCTGTACGTCAGCGCTGGCCGCGAGCACGGTGGACTGCGCCGCCCGCCATTTCGCGATGTTGCCGAAGTCGAGTAACGGTTGCTGCAACCGATACCGCACATCGACGATGGGAACCGGTCCGATGATTTCACCATCGGGGCGCAGCAATGGCTGGCCCGTCACCGGATTGCTGAACGAGAAACCGAAAGTCGCCGAGTTGAGATTGCGCTCGGACTGCTGAATGCCTGCGGCGAGGTCGGGAAAGAGCGCGCCGCGCCGCTGCGTCACACGAGCTTCTGCTTGCGACACGCGTTCGCGGGCGACGTCGACACCACCACTCTGCTTCGCGGCCAGACGTGCCGCGTCGCCGAGCGAGAGCGCGCTCTGGGCGGGCAGGGCGCTGCCGATCGTCGCTACGAGTGCGGCGACAATGGACCAGGAATGCTTCATGGACGCAGGGCGTAGAGATAAAACTCGAGCATCTCGTCGAGCAGCTGCTCGTCGCTGCCGAGTGACGTGTGAAACTCACGATGCGAACACCAGGTGCTGTGCGTCATCCAGATCGACGAGAACATGCGGGCCGCGAGCTGCGGGTCGAGCTCGCGGAACTCACCACGCTCGACACCGCGGGCAACAATACTCGACACGAGGCGACGCCCGCGGGTGATCACTTCGTCGGCGTAGAACTGCATGAGGTCGGGGAACTGGCCCAGCTCGAGCGACACAAGACGCTGCAGCACCTGCATGCGATCGGTGCGCAGGAACGCCCACCAGCCGCGTCCAAGCCACCGCATCTGGGCATCGGCGGTCTCCGTCTGCAGGTCCGCCCGCGACGCCTCCGCTTCGGCGAGCGCGGCCACGATCGTGGTGTGCACCATCTCCCGAAACAGCGCTTCCTTGTTGGGGAAGTAGAGGTAGATGGTGCCCTTGGCGATCTGGGCCCGCTTGGCAATGTCGTCGAGACGCGCGCCGGCCAGCCCGCGTTCGCCGAACTCATGGAACGCGGCGTCGAGGATCTGGGTGGGTCGTTCTTCCGGCGCTCGCCGGCGAAGGGGTTCGATAGAGGTCACGGGAGAACGTTACTGACTGACTAGTCAGTTAGTAAGGAGGTCGGGCGGTGGATGGTTCCGGGGGATCGAACACTGCGAATTCCCGAGGAAAGAGGGGGCAAGGTTTCAGGGGGGAGCAACTGCGAACTCCCTAGGAAAGAGGCGGGAGGGTTTCAGGGGGGAGGAAGCAGGGGACAATGCGGAAAGGGGGCAGGACCGCGGAAATCCGCAGTCCTGCCCCCTCCGTCCTGACACCCTCCTCCCTGCTTCCTAGGGAGTTGGCTGTTCGTTATCCAACCGGACGGCTCTCGGTCACCACCACCGCCCCCTTCTTCTCCCCCTCATGCCCCGCAAACTGCTTATTCGTCCACAACACGATCCCGTACATGATCGCGCCGATCAGAATCGCGCCCCCGATCAGACCCGCGAACGCGGCGCCTTTATCGCTGCCCTGCTGTGCATGTCCGCCCATCTCACATCTCCGGAGAAAGTCAGTCGACGTCGGCGACGCGCACCGTCACCATGTGATCGTTCCCCACGATCGAGGGGAGGAACTCGAGTCCCTTGGTCACCTTGCCGAACACCGTGTGCACGCCATTCAAGTGACGCGTGTTCGCCTCGCTCAACACGATGAAGAACTGGCTGCCCCCGGTGTTCTTCCCGGCATGCGCCATCGACAGCGAGCCCACTTCGTGCTTATGCGGGTTGCCGGCCGTCTCGCACGGAATCTGCCACCCCGGACCGCCCGTGCCGATGCGGCGATCGCCCTCGGGCAGATCACGCGAGTACGGATCGCCGCCCTGCACCACAAAGTCCTCGATCACACGATGGAACTTGACGCCATCATAGAAGCCCTGGTTGGCGAGCTTCTCGAAATTCTCTACAGCCTTCGGGGCCTCGGCCGGATACAGCTCGGCGATCAGGGTCCCCTTGTTGGTCTCGAACGTAGCGAGCTTGGCCACTGTGTCTCCTGAATGCTATTGAGAGTGAAGAGGCGAAAGCTAATAGGACTGAGGGGCGCTAGGAATTAGGGGCGCTAGGAATGAGGGGCGCCAGGAATAAACGGCGCCAGGAATTGACGGCGCCAGGAATTGACGGCGCTACGAGATTAGGGGCGCCAGGGAATCATGGGCGACATCTCCCAAGGTCAACGCACCAGCACCAAACGCCGTCAATTCCTAGCGCCCCTCATTCCTCGCGCCGTCAATTCCTAGCGCCCCAAATTCCTGGCGCCGTTTATTCCTAGCGCCCCAAATTCCTAGCGCCCCTAATTCCTAGCACCGTCATCAGTTCCTTCCCCCATGTGTTCGCTGCTCGCACAGTCTTCTTCTATTGCGCAGTGCCCGCACATCGGCTTCCGCGCGAAGCACGCTCGTCGTCCGTGCCAGATCAGCAAGTGACTCAGTAGCGCCCAGTCTTCCCGCGGAAACAGCGGCATCAACTCCCGCTCGATCCCGATCGGGTCCGCCTGTCGCGTGAGCCCCAGCCGCCGTGCCAGCCGCTGCACATGCGTGTCCACCACGATGCCTTCGTTGATGTCGAACGCATTGCCCAGAATCACGTTCGCCGTCTTCCGCCCGACTCCTGGCAGTGGCACCAACTCGGCGATGGTGCGAGGTACGTCGCCAGTGTGTTTCGCCACCAACAGGCCGGCCATGCCGATCAGGCTCTTTGCCTTCGCGCGGAAGAATCCCGTGCTGCGCACGATCTCCTCCACATCTTCCTGCGTCGCGGCGCACAAGGCGTGAGCATTCGGGTAGCGCGCGAACAGCGCTGGCGTGACCATGTTCACGCGCACATCGGTACACTGCGCTGAGAGAATCGTGGCGCAGAGCAGCTCGAACGGATTGCCGTGGTCCAGTTCGCAGTGGGCGTCGGGATACTCCGCCTTGAGCCGCTCCAGCACCACCGTGCTGATCGCCAGTTTCTCCGCCTTCGTTTTCGGCGAGCGCGATACCAGCGCCGCGCGCTGCGACGGCTTCTGTCCGTTCGTCTTCGTCATGCTGCGCGTCGCCTTCTTCACGACAGGCTTCACCATGCCCGATTTCGCTGGCGCCGACTTTTGCGCCGCCTTCCCCGGCTTCTTCGCCGACAGCGGTTGACGCGGGCTGCCGCTCCCTGTGCTGCGGGCCATCGTCAGCCCTGCATCACATGCAGAGGCGGCGGTGTCGCAGCTTGCCCATCGCGTCGGGCGCGCGCGAAGGCCAGCACCTCGTTGGCCGTGCGCGTGTTGAGCACGTCGGTCGGCGTGAGCCATCCTTTGCGCGCGTTCGCGATGCCGAGTTCGAGATGCTCGAAGCCCTGCGGCGAATGCGCGTCGGGGCCGATGCTGACCAGCGCGCCTTTCTCCTGCGCAATACGACAGGCGCGCCAGTCGATGTCGAGACGATGTGGGTCGGCGTTGAGCTCCATGGCCACACCCACCGCGCCCGCCTTTTCGATGATCGCTGCGATATCGATCGCGTACGGTTCGCGCGTGAGCAACAACCGACCGGTGGGGTGTCCCAGGATCGTGAGATGCGGATCGTCGAGCGCTTTGAGCACGCGGTCCGTCATCTGTCGCTCGTTCATGCCATAGCGCGTGTGCACCGAGCCGATCACGAAGTCGAAGCGATCGAGAAACGCTGCATCGTAGTCCACACGACCGCAGGGGAGAATGTCGGCTTCGATGCCCTTGAGCACACGGAACGCGATCCCGTTGGCCACGTACTGCGCGTTCAGCGCATCGATTTCGTCATGCTGCCGCAGAATCGCTTCGCGCGTCAAACCGCCGGCGTACGTGTTCGACTGCGAATGGTCGGACACGCCCAGATAACGCAGACCGCGCGCACGCGCCGCGTCGGCCATGTCGTGTATCGTGGCGCCGCCGTCGCTGTACTGCGAGTGGCAGTGCAGGGCACCGACCAGATCCGCTTCGGTGATCAGCGTCGGGAACGCGCCACGTGCGGCCGCTTCCACTTCGCCCATCGCTTCGCGTTGTTCGGGCACCACATACGCCAGTCCCAGTCGCGCATACAATGCCGGCTCATCGGGAACGGATACCAACGCGCCGTCGCGATCACGCAGTTCGTCGCCCGCCAGTACGAAGCCCATCGTGGCTGCGCGCTCCGTGATCTGCTTCACGTGCGCGCTGCTGCCCGTGGCGCGCCAGAGTGCCAGCGCGAACTGCTCGGGACGCACGCACGACACGTCCACGCGCACACCGTCTTCGAGACGCAGCGACAACGTGCGACCGCCGCCACCCAACACTTCCTTCACCCCACGCAGCTGTGCGAACGTGGCGGCCACCACACTGGGGCTGCCGCGCACCGCGCATACCAAGTCCACATCGCGCACGATCTCCATGCGTCGGCGGATCGACCCTGCGATCTCGAGCTGCAGCACATCCGGGTGCGCGCGAATCGCCTCGGCAATGCGCTCCGCTTCGGCGCGGCCATGCTGCCAGAGCACGTACGCCCCCGTGGCCCGCAAATCGGCGATCCCCTTCAGGATCTTCTCCGCCGTCTTCGCACCGAACTTCGGTAGCTCGGCCAGGCGACCGTCGCGCGCCGCAATCTCGAGCTCCAGCAGCGAGTCCACGTGCAGGCCGTCGTGAATGGAGCGGATGCGCGACGGACCCAATCCGGGCACGCGCAGCATCTCGAGCAGCCCCTCCGGCGTCTCTTCCTGCAAACGCTCCAGGAGCGCCGACCCGTTGCTTACGGCGAGATCGCGCAGCACCTCGACGGCCGCCGGGGCGAGTACATCTTCCGACGCCAGGTCACGGGCGAGTGCCCGCCCCAGGTCCGTCTCGCCATGCGCCGCCACCACGCGCGCCGCCGTCTGCATCGCGCGGACCGAAAATCGATCCTCGTCATGCAACTCGAGAAGCGTCGCGATTTGCGTCAGGGCGAAGGCAGCGGCGCGGCAATCCATAACCGAAATGTAGCGAGTCGGCCATGTTGAAAACTGCAAACTCCCTAGGGAGCAGGGGGGAGGGTGTCAGGGGGCAGGAGGCAGGTGAACAGCACGCGGTTACTCCTCCCTGCTTCCTGATACCCTCCCCCCTGCTCCCTAGGGAGTTTGCAGTTCCTATCCCTCGATCCCCGCCAAAAGGGAGCTCGCAGTTCCCATCCCTCGATCCCCGCCAAAAGGGAGTTCGCAGTTCCTATCCCTCGATCCCCGCCAAATGCCTCACCTGCCGCACCAGCTCCTCCATCTGCACCTCCGTCAAATCCAGCTCCTGGCTGGCAGCTTCACGGTCCAGCAACCCGGTCCGCACGCTCACCGCGACTTGATTCATGTACCGCACCTTCGACAGTAGCTCCAGCGTAAGCTGACGCAGGCCGTGGAACCGTCGCTTCTCGGCGTTGGCGCGGCGGTAGCGCTGCGCCAGCTCTTCCGGACGGAGATCACGGGCCAGCAGCTCCACGTCGGGCAACGTGCGGCCGGGGAGTACGCCGCGATCGGGGATGCCGCTGTTGGTCCACCCCTGTTCGGCGAAGAACAGACGACCGACCAATTCGATGCCGTCGTGCGCGCTGTGCAATGTCACGCGCACATCTCGGCCATCAACGTGAATCGTGGTGAGTGGCGTGTGGGTGACCGGACCGAAGGGAACCATGGCTCTCTGCAAGGAAACGACGAATAGCGGCGAATAAGAGCTCCGGTTGTTCGACGTACGGCACATGACCGCAATCGTCCAACGCGATGAACTCGGCACTCAACGACTGCGCAGCGGCGGCAGCCGACTCGAGCGGTATAGGGTCCTGCTTGCCATGAATGACGAGCGTCGGGCAGTGGACGCCACGCAAATCGTCCCTGATGTCGAATGCACCCAAGCTCTCCCACACCGACTGCTGCACACGACCCGTGACACGAAACGGCGTGAGCGCGCGTGCGCGTGACGGATCGGCAAAATATCCCGCCACACTCAGCTCGAACCCACGGTGACGATACGCGGCCGGATCACGCTCACGCAGTCCGGAGGCGGCGAGCTCCTCGCGCATTGCCAGAATCGTTGCACTTCGCCCGCGCGCCGAAAGAGACGTTTCGAACTCGGCCCGCCATGCACGGGTGATCGGCGCCGGCGACACCAGCACGAGACGTGCCGGCGCGAGACGCGCGTCCCCGTGCTTCGCGCACTCGATCGCGTACAGCATCGACAGCAACGCGCCCCACGAGTAGCCCACGATCGTCGGTGGAATCAAACCGAACTCCGTGACGATCTGGGCGAGATCGCGGACCTGTGTCTGCCACGTGATCGGTGCCGGGTCGTCGGTCTTTGAGCGGCCGCCGCCGCGCTGATCATACGTGATCACGCGATACGTGTCGGACAGCGCCAGCATCTGCGGATACAAATAGTCATGGTGCGCGCCCGGTCCCCCGTGCAACACCAACAGCGGCGGCGCGCCGGGTGGCCCATCGGCCCGCCAATAGAGCGGCAAGTCGGTCGTCTGCGTCACACCATCGGTCGTCGGTGCCGATGACGGTGCGGCTGACGGCGTGGCTGACGGTGCGGCGGAAAAGTCGCTGTGTCCCATGTTCGGAAGATAAGGGGCGGTCACTATCGCCATCGACATGCCCGCTTCGTAACTTCCCGCCCATGGCTCCCCTTGGCTACCGACGCAGCACTCCGAGTGCGAGCACGACTGACAGCGGCATGCAGCGGGTCGTGTCCGACGGCCGTTCGTCCCGCGCTGTGCTCCGGGCGTTGGGCCTGCTCATCGATCGCGTCGTCACGGTGCAGGCCCTCCGTCCCCCCGAGAGAGCCGGAGAGATCGACGCCGAGCTCGTCATTCAGCCATTGGTGCGTGATGCCCTCCGCCAACTCACCGCCCGCTCACGCGACGGGGCGTTGCTCTGCCGGGTCATCGACGGGCAGCTCGTGCTCGAGGGCGTCCCCATTGATCGACGCTTGGCGGCCGATGACCCGCTGCTTGGTGGACTGCTGCGACGCGCCCTCACCCTCGGCATCGGCTCGATCACCGTGCGTCAGGGCGCTGCCCCCGGTGAACTGCTCACCCTCGCGTCGCTCCTCGCGCAACCGTTCCGCGCCGGCGAAGACGCCCGCGCATTGTCGGGGGACACGCCAACCACGATCACGCGCGCGGTCCTGAGCGACGAACCGCCACGCGAATTGCTACGGTCGTGGAGCGTGCTCGTCACGCCGCTGCAACGCGATACCGATCCGATGCCGCGTTTCACCCCCTCCAGTTCGGCATTGATCGATGCCAACGGGATCGGGACCAGCACCGCCGGCGGCAGCGCGGTCGCCAACGCGCTGACCCGCCTGGCCGCTGCACGCACCGATGACGCGGCGCTGGCCGCAGGCGATCTGCTCATCGAACTCATCGACGGCGCAGAATTCCGCGGTGACGCCCTCACGATCGAATCGATCGCGCGCGCCACCATGCAGCATGTGCACACCGTCGGCGGCAGCGGTGGGCGGCTCGGCAGCGAACGCATTGTGCGACGGTTGCTGCACCGCCCGTCATTGCGGCTCCTGGCTACGCGCGTGCCGTACACCACCGAGCGCTCGAGCACGCTCGAACTCATGGCCCGCGCCGGCGACGCGGCGGTCGAAGTGCTGGTGCAGGAGCTCATGAGTTCGCAAGAGAGTCAGGCCCGACGCGCGTACTTCGACAGCATCGTCGCGCTCGATCTCAATGCCACCCTGCTGTTCGAACTCGTGCGCGACAGCCGCTGGTTCGTGGTGCGCAACGCCGTCGCGCTCCTTGGTGAAATGGGCGTCGATCAAGCCGACGTGGTGCTGCTGCCGCTGCTCGCGCACGACGACGATCGCATACGCATTGCCGCCGCCCGCGCCCTCATGCGACTCGGCACCGCGAAGGCCATGCACAGCTTGCACGGCGTTGTCGAAGACAAGCATCCGGAAGTGCGACGCATTGCCGCCTCCGCCTACGGATTGCCCGGCATGAGTGGCGGTGGTGTACGCCCACCCGCCGCACGATTGGCCGCCGCGCTCGACAAGGAGCGCGATGAAGACGTGGCGCTCGAAATGCTCGCGTCGCTCGGCAAGCTTGGCAGCGCCGACGCGATTCAACGCTTGCTGCGCATCGCGCAACCGGCCGCAGCGGCCGAGCCGGGCGAACGCCAGATCAATCGCGACGCGTGGATTCGCATCGCTGCCCTCGAGGCCCTCGTTCGCGCACGCGGCTACGCCGTGATGTCGTCGATCGAGTCGCTCGCCAATGACGCTGATCCCGAAGTGGCGGCGGCTGTCGTTCGGTTGCGGGCTAGCATTGCTTGAACTGCTGAACAGCGCTTCGTTCTGCGCGAGCTTCGGGGAGGCTGAGTAGATCCTTGGCCGCCGAGCATTTCCTCTCGGCCGTCGCTTCGCGCCGGCCGTCGAGGAAACGAGTCGGCGGCCAAGGACTCTCAGCCTCCCCTCGCAACCCACGCCGTACCAAGCGCTGTTTGCCGTTGCGCGATGACCGCCCCCAATGCGAACGACAGTCGCCCGGCGACCGTATATCCGCGCCACCGCCGATCGACGCGACCGAGTCTGCGCGCGTATCCCGCGGCCTCACTCCATCTTTACGGCTGCAGCACGCTTGGGTTCGCGCGAGTCTAGTCCGCGACACTGACCCCGCAGCCGAGAGAGTCCGAAAGCCGACTCGTTTCTTCGAGGCACGGCGCTTCAGCGCCGGACGAGAAGAAATGCTCGGCGACTCGGACTCTACTCGGCTAAGGGGGCGGTGGCGCGGACGCCTCAGCAAGCACACCCCACCACGAACTACCGCGCAGTAAAATCTGTGTCCGCCGTCACCGCGCGACACGCTTCCGCGATCAGCTCTGCCGCACGATCCAGGTCGTCGAGCGACACGAGTTCGTTGGGCGAATGCATGTAGCGGTTGGGGATCGACAGCAGCGCCGTGGCGACGCCCTCGCGTGTGAGATGAATGCCGTCGGCGTCCGTGCTCGTGAAGCGACCCGCCGCATGTACGGAGTACGGGATCTCGAGCTTCTTGGCGGTATCAGCGAGCAGACGGAACACCACTGGGTGCACGATCGAGCCGCGTGTGAGTACCGGTCCGCCGCCCACGTTGTGTTCGCCGAGTTCCTTCTTCTCCACGCCCGGGTGATCGGTGGCGAACGTGACGTCCACGGCGATCGCCATCTTGGCATCGAGCTGCTGCGCGGCCACCCGTGCACCACCACCGGCGTAGCCGATCTCTTCTTGCGTTGTCGCGGCCGCGATCACGCGGGCGGCGCCGGGCTTCTCGGCGTAGCGACGCAGTGCTTCGAGTACCACGAACGCGCCGATACGGTCGTCGATGGCGCGTGACACGATGCGATTGTTCGGCATCTCCATCACGCGCGCGTCGATCACACCGGCGTCACCGATTTCCAGATGCTCCATCGCTTCGGCCTTGTTCTTCACGCCGATGTCGACCCACAGGTCGGTGATCTTCGACGCTTTCTCGCGCTCTTCAGGCTTCATGAGATGAATCGCCTTCTTGCCGATCACACCGAACACGTCACCGTGGCGGCCCAGAAAGCGCATGCGCTGCCCCACGAGCACCTGCGGGTCCCAGCCGCCGATCGGCTCGAAGTAGGTGTAGCCGTTTTCGTCGATGTAGGTCACGATCACGCCGATTTCGTCGATGTGACCGGCCAGCAGGATCGTCGGACCACCGCTGCCCTCGACCGTGGCGAGGCTGTTGCCGACGACGTCGGCCTTCACCGAGGAAAACGTGGCGGCTTCGGCACGCCAGACGCGCGCCGGTGCACCCTCGAAGCCCGACGGACCGGGCGTGTCGAGCAGGCGCTTCAGGAAGGCTACGGAGGATTCAGAAAGCATTCAGCAAATCTAAGTGCTATGCTTTGCGTTATGATTCTCATCCTCCTTGCCATTGGAGTCGGTGCCGGCGTGCTCTCCGGCATCTTCGGGATCGGCGGCGGTATCGTCATTGTTCCCGCGCTGATTTACCTGGCCAAGATGACGCCGCAGCAGGCCGCCGGTACATCACTCGCCGCGCTCGTGCTACCACTCGGCGCCGCGATCGGCGCCGCCACGTACTACCGCGCCGGCCACCTCGAAATCAAGGACGCGCTGTTGATCGCAGCGGGTATGGCAGTCGGCGCGTACTTCGGCGCCCAGATCGCGACCCATGCCGATGCGGTGGTGCTCAAGCGCATGTTCGCGGTGCTGATGGTGGCGATGGCGGTGAAGTTGTGGGTGGGGTGACGAAGATCTGTTGATTGCCTGCCTGAAACTCCCTAGGGAGCAGGAGGGAGGGTTTCAGGAAGCAGGAAGCAGGAACCGCGCGCCGTTCAGCTGCTTCCTGCCCCCTGAAACCCTCCCTCCTCTCTCCTAAGGAGTTTGCAGTTATCTGTCCCCCGTTACCGCACCCTCACCCCATGCCGCGCATCAATCCCCGTGAACAACAACGGGTTGAAGATCCGAGCCATCGTCTCAATCCCATCCACGATGCGTGGCCCTGGGCGGCTTACCAGTCCGTTCGCGTCCAGCGCCCACACCTGACGTCCGGCCAGCCACGACCACTGCGGGAGCGCCAGACATCGCGTCGCTTCGGCCACTGACGCGGCGAGTGAATACCCGCACGGCGCGAGCAGCACGAACTGCGGATCGGCCGCAACCAGCTGCTCCATCGGCACCGTGGTGGAGTGCAGGCCGGCGGTGCCGAGTACGTCGAAGCCACCGGCGCGTTTGATCTGTTCGGGGCCCCAGTGACCGGCGATGTATACCGGGTCCGTCCACTCCAGCAGCAGCACCCGCGGACGCGGTGCCTTGGCGGCTTTCAGAATGTCGTGCACATGCTTCACACGGTCGTGCAGTCCCGCCAGCAGCTCCTCGGCTTCGTCGCTGGCGTTCATCGCCTGCGCGACGGCCTGGATGTCGGCGTACACCCCGTCCAGTGTGGTGCCGCCGAGCGTGACGATACGCGGCTCCGGGTGCAAGCGCGCCGCCAATGCACGCACGTCGGTTTCGCTGATCGCGCACACCTCGCACAGCGCCTGCGTGAGCAACACGTCGGGATGCAGCGCCGTGATCTTCGCTTCGTCCATCGAAAACAGCGCGTGCCCCGCGCCGTGCAGTTCGCGCACCGCCGCGTCGATCTCCGCCGGGTCCGTGGTGTGCGGTAAGCTGCTCTTCGTTACCCGCGCGCGCGACATCACCACGTCGGGATAGTCGCATTCGTGCGTCACACCCACGAGATGGTCGGTGACACCGAGAAACGCCATGATCTCGGTGGCGGCTGGGAGGAGTGAGACGGTGCGCATCTATTTCGCGGCCTCAAAAACCAATTTCCCACCAACGTACGTGGACAACACCTTCGTCTTCATCACCAGCTCTACAGGAACCCGCATGATGTCCGTATCAAGTATCACAAAATCAGCAAACTTCCCGGCCGAAATCGACCCCATCGAAGCTTCCTGAAAACCCGCGTACGCCGGCCAGAGCGTCATGCTGCGCAGCGCGTCTTCACGCGACATTTTCTGCTCGGGGAACCAGCCGCCCGCCGGCCAGTTACGATCATCCTGTCGTGCGATCGACGCATGAAACGAGATCAGCGGATTCACCTGCTCCACCGGAAAGTCACTGCCGTTGGGAATCACTACGCCCGTCTGCAAGAGCGACTGCCACGCATACGCGCTGTACAGGCGTGTGGGGCCGAGTCGCTTGCCGATCCAGTACATGTCGCTGGTTTGATGGCTGGCTTGCATGCTGGGAATCACGCCCAGCTGCGCAAAGCGCGGGATGTCGTCGTAGTGCAGAATCTGCGCGTGCTCCACACGAAACCGGTGATCCACGCTCGGCACCGTCTTCAGCGCCTGCTCGTACGCGTCGAGCACTACGCGATTCCCACGGTCGCCGATCGCGTGCGTGTTCACCTGAAAGCCCGCTTTGAGACCACGCTCCGCCACTTCGCGTATGTGCTCCTGCGTGCTCTTCAGCAATCCCGTGTTGTTCGGATCATCGCTGTACGGCTCCAGCAGCGCCGCGCCACGCGAACCCATCGCCCCGTCGGCGTACAGCTTCACCGCGCGCACCCACAACTGCCCGTTGTACATCGCCGACTGCGGTCCCTTGGCGAAGTAGTGATCGAGTGCGGCCTTGTCATCGCCGATCATCACATACAAGCGGAGGTTCAGCTCCTGTGACTTCGCCAGCTCCTCGTACGTGTCGATCGCCATGCGCGTGGCACCGGCATCGTGCATGCCCGTGAGACCCCACCTGTGCATCACCGCAATGGCGTCCTTGAGCGCGCTCTTGTACTCGGCCGCCGTTGGTGTCGGCACTCGGGCTTCGAGCACGTCGCTGGCGTTGTCCACGAACACGCCCGTGGGATTGCCCTTGGCATCCGTGATGATCTGCCCGCCCACCGGCGCCTTCGACGCCGCCGTCACACCCGCCGCCTTCATGGCCGCCATGTTGGCGTAGGTAGCGTGCCCGTCCACGCGCTCCAGCAGCACCGGATGATCGGGCAGCGCCGCCGTGAGCGCATCGTGCGTGGGGAAGTCGGTGACGCCCCAGTCGTTCTGATCCCACCCACGGCCCGTGATCCACGTACCCTTCGGCACCGACTTCGACTTGGCCACCACCCGCGCGATCACCTCAGCCAGACTGTTGGTACCCGTGAGATCCACCGACCGCAGCGTCTGCGCGAGCCCACTGAAATGCGCATGGCCGTCGACCATGCCGGGGATGACCGTGCGACCGCCCGCGTCCACCACGCGGGTGTTGGGGCCCTTCAGGACCGCCGCCTCACGCTGCGAGCCCACGAACGCAATGCGCCCATCGCGCACCGCAAACGCTTCCACGAGAGGACGCGCGTCGTCGGCCGTGTACACGCGGGCATTGGTGACGATCAGGTCGGCCGGTGCCTTCGCGGCAACAGGCTGCGCCGAAAGGCCAAGTGGCGCCGCCGCGAGCGCCGCAGCGAGGAGCGTACGGAATGCAGTCATGAAGCCGGGGTAGGAGGGTCTGAAAAAGAGTAACGCGGGGCAACCGTGATGGTCACCCCGCGCTGTTCGAACTACTCCATACTCCCTACTCCCTACTCCCTACTCCCTACTTCGCAGTCAGCGTATTACTTCGCCGGCGGCAGAATCACCGCGTCGATCACGTGGATCACGCCGTTCTTCGCGATGATGTCCGTCTTCACGATGTGCGCCTGGTTGATCATCGGCACGCCACCCATCACGGTGATCTGCGCTTCCTGGCCTTCAACCGTCTTGGCACCCTTGCCTGCGAGCTTGAGCGCGTCGGCCGCCATCACCTTACCGGCGACGACATGATACAGGAGCACGTTCTTGAGTGCGGCCTTGTCCTTGCCCAGCGCGGCCAGCGTGGCGGCCGGCACCTTCGCGAAGGCGTCGTCTGTCGGCGCGAACACCGTGAACGGGCCCGGGCCCTTGAGCGTCTCGATCAGGCCGGCATCCGTGAGGAGCTTGGCCAGGGTCTTGAACGAACCAGCAGCCACCGCCGTCTCGACGATATCCTTGTCCTGCGCCTGCACGACCGACGGAGCGGCCACAGCGAACATCGCACCAGCAACGAGCATGGACAGCTTACGCATCAGAAAAGCTCCGAAATATCTTAGTGAGGTATAGGACCAACCGGTCCTAATATCAACTTGAACACGGCCACGGTAGGTGCGGTTCCGTGGCCGCTGTACTGTTACAATCGTGGTGAGGAGTCTGGCTTGGCGGTCCTACAAGGGCCGCGGTGGCGAACGTGTGATGTCCGACCGGAAGCTGTTTGGTGAGGAACGTTGTGAGCGACCACCGGAATCACCGCTCCGAATCCGCCAGCGAAGGCGGCCACCACCGCTTCCGACATCGCAGCGGTACTTCCGGCGGCCCCCACACGTTCCTCACCAAACCGCTTCCGGTCGGACATCACTGGTTGCAAACAGTGGACGTTATTACAGTTATTACATGGATCCCATCGAACTGAAAGTCGCCCGGATCGGCAACTCCCGAGGAGTGCGCCTGCCCGCGAAAACGCTGGAGCGGTACGCGATCGGCGATCGGGTCATCATGGAGGAAACAGCCGACGGTATCTTGCTCCGTCCGCGTCGAGAGGCGAATCCGAAGCTGTCGTGGGAAGAGACTGCGCGGGCCATGGCGACGAACGCCGAGGACTGGAGCGAGTGGGACACCGCATCAGGTGACGGTCTCGCCGACATCACTTGGGAGCGGCCGCCCGTACGTCGCGTGGCGGAGTCCAAGGCGGCCTACGACACGCGGCCGACGAAGAAGTCGAAGTGAAGCGTTACGACGTCTGCTGGGCGCAGCTCGATCCGACGGTCGGCTTCGAAATCGCGAAAACGAGACCGATCGTGATCGTCAGCCTCGACGTGCTCAACGAGAAGCTGGAGACCGTCACGGTATGTCCACTTACCAGCGCCCTGCACCCGACGTGGCGCGCCAGGCTCGCCGTGCGCGTGGCCAAGAAGCCGGTCGAGATCGCGGTTGATCAGATTCGCACGATCAGTAAATCACGCCTTGGAGCAAAGCTCGGCGCCCTCTCGTCCGAGGATGCGGCCGCGCTTCGTCGCTTGATTACCGACATGTACGGGACACGGTAGCGAACGGCGGATACTGACGAGGAAGTTGTTGCGTGAGGAACGAGTGAGGGCTACCGGAATCACCGCGTCGAATGCTGCAGCGAGGGCGGCCACCACCGCTTCCGGCATCGTCGCGGTGATTCCGGTTGTCGCTCACAACGTTCCTCATCAAACCACTTCCCGTGTGAAATCACACCTTCACAACAGTGTCAGGTCGGCCACCATCGGCCTGTGGTCCGAGCCCACGTCCTCGCCCACCCATGCTCCGTGCACGCGGAACCACTTCGGTGCGCTCAGCACGTGGTCGATGCGCAGGCGCAGCAGCGCGCCCTCGTGTTTCGAGAAGCCAAAGCCGAGTCCTTTGGTGTCGAAGGCGTTGGTGAGTCCGCTCCAGTAGCGGCGATAGATCGAACTCTCTACCGGCATGTTGAAGTCGCCGGCGATGATGATCGGGATCTCGTCCATCTTGCGCGCGGACCACACCGATGCGCGTTCGGATTCACGCTCGCGGATGCGGGCATTCAACGCCACGCGATCTTCGCCCGGTCGACTCGCGCGCTGCTCCTCTTCGGGCGACGGCACACCGCTGGCATAGTCGGGAATCAGCCCGTCTCTCCCCATGATTCCCTCGAGGCCTTTGCGCGCCGTCTCCAAGTGCAGATTCACAAACTGAAATGCGCGCGTGGGGTGCGTGATGCCGTAGCGCACCACGATGCCGGTGCCGCCATAGCCGAGTCTGGACACGCGTTGGAACGCCGCGCGCGGCATCGTGTCGGCGAATTCAATCGGCCATCGGCTCATGGTGCAGAGCCCGTTGTAACGCGCCGTGTACCAGCCGCGCTGCTGCTTGGCCACCGCCGCCAACTCGTCGCCGCATTCCTGCATCGCCACAATACTCGGCGCATACCGCTCGAGAATCGATGCCAGTCGCAGCTTCACAATGGCGCCACCCTGCGCGTTCAGTGACAGCACGCGAATCCGGTCCTCCGCGGGCGCCGTCGGCGCCGTAAATCCCGCCGTGGGCGCCGCTATCCGGAAGCCCATAATCGGCACGAGCGCGATGAGCCCGCCCACGGCCAGCAACTTGACCGACGTGCGCGCAAACAGGAACGACAGCGGCAGCAACACCACGATCGGCAGCAACACCACCCAGCGTGGTCCGTATGCGAGCAACGTGGCCGGCAGCCAGAACTCCGACGTCGCGAACAGCGCGATCCATGTGGCCAACATGGCCACGGCGTACAACGCCGCCGCACGAAACGTCCACCGTGTCACAGGGCGTCGAGACGTCCACGCCGACACGTCCAGTCGCACACGCGGCATTCGCGACATACGAGGCATTCGCGCCAGCAATGCCCCCACGTCGAACCTTGAACGCCGGCGTGACGTTCGCTCCGACCGCCCACTCACGAACGATTCCTTCAGCGCGGGCTCCTTCGGCCGCTGAATCTTCACCGCGCGGCCACAGCGGCACTTGATCGTGCGGCCGTGGTGCTCGTCGCTGCTGTGGATCAGCGTGCCGCACTGGCAGGGGACGCTGAAGCGATCGTGTGTTTCCCGGGGGGAAGCCATGTCGTGGGGAACGAGTAAGCGGCCGCTGTGACGAACGTGTGATTCCCGACCGGAAGTCGTGAGGTCAGGAACGGGTGGGCCGCCACCGGAATCACCGCTCCGAATGCTGCAGCGAGGTCGGCCACCACCGCTGCCGGCCTCGAAGCACCACTTCCGCTAGCCCACACACGTTCCTCACCAAACAGCTTCCCGCCGGAAGTCACACGGTTGCCACCGTGGCCTCAGCGTAACAGTGCACTCGTCACGACGCTCTCCAAGATCCCCAGTCCGAAGTACGCGATCAGCACCGTGATGTCGATCATGCCGATGGTGGGAATCACCTGACGCATCGGCGCCAGGAACCATTCGGTGAGCACGTACGACCAGCGCCACCACTTGGAGTACGCGCTGCCGCCCACCCAGCTCGAGATCACGCGGGCGAAGAGGGCCAGCTTCAGGATGCTGAAGGTCCAGCGCACCAGCAGGGCGGCCAACGACGCACCGGTGGTGCTCATGTAGGCCAGCATCATGAGTTGGTCGCGCAGGAAGCCCACCGCCGACAGCAGGATGAGGCCACCGACCACGACGGCGGCGAGAGCCCACCAGGGTGCGGCGTACGGGGTGCCGCCGGCGCGCATGATCCGGCGCTCCATGGGGGCGATCAGCCAAGGGTCGACCCGGTCGCGGGTAAAGCGCGCGAAGGGGGAGAAGGGCGAGATCTTGCGGGTGCGAACGCTGTACGACACCACGGCGGCCACGGCGGCGAGGGCGCCGGCCACGAAGACCGCGGGGCGCAGCACGCCAAGGAGCAAATCGAGGACGCTGACGATGGATCCGAGCATGTCTGAATAATACTCCCGAGCGGGACGGTCGGCGGTGGCTTACAGTCCTAAAAGCACTCGGACGTACTTTTGCACGCTTTCGATGCGCGGATACGTGACGTCGCCCATGCGCCGCACCAAGCGATCCTTCGAGATGGAACGAAGGTCTTCGCATTTGATGTAGCTGTCGAACGACAGCCCAGCCTCGCCCGCCGGCACCAAAATGTGGGTCGGAATTCCGCGATGCGTCTTCGTGATCGGCACCACAATGACCAAATCGGCCGGCCCGTGATTGAACTTGTCGACCGACAACACGAGCGCGGGACGCATGCCTGCTTGCTCTCGACCGCGGGTCGGACTGAGGTCGACCATCCACACGTCGCCGCGCGATGGCATGATGGCCGCCGTCTCTGCACTGCTACTCACTGCTGACGCCATCCGCGGTGAAACCGTCCTCGGCCGTGCCGTCCCACGCCGTCCGCTCCGCCTGCGACTCACGCCATGCTTTGTCGTCGCGCTTCAGCTGCGCAAACGCGGCATTGATCTCATCCAGCATGCGCTCGCGATGGAAGGCCTGGAGCGCCGCGTGAATGATCTCTTGCTGATGCTTCCCCGTTTGCGCCGCCAATTCCTGGAGCAGGACGTGGTCAGTATCAAAAATGCGAGTCGTCGCCATGTCACCCCTCTGGTTACTGAATAGTGTACCAAATAGTAGACAGAAGTGTCAACTGCGCGTGTCGTGAGTGAATGCCACCGCCGCCACCGCGCCGGCCGCGAGCAGGCCAAGCATCAGCAGCCAATCCCGCCCACCCACCGGCGCCACCCCGAACATCCGCGGCATGGCCGTGGCACCCACCCAGAGCCACAGCAGCGCGATCCCCAGCACGCGCCAACTCCGCGCTGCGGCCTGAATTCCCCACCATCCAATCGGCACCATCAGCGCAGCAATCCAGCAGAAATGCGCTAATAGCTCGAAATCTCCACCAACCGAGAACACGGTCTGGATCAGCGCCCACCCGATCACCGGCGTCAGCGCCATCGCCCGCGAACCGGTGAACGCCGCCGACCGCGCCGACAGTCGCAGCGTGTCCGGCGCGCTCCACGCCTGTAGCACCACTGGTCGCGGGTCGCTCACCGACCGACCGGCGAACACGCTGTCCAATCGCAGCATGGGCATGGCCAACCCCCAGTCCCACGCCCGACGCGTCACGATCAGCGTGGCCGCCAGATCTTCCTCACCCACCGTGGCCACCGCCGACGAATCGCCGGCCACGTGCAGGAACGCGATCGGCACCACGTACGTCTCGGTCTCGCGTCCGCGAAGCACAGCCCGCATGGCCACCATCGCCGGCTCGCGCGATACCTGCATGATCACCGGCCCCGTGCCGCGATGCGTCGTGGTGTACCCGTTCACCGCTACGCTATCGGTGAGGCCACCGTACCACGCCTGCCCCGGAACGTGCGGATACGGACTCCGGGAATACCGCAACGCCGCCGCGCCAGCATTCCCTGGCCGCTCAAGTTTCCTCGACCGCGGCCCCAACGCCGCACTCGTCAGCGCGAACAGCATCACCACGCCCGTCGCCCACCCCCAACACAGTCGCACCGCCACGCGCCACGACGCGGGGAACAGCCACCCGCGCAGCGCCAGCAGCCACACCCCTACCAATCCGCCCAACCCATTCGCCACCACATCCGCCCAAGCCGCCGACCGCGACGGCGGCAGTCCAATCGACTGCAAGTACTCCACGCCAAACGAAAACCCCGCCGACCACAGCAGCACCCCCCACCACCGCACCCGCAACAGCGCCAACGCCACCCCAAACGGCGCAAACAACACCACGTTGCTGATGCCATCCGTCACCCACAGCCCACCACACGCCAAGCACCACCGAGGCGGCAGATTCACCCCCTGCGTAGCCCCCAACGGCGCCAGCGTAGCCAGCAGAATGAGCCCGATGCTACCCGCCAGCACCAGCCACCAAAGCTGTCGCCCCACTTCTCCCTACCCCCTACTCCCTACCCCCTACTTCGCCCTTACCGTAGCACCGCCTTCGCTATCGTCTGCAACTGCATATTGCTCGTCCCCTCGTAAATCGTGCCGATCTTCGCATCACGATAAAACTTCTCCACCGGATACTCGCGCGTATACCCGTATCCGCCGAACAGCTCCACGCACAGCGACGTCACGCGCTCGGCCATCTGCGACGAGTACAACTTCGCCATCGCCCCTTCACGCGCGATGTCCTGACCCGCGTCTTTCAGGCGCGCCGCGTTGTACACCATCAAACGCGCCGCTTCGAGTTCGGTGGCCGCCTGCGCCACCTGGAACTGAATGCCCTGAAATTCAGCGAGTGCCTTGCCGAACTGCTTGCGCTCTTTCAAGTGCGCCACCGCGGCCGACAGTGCGCCCTGCGCCACGCCGATCATCTGCGCACCAATGCCAATGCGGCCTTCGTTCAGCGTCTCGATGGCGATCTTGTAGCCGGTGCCCACGTCGCCCAGCACATTCGCATCACTCACGAACGTATTCTCGAAGTGCAGCGACGTGGTGCTCGAGGCACAGATGCCAAGCTTGTGTTCCTTCTTGCCCACCGAAAAACCGGCCGCGCCGCGCTCCACGATGAACGCCGTGATGCCCTTGTAGCCCATATCAGGACGCGTGTTGGCGAACACCACGAATACGTCGGCCTCACCACCATTCGTGATCCACGCCTTCGACCCGGTCAACGTCCAGCCGCCTTCCGCCTTCTCGGCCCGCGTGGCCAGTCCAAACGCGTCCGATCCCGAGCCCGGCTCCGATAGCGCATACGCGCCGATCGTACCTGCCGTCATGCGCGGCAGAATTCGCGCGCGCTGCTCGGCGTTGCCGTACCGGTACAGCGGGTAATTCACGAGCGTGTTCTGCACGTCCACCTGAATCGCCGCCGACGCGTCTACCTTGCTGAGCTCCTCCACGGCGATCGCGACCATCATCAACGACCCGCCCGCACCGCCAAACTCCTCCGGCAGTTCGATGCCCATCAGACCGAGTTCCACGAACTTCGCGGTCAATGCGGGGTCGATCTTTCCAGCGTCCTCCATCGCACGAACACGAGGCCGCACCTCCGACTCGGCCAGGTCGGCCACGGCCGCGCGGAACAGTTCCTCCTCCTCCGAGAACATCGTGAGGGGAGCGCGGGTGAGGTCGGGAAAGGAGGATGCAGTCATCGCTGTCGGGATGTGGGGGACCGTACCCTTGGGATTTAAGGAGCGAGACAGAGAATGAGAAGCGGTACAACGGGCACCGTCGTCACGGTCGCGGTGGTCGGCTACGCGTTGGCCATGGCATTGGTGGCCGTGGCCGTGGCCACGACTGGTGACAGCAACGCGCTCGGCATGCTGCTGCTGTTCGGCCCACGGTGGCTGCTGGTGTTTCCGTGGCTGCTGTTGGTCCCGCTGGCGTTCCTGAAATCACGGGGCTTGGTGCTCACGTCCCTCGTGGGCGCGGTGGTCACCCTGCTCTCCGTGAGCGGATTCGAGGTGCCGGTGCCAAGCGCACTGCGGAATGGGGCAGGGGACGGGAAGACGTTGCGGGTCGTGACCTACAATACCGACCGATCCGTCGCGCTGGCGTCGCGCATCGGCACCGACATGCTGGCGTGGGACGCTGATGTGATCGTGATGCAGGACTGCGCGCGCGAGGTGGGGGCGTCCATGCAGGCCGTGTCACAGGTCGCCGAGCCGAAATACCGGGTGCATCTCGATTCGGAGTTCTGTGTGGCGTCGCGCCTTCCGATCGAATCGCCCACTCGCTTTCCCGTACCGAGCAATAGCGGGCGTGCGCTCACGTTCCGCGTGGCGTGGCAGGGGGCTCCCATTCGGTTCGGCACCGTGCATTTGCCGTCGCCGCGTGATGCTCTGGGGGCTGCTCGACATGGGAGTGGCCAGCTGCTCGAGCAGAGCGTCGTGGTTCGGTCGGACGCCTCGCGGGCAGTCGCGTTCTGGCTGGGCCAACAGCAACGAGGCCCGCTCATCGTGGCCGGTGACTTCAATCTGCCTGTGGAATCGCAGACCCTGCGCCGAGACTGGGGCTCGCTGCGCAACGCCTTCAGCGAGGCGGGATGGGGCTTCGGGCACACCATGTTCGCCGGCCGTCATCGGGTGCGGATCGATCATATTCTGGTGTCGCCGGAGATCACGGTGCGGCGAGCGCGGGTGCTGTCGGGGTATCCGTCGGAGCATCAGCCGGTGGTGGCGGACGTTACGCTCTCCACCATCGTGAGTGAGATAGAACGCCGCAGGCCTTAGGCGCGACGGCGAACGCGATGTAGTCCACCCGCTCAGCGATGTACCGTCACGTGATCGAATCGTCCGCCGAGTCGGACGGCCACACGGCACACGCCTCGAGCAACTCCTGCCACGACGACGGCGGTTTGCCGCGCTCGAGCATAGCGCGAAATACCGTGTAGGGATCGCTCTTTCCTCCCGTCTGACGAAGCGTCTCCTCGTCGCTAGCCCAAGCGTACACGATGACCTTCCCGTCGCTCCGATAACGAAAGAAGAGCCGAAAACGCCGGTTGAACTTCGCGCGTCGCCAGAACTTCGCGTCGTTGCCCAGCTTCGTTCCAAGCTGATAGCGCTCGTGACCGGGGCTACTGGGAATCTCGTTCAACACAACGTCAGAAAGACGCTTGAGGAACTTGGTGCTCGGATGGGCTCTGTATCCCTCCGGATCCTGCGCTCTTTGCTTCGTGACGTCAGCGACGAGGGCGTCCCACGTGGTCGCGAACGCATCCCAACGCAGCAACGTCCAGCCGTGACGCCGCACGCTACGGCAGGCGGAAGTCGGCCGGGAACTCCGTGTCTTCGTCGGCATCGACCCCTTCGACGAGCGACTCGATAAGCGCAGCCTGCGCGCGGTCCATGGCCGAGAACCGTGCCGGGTCGGCGGACATCTGCTGGTCCACGAAGGCGAGGAACGCGCCCAACATCGGATCAGCGTCCGCCTCGGAGGTTATCTC
>JBBQXC010000054.1:0-25959 GCA_038210005.1 Gemmatimonadales bacterium
TAATCGGGCCACGGCCGATGAACGCCACCTCGGTGGCCACCGTGGGCCCGAACGGCCCGGGCGTGAACACCGGGTCGAGTTCGTGCAGACGGATCCGCGTGATCGGCCACGGGCCGAAAAGCCCGCGGTGCTTACGGCGGGCCCGATCTGTGAGCACCCGGACGATCAGTACGAGGCAGGCGATCCCCAAAAGGGCGGCAACGATCCATCCGGTCATTCGGTTCGGCAACGAGGGAAATGCGCGGCGGGCAAGTGCGTCAACGATCGGCGCCATCGCGGTTGGCAGAATCTACGCCTTTCCGCCGACCGTTCTCTGTCAGAGGCCGCAGGGTATACTCCAGTTCTCCCCGCCGCCTGGCTTCCGTCCACTGAAGCACCATCGGTCCCGCCGCATGAACGACGCCGTCATTGTGTACACCGTCAACCTCACCATCGGCGCCATTCTGGCCGGTGTCATGAGTCGCTATTGGCGACTCGGAGCGCGCGGCGGGTCGCTCCGGTATTGGATCGTGGCGGCCTGGACGCTCACAGCCGCCGATCTGTTGTTCCTGCTACGCGCGACCTACCCCGACGTGGTGGTCCGCATGATCCCCACGCTCATGGTCACCGTGGGCCAGTTGGTGCTCATTTTCGCGGCGCAGCGCACGACGGAGCGCCCCACATCGACCCGCGCGGCAATCGTCATTCTGGTGTTGCATGTGCTCTTCCTGTTCGGCTTCACGGTCGCGCCGGAGTTCTCAGACTGGCGATCGGTCGGCAATGCGATTCTCTGGGGAGCGCTCGCGTTTCGCGCGGCGTGGGTGCTGTCGCGTCCCGTCGGCTCGCAGACGTCGGTCATGCAGATCCCGGCGTTCGTCTTCGTGTGCCACGGCCTGTTCCTGGCGCTTCGACTCGCGCTGGCAACGCGGGCAGCCGCGCGCCCCGGTGATGGTCTGGGACCGCTCATTCAACTCATGGGCGACGTTGAAGTCAGCCTCTTCATGGTGGCGCTGTTCGTCAGCGTGCTGGCGGCTTTTCTGGAGCAAAGCAATCGCGAGCTGCGCGTGGCCATCGACAACGTCTACCAGCTGTCGTCTATGCTGCCGCTGTGCTCGTGGTGCAAGAACGTCCGCAACGATGATGGCTACTGGCAGCGCATCGAGACCTACCTCACCACGCATCGCGTGAACGTCACGCATGGCATCTGTGAGGACTGCGCGGCCACGCATTTCGCCGGACAGTCGGCGCCGAAGGAGTCGTAGGGCGCCGCCGCGGCAAGATATCATCCCTGATCCTGCTGCTCGCTGTCGTGCCGTTCGGGCGGCGGCGGCAGAGCGCCGCATCAGCAGTCGGTGCAACAGGTGTCCGGAATCGACGCCAGCGGAGAGGTGCGCAGGATCCGGAAATGGCCAAGCGCATCGCTGAGCGGGCGTGGCCCACTGGCCACGGCCACGGCAGCCGATGCCGCGGGCGCACCGACGCCGGCGCGTTCCGCGAACGCGAGCGCCGCCATGTTGGCACCAGCGAACGTGGTGCCGGTTTGCGCGCGATTCACCAGCGCTGCCATCGTCGGCATCATCTCCACGCACAGTACCGACAGCGACGAGTCGTCGGGCAATCCCATCGACGCCAGCATGATGCGGATCTCCGCCGATGTCCACGACGTCACCGCACGCGCCGGCGCGTCCAAATTCTCGAAGCTGCCGGGAAGCACGGTCATCGCATTGACGAAACGCCCCTCTCGCGCCCGCGGCCGCACCACGAGCGCGCGGTCATCCAGCAGCACGTTGCGCGTGTCCTTGTCGTCCGCCTGTCGGACCTGCGCGTAGAGCAGCGCCCAGATCTGCGTCCGCGGCGGATTGGCCGTGATGTTCTTGCCACCCAGCACGGCCTGCGCATACGGAGCCTCCACCACCACCCGCTCCTTCGTGCGCGTGGTGGTGCAAAACAGCGTGGGCGCCGGATACTGCATGCCCGTGCTGCGCAACGGACGGCCGTAGCGCCCCTGTGCCGTGGACCAGATGCCGATGTGCCCGACGCGGAGTTCGCAGGTGAACAGCCCGAACATTTCGGCGCCGTCGGGCGTCATGCCCGGCGGGATCGGCACCAGGAAGTGGACCGGCGAGTTGCCGGGTGTGAGCGGGATCATGGCCCCGAGTCCCGCATTGTCGTCACTCTGCCCTGGCGTGATCGACCGCACCATCTCGGCGGCGATGTTGAGCGGCGGCTCCTCAGGCGCGGGCACCGTCTCGATGCGATGGTCGGAGAGCAGGGGGTCGGCGGCGTACGCCAGAATGCGAATGAAGTACGTGTCGTTCGGGTCGGCCGGAGGACGGTCGAATTCAAGCCACAGTGCGCGTCGACGCGGTTCGCTGCTCGAGTATTCCGCGTTGCGCTCGTACTTCGACAACGCGAGACCGGCCGCGACCAACTTCGGGACCTGCACCGGCGGTGTGGTCACCGGCAGGTGCAGCGATACGGGCTCCGGATCGTCGGCGCCATCCTCGGGTGGCGTCCTGAATCGAGGCGCTACCGTGTACGTCGCGTCGATCGTGTCGGGGAACTGGGTACCAGCCGGGCCGACCTGCGCATCGACGGCATCGAGGAAAATGAGACGCGTGTACGTGCGCTCCGCGCCATGCAGCGCCTGCAACGATGCCGTCTGGATGATCTCCCACTCGCCAACCTGCTGCCGCGCGCCGAGCGTACCGCTGCCTTCGCGGAAGATGTGGAGCCCGATGTGCCGCAGCCCCTCCCACGTCCAGTCGCGATCGAGGCGAAGCGTCACACCCACCACCCAGTGGTTCACCAAGTCCTCCCTCGCCCCCAGCGTGAGTGACGATGTGTCGGGGGCGAGCGTGTGACGGATGCGTCGCGAGCACGCGAAGGCCACACGCTCGCCTGGCTTGCCGACCAGCGTCATTCCCTTCACATCCAGCTCGAGCTGGTCGGCCAATCGTGCCAGCACGTTGGGCGTTTCGTTGAGCGGCCGTCGCTGGAACAGCAGTGGTGCCAGAGCGCTGATCGCGGGCGGGGTCGCCTCCGCGTCCGGGCGCAGCCACAGCGCGCGGATCTTTCGCGCATCGCTGTCATTCGCGATCAACCCACGCTCGTTGCGCGAAACGCGTCGAACGATGACCTGTACCGGCTTACCCAGATTGGCGCCCGCCGCCCAATACGCAGGGTCCTCGTCGGCGGCAGCGCGGATGGTGATGCGCACGTCGCGCGCGGTCGGCAACGGGAGCTCGTCGGCGATCGCGTCGATCTCGGCCGCGGTGAGTCCGAAGTCGCCAAGATCGGTGACATCACCGAAGCGGAGGACATTCGCATCGCGGAAGCGGAGCGCGATTTCTCGAGTCGCGTCCACATCATCGGGTAGGGTGCGCGTGGTACTGTACAAGAGCGCCCACGCGTCGCGGCCGCTCAGCGACAGCTTGTTGTCCATCTTCAGGGCGCGCACCTCGACATCGATGGCGAGCCGCTGCACATCGGGATCCGCAATGCCGAACGCCTCGCGGTCCGCGCTGGCCGCATCGGGCGCCACCGAGCGATCCGACGCTGCCTGGAGCAGTGGGATGGGATCGGCGTATTTCCCTGTGAACACGACGCTTGGATAGCCGAGTCGAGGCCGAGTAATGCGCAGCGTGTCACCCATGAACATCGGCACGACGGGATCATCCTCCGCGGCGTCTGCTCGCATGAACGCCGGAAGGTCTTCGAGACGCACCGGCTCTGGCACGACATGCCGTCGAAATGGCACCGTCGCGATCGGTGCCGGAGCTTCGTGGATCGCGACGTCACCTTCCCCGGGTCCGCCGCCCGTGAGATCCATCAGGCGCACCCGTAGCTGGTACGACGAGCCGTATCGCAGCGGGATGCGCTCGAGGCCGACGGCCTCGTACTGCTTTGCCAGCGGTGCGCCGGCCACCTCGGTGTGATACAGCGCCGCCGCATCCAGATCCGGCAGCACGAGCGACTGTCCGATCCACTGCGACATGTAGGCCGGCAGCCACCAGCGCCCGCTCGCCTGATTGCCGTCGATCTGCATGGGGTGCACCTCGACACCAAGCTCGAGTCCGGGGGCACTGTCTTCCGGCGCGTCGATGCGCGTGTCGTCGAGCATCAGCGCGGCACGCGGTCGCACGCGCACCAATGAGCGCCACCGCTCGGCGTCGCTGCCGCGTGCATCGATGCGATAGCCGAAGACACCCATCGGTGCGTCGAGGCGCTGCGGCTTGATCTCGGGGTCTGGCAGCACCTGCCGATTCTGCCACGTCAGAATCTGTTCGTCGTCCCATGCGACCCTGATGCCGACGTCGTGCACCGGTGGCACACCATCGGCATCCTCGGCCAGCAGGTTCACGCTCACCGGCTGCATGCCGTGCACGATCTTGGCGAACCCGTCGTCGTAGTCGGCGGCCTCCACGAACACGCGATCGAAGTTGCCGGCCAACGGCGGCGGGCCCGGCACCGCCGGATCGTCGAACAACACCGGGAACTGCACCGCCGCAAAGAGCTGGCGCGGCACGCCGGGCACCATCGCGGGGATCCGTGCGGCATAGTGGGAGATGAACGAGAACTGTTCGTCGACCTGCGCGGCATAGGCACTGCCGGCCGCCAGCGTCGCGTATACGAAGCCGCCGGTGGTCACCAGCGCGTCGCTCACCTCAAAGGACGCTTCCCGCACCAGGCCGAGGCGCATGGCAAGTCGCGGCTGGCGCATCGCGAAGGCGATCACCTCGCCCCAGCTCACGGTGTCCGGCGACGACACGAACAACGGATTGGGTTTCGTCTTCGCGCGCATCGCGCAGTGATAACTGTCGTCGGTCAAGGCGCCGCGCGCGCTCGGTCCCGTGAAGACGAACGCGCTGCGGTACGAGCGCGGCAACCACTTGCTGATCTCGAAGCCGTCCGACACCGGCGCCGCCAAGCGCGGCATGGCGGGCGACAGCTTGAACCGTCCCGGCAGCGGCGCCACCAGCGACTCGAACAGCGCACGGGCCGTGTCCACCACGCCACTCGCTTCGGGCAGCGGTGATACCACCGCCGCCGCCGAATGGATGGGGACCATGGCCAACCCCTCCACGAACCGCGCCTCGAACTGCAGGTCGGCGTCCGCCAACGCCGGGGTGGTGTCACCGGGATTCGGAAACGACGAGATCAGCGGTTCGAGCGGATTGCCGGTCCAGCCTGCAGTGAGACGCGGGACGAGCAGAAGCCGGACATGCAGCCGGGTGCCGTCGTACCGCTGCGGGAAGGTCAGCAGCGCCATGCGCGGTTCGATGAGTGTCATGCGATCTGCCTCTGCTCGGACCAGCTCTTTGAGAAATGCAGGTTGATGACCCAGACGATGCTGATATCAACGGCGAAGGTGCACTGCGCGATCATGATCGTTTGCTCCGATGCGGTGTCCCGTTGGTAGGTGCCCTTCGCCTCGATCATGATCGTGATGCCGACGAGCCCCATCGCGACCTCGGCATGACCTCTGAACAACAGGAATGCCGAAACACGGACCTCGATCAGGTCGATCGAGACTTCGACACCGACCATGTAGGTCAGCGAGACGTTGCCGATCACCGGCAGTCCCACGATGATCTCGCAGCCGAACCCGAACTTCATGGACAGGCCCGGTCCCGCCTTCGTGTCGCCGGAAATGCGCAGGTCCACCGTGCCTACCGCGTACACCGTGGCGGCGGCGACACTCACGCACATGACGCTCAGGCTGCCGCCGAACTCGATGTATGCGCCCGCCGTCGGCAGCAGGTTCTTCGGGTCGCTGCTCGGTGTGAGCGACTCGTTGAAGTACGCGCCCAGCGCCATCCGCGCCTTCAGCTTGAGCGGCGCTGTCGGCGCGTTGTACGCTTCGCCCGGCGGAAACTGCACCACGGGAAACTCCTTCCGCGCATGCAGTGAATAATTCCAGCTGTCGGCGGAGTTGCTCATCGCGACATCGAGCCCTTTCGCCATCGCCGCGCCGTAGTCACCACCCTGCAACTTGGCGAGGACAGTGAGGATGTCGACCACCGGCTGCAGTTCCTCCGCGAACGTCAGCTCCGGCGAGCGGAATCCCGGCTCGCTGCCATGCTTCGCGTCGAACGAACCGCTGATCGCGACCAGTCGATCGATCGGGCCGAGGTCCACCACCATCGCCATCCTGCCCACGTTCGAGAGCCAGCGTTGTCCTTCCGCTGCCGCCGAGTCGATGCCGAAGGAAAGCTCACCGGCGCCACCCAGTGGGGTGCTGCTCTGCGGATTCGGGTCCTTCGCATACTCGATGTAGATCTTCAGATACGACTCGTTGATCAGGCGCAGTGGCCCCTTCGGTAGCGCCTGCGTGAACACCTTCTCCGGGTCCAGCGCGTCGAGCAGCTTGTACCCTTCCGGGATGATCCGGGTGACGAAGCCGCCAAGCGCGAGTGGCACGGCGTCCTGCACGTTCGGGAAAATCCCCTTCGTGTTGATCAGGCGATACGCGTCGGAGAAATCCGGCGGTACACTGCGGAGCTCCTGCACGCCCTCCCTGAAATTCGGCTGACGGAACAGCACCTTCTGCGTGCCCGTGGACTGCAAGATGCCGTAGTGGCGCGACATGGGACCCGGTGCGCGTACCAGCTCGATCGGATTCGCCAGGCGAAAGGTGTCGTTGACCGGATTGGCGTCGGTGATGTGCCGCGACGGATTGGTGAGCTTTCCACGGCGGATCAGCGGGACGGTCACTGATGCATCCAGTGGTGTCACTTCACCAGTCGCCTGCGAGTGCGCCACCATGCTCCACGCGCCGCCGGTCGGCAGGATCACCGCACCGCGTGCCGCGACCACGAAATTTGGCGTGACGCCGTCGACCATCACCGAGGGGCTGACGTCGATGCGGCTCACACGCAGGTGCTGACCGCTGCCAGCGATGTCCAGTTCGCACGCCACCGCGCCGCCGATCGAGCCAAGCTGCTCGCGCAACAGGTCGCGGAAGGCCGCGGGCGTCAGCGGCTCGCCGCGCGGGCTGAGCTGCACGAAGCCGAGGATGCGTTTCGACGGCACGCGCCCGTTCGTGGCGCCGGCCACCACCCCATCGATCTCGAAGTCGCCGTCGAAGTAGACGGCCTGCAACTTCACGCCGGGCGAACGTTCCGCGGCCGGTGTGCTGCCGTCGACCGTTGCCTCGAAGTTGTCCTGATCGATGTACCTGTCGCCGTTCTGCTTGTTGAGCACCGTCTCGAAGGGCTTCACATCATCGGTGTCGACGATGTTGCGGATGTCGAACACGCCGCGCACGACACCGGGATGGAACTCGTACGGACTGTTCCGCGTCACCTCCACCGCGGGATTGGTCCTCTGGCGGACCTTGTAGTCGAAGTCGAAGATGCCGTCGGACTCGGGCTGCCAGCCGCTGTCGTAGCGATAGGTGTAGCCGCTCGACGCGCGAAACATCGTGATGGTGCGCACCACCCGGATGCCCCAGGGATAGAGCAGCGTCCGCACCTGGATCACCTCGTGTGCCGTGCGGCCCACGAACACGTCGAAGCGCGCTTGGCTGGTCGAGGCGATGGCGGCGCGCGGCGACTCCCAATGACTGAACAGGCTCGCGCCGTACCCTGAGAAGTCGATGCGCGTGACCGGCACGCCGCGGTTGCGCACCCGCGTCGCCCCGTCGAGGAAAAACTCGTTGTTGAAGATCGTTCCGACACTGGCACCAAGGGTGCCCGTCAGCGTCGCCGCGCCGTTGTCGAGGTACAGGTTCTCCGTCTGCACGGTGCAGCCGCGGAACAGCGCGCCCTCACCGATCTGCGGTGGCGCATCGGTGCGCAGCTGGATGCCACCGATCATCGCCCCATCCTCGAATTCCGGACGGTTCGACGAGACGGAGGCTCCGTCGAGTTGCGGGAAGATCGGATTGGTGCGGGTGAACTCGGCGTACGCCCGCATGCCGTGAGGCAGCGTGAACAACGCGGCGGTCTTTCCCAACGGACGCGTTGTGAAATCGGCGACGATGTGTTCGCTGATCGGGATTGGCGCGATCGGCACGACGGTGGTGTCATTGGTGACGATGCGCGTCGGACCGCCATCGGTGAGCGAGTACAGCGGCCCGGCTGGGGGATCACCGGCGATTGCTGGCGCGGTCAGGTTCATCATCGGCTCCCAGCTCACCTGCGGCACCGTGAAGGCACGCACGAACCGACCCTGTGACGAGAGGTCGAGGTCGCGCACCTCCAGAGGCATTGCCGGTGCTGCCGGCCCGTCACCGTACACGTCGTCGAAGGGGGTGCTGCGCGCGTCACCACGACGCGTCGGCTCGAAGAACGCGAAGCTGACACCCATCTGGTCGGCATTGCTCGACACATCGAGGAGCGCGAACTGCTCATCGCCGAAACGCGAGAACAGTGCGTCCCACACCGGCGCCACCAGCGGCCGACGATTCACCATCCCTGCGACGAGCGGCTCCCCGCCACCGGTAAAGGTGTCCGGATCCGGAATGCGCTGATTCGGTCGTTCGTCGACGTCGGCGGCCTGCGTCCATGCCATCACGCTTTCGGCCTGCGCGCCGAGCGGGGCAAAGGCGAACGCCGTGGTAATCGTGTCCGGCTGCGCGTCGTCCTGGGCCTTCACGAACGTCACCGTGGCTACCAGCAACTGCGTCGGTTTCCCTGCGCGGAGCGGACGCATCCGCCGTACGTTGGCCGCATACGGATCGGGCAGCGTCGGCAGCAACGCGTACACGCCGAAGCCGAGCAGCAGCAGGCCGCGATCGATCATCTCTTCGTCACGGAGCGTCGCGAACAGCAGCAGGCTCGCGACCGGCGTGACGGTGAAGAGCGCGTTGCGGATGGCCAACGCCGCTGGTGCGCCCTTGTCCACGAGCCAGTCTGCGTCCTTCGTGAGCGCGTCGGCGAGGACATCCTCGTCGAGAAGACTCACGAGCGCGCGCGTGTCGGTCCACGAGATCGTGAACTGCGATCGCAGCGTCCGGATGGCGAAGGGCGTGGCTTGCACGTCCACCGGACGGTCGAGTCGCGCGTCGGTGTCGGCCTTGGCGAAGATCGTCTCGCTGCCCAGACTCGAGACGATGTAGACGAACTGGCCCGCTCGTCTGAAGCGAAGGTCGATCGTCGAGCGGCCCGGCGGCGTGGACTCCTGCCAGAGGCGTAGGCGCTGTGTCGCGCGCGGAGCCTGGGCATCGCCATCGACCAGCAGGATCAGACCGGGCGCGGCGGCCAACCACGGGCTGCGCAGTGCCAGCGGACCGTCTCGCAGTCCGCGCCAGCCGATCGTGATACCGGGCTTCACACGAATCGCCAACCCGCCCACACCGTCGGCCTCACTGGGCTGCGCGATGTCGATCGTCGCCACCGGAATCGACCAGCCCGCGCGCGACACCATCGCTTCACCCTGCGGCGTCGCCACGGCCGACTGCACGGCAGCGATCGTCACGCGGTCGGTGTCGACCGTGCACGGAAGGAGAATCGCATTCAGCGCCGGTTCGAACGTCACGGGCGCAGCCTGTCGAGTGAAGCGAACGGCCTGTCCGTAAACATTCCAGCTCGAAGCGCCGAACGCATTCACCGTGGACGCCACCGGCTTGAGCGTGAGATCGAGCGTGTCCGGCATGTCGAGCACCGTGTCCACGACATCGCGCGCGGTCGCACCACCACCGAACGGTGGCACGGCCGGGTTGGCGAGTTCGAGACGGATGCCGCACTGTCCGCCGGCGGGAATCGTCAGCCGGTCGTTCTGTACACTCACGTTCGGCGTGACCGTCAGCCGTCCGCCGCGAACTTTCAAGCCGATGTATCCGTCGCCCGGTGCCGTGGGTGCGAGCAGGTTCGCGCGGATCCAGACGCTGCCTGCCTCGAGCGTGTAGCGCCGCTGGTCGAGCAAGCCGGCCACCTGTCGCAGGTCGAGCCGGTCGGTGATCGTCAGCGCACGCTCGCGCAACCGGAACAGGAACGCCGGTCGCGCATCGCCGGCGAAGTACACCGGAATGAGTCTCACGATGCGATAGAAATCGTAGTAGAACTCTCGCCCCTCCTCACCCAGCAACGGTCCGACCGTCTCAGCAATGGCGGCGCCACGTGCCCACGCCGGCACCGTTGCACCGACCGCCGCCGCCGTTGCCGGTGACTCGCGTCGGAATACGCGGAACTCCGCGGTGGATTGCGGCGGCGGGATCAGTGGTGGGGCCGCATTCCCCTGCAGTAGCGCCTCGATCGGCAAGCGGCGCGAGACGAGCTGCGCGATGTCGGTCGGCGTCGCGGTACGATCGAGCAGCGTGGTGAGACGCTTCAACGCGGCCTGCTCGCTGGGCGTCCGGGTGACGAGGCCCGACATCAGCATCGTCAGGTGGGTGCGTTGATTGCGCGTGCTCATGGCGGCGTCCCCTGACGATGTAGATATGTCGCGGCGACGGACGGTCGGAGCGACGCGACGCGACGCCGTTCGTTTCGGTCGTCGTTCTGTTACTACCTGCGTGCCTCGACGTGCGGCATCGAATCCGTGGCACCGACGATGTTGCACGTGCACTTCCCACGCTGCAAGCGGCCACGGCAGCAGACGAGCCGTTGGTCGTCAGGCCATGGTGAGTAACGATTCCGACACCCACCGCGATTCGAGTCCGATGCGGCACCAGCCCGCGGTGCGCTCATGCACGAACAACTCCTGGCTGCGTGCCAGCGCTGCCAGCTTGCCGAAGTCCCTGCCCGGCCCGCTGCGCACGTTGAGCGTAGCCGTGTTCACCGTAGCCCGTTGCACGAAGCGCACGAGTCGAGCGCTGACCCAGTGATCTCGGGACGCGGAAATCCGCAGCCACCCGTCCCGCTCGTCGTGCACGCGCAGCACGCTGCCCAGGATGACCGTGTTCACCTTGGACGCGTTGCCGCTGGGGCCACGGCGCACGTTCAGCGTATCGGTCGTCACGGCGGCATAGCGCAGGCTGGCCGCCAGCGGCTCTGGCGTCGCCGCCACTACGCCCCCGAGGTAGCGGCGAATGAGCGGCAGGAAGGAGCGCTGCGCGTTCTCGACCGTGTTGCCGCCGAAGAACGCCGTCCCCGGGCACGTCTTGGTGTTGCCACTGCCGTTGGTGCGTGCCCCGGTATCGAGATGGAACCAGTGGTGATACACGATCCGGTCCGCGTTCACCGGGATCGCGAAACGGCGGCAGATCGCGGCCGTGGTGGCCACGATGCTTGTGCGATGCTCAACGCTCATGAGGTCGCGGCCGGCGTCGAAGTTGCCGACGTGCTCCACGCACACGGCGTTGGCGTTTTGCCCCTTGATGCACGCTGGCGTCTGCTCGAGCGACCGTCCCGTCATGATCGTTCCGTCGGGAAAGGTCGTGAAATGCTGCCCGATGTCGCCCCAGCCGTTGTTCGTCACGTGGTGCTGTTTCATCGCTGCCTGCAGGGCGAAGTGGTTGGCCCCGGTGAACTGCGCATAGGCCGGAGACCACGTGTGATGCTGCTGCAACGTGAGGACGGTGCGCGCCACAGGGCGCTGACCGAGCCACGCTTCGAACTCGACGACGGACATGAGCGTGAAACCGAACCGCGTCTGCATTGCGGAACCTCAGTGAGTGTGGGAGCGATACAACGGGATCAGCCAAGCAGTCGTGCGAGCAAGCCCAGCTCGGCAACGGCCTGTTCCTGCAGCGTGGACAGGGTGCGCGCCGCCTCCTTCGCCTGTTGCTGATCACTCTTGAACGTTGCCACGGCCTCGTCCACCTGGGCCTTCAACTCGGGATCGGCTTCGGCCGCACGATTCAACACCGCCGACTTGAGCAATCCGGCAACTTCCTTCCCTTCCCCAAGCAGCGCCTCATGGGCAGTCAGCGCGCGCGCGGAGGCGGCATCGATGGATTCGAGGAGCTCCTCGCGTAGACGACCGAAGGCTTCCCCACTCACCGAAGCGCTCTCCGAGTCGGCAAAGCCTGCGTCATCGGGGATGAACAGCACCGTACCGGCCTCGATACGACGCACGTCGATATGTGGATTGAGCGCTGCCAGCCTGTCGAGCACCCCCGCGCGCAGCTCCACGCCTCCCGCGAGTCGGCGGCCGAGCGACGGCAGATCAATTTCCTTGTCCGTGATGAACGTGCGCATGATATCGCTCCGAGTCGTTGTGGTCAGCCGCGTACGTTGAGCGCATCGAACGGCGCGTTCGGGCCCGGCGAGATACCCGCGGTCGTGATGTTGCCAAGCACCGTCATGCGCTTCACGTCGCCGCGCAGCTGAAGCGATACCTCTCCACCCTTGATGCGGTTGGCGCTGACAATGGTCGCGCCCGCGGAAATGCTCACGGCGGCGGCGGCGCGGTTGACACGTAGCTCACAGCGATTGTCGTTGAACAGGCAATCGCCCGATAGCTCGATCTCCACGGCGGGCGTCATGCCGCGCGCGGCCAGCACATTGCCCACGATCGACGCGCTCGCGCCGCGAGTGACTGCCGCACCCGTCACCTCGGTCTCCGTTGCCGCCGTCATAAGAAACGGCCGCCGCATCCCGAAGACCAGCGTCCGTCCCTTCTCGATCGGCACGACCGACATCATCCCGGCGCGCGAAGACAATCGCTTGTCGATCCCCTCGTTCATGACAAGGGCAAACCACTGCGATCGTGTGAGCTGCGACGACGGCAGCGTGTCCCGGTCGACGTGATTGAGCGTGACGCTCACTTCTGCGTTGGGCGCGCGCACCATGATGCCCGCTGCCATGCCGACAAAATCGCCGGGTGGCGCGATGTCCCCGATATCGTTGCCGCGCACGCTCAGCCGATTGACGCCCACCGTGAGCACACCAGCGCTCAGGGCGGCGCGCTCCGTTGTCACACCGACCCTACGAATCACGTTGTCGGCAATGGTCGCCGAGTTGGCGCGCGCCACGCCGATACCGAGCACGACACCTGCCGCTTCTCCATTCGACCCGCCGATGTCGCTGAGGTGATTGTTCTCGATGGACACGCCCTCGGACTTCGCGTCGTCCTGCAGCACAATGCCCGTCCCGCAGCGCTCGATGATATTCTGCTTCACGATCAGCGCTCGAACAGGTGCCTGGACCGCGATGGCCGCGCCCGTGAACCCGCTGATCTGGTTGGAGAGCAGGTGGCAGTGATCTATACCGCTGGGATCGAGCCCGACCCGCAGGGCGATGCCTGCACCATTCACTTTCGCACTGGCGCGGTCGACACGCGAGACGAGCGTGTTTCCCTCGATGCGGAGACCGTCGACCGCAGCCGTGATGCCGGGACCAGCGATGTTGATGCTGTTGCCCGTGATGTGCATCGACGCGCCAGGTGCCGCGAGACCGAGCACGGTGATCGCCCCGGTGCGACTGCGCAAAATTTCATTACCGGTGATCCGCGTGGACATCGCGTGCATGACCCGGCCCGCGAGCGACACACCCTGCTGCTCACACCAGAGCACGTTGTCTTCAATGCGGAGCGCCGCGGTCAGCAACAGCTGCGGAGGAATGTCGCGTGTCGTGGTTCCAACTCCACTCGCGGACTCCATCGTCTGCACGGCGATGGGCGCAACGATGGCGTTGTCGCGGATCGTCGCGCCGAGCACTGCGCCGCCAAGTGCAATGGCGGCGTTTCCCGCCTTCGGATCCAGCACGGCGATGATCAGTCGCTGCAGGCTCACGCCAAGCACGGTGCGCACCGCGATCGCCGGCGCACCGCCTGCCGAAAGTACGGCCAAGTCCTCGATCGTCAACGCGATGCCGCCGTTGAGGGTGAAGGCACCCGCCGGCGCGACGATCAGTGTCGCTGCGCCATGGCCGCGGATCCGGACGGAACGGGCGCCACTCAAGTCGATAGGCTCCCGCAGAGGAAACGCTCCGGCACCCAGACAGACCGTTCCTCCGGTATCGCGCACCCGATCGACCGCTGCCTGAATGGTCAGCTTTCCGCTCGTATGCGACTCCACAGTCACACACTGCGTGCAGCTGCAATCGCGTCCGCCTCCCTCGCCGCGGGGTGGCCACGGGGTGCGGCAGTCACTCACCGCGCCGGAATCGACATCCCAGATGCCGAGCCGGGCGTAGTGGTGATGAATGCCGCGTGGCGGCGCCTCGGTGAGCTGTTCCACCGACGCATCCGCCGTGCGCGCCGCAAACACCCAGTAGTCTCCCGTGCGGAAGCCTCCACCCGCGCTCGCATCGGTACTGAAGCGCACGGTGACACCATTCTCCAGCAGCAATGTCGTGCCGGCGGGTGGCACGTTGATGATGCCTCTGCCGCCTGCTGCATCGAGATCCTGAAACACCGACGTGTTGCCACCGGCGCCTGCCTGCAACACCCTGTGCGCCTGATCCCAGCGGCGAACGCGCAGATTCCGCACGGCCGGGGACGCGGTATCCGGGAACACCATCGGCACCATGTCAGCTGGCAGCCCGGGCGTGAACGTGATATGCCGCGCGGATTCGTTCACCGTGATGCGACGCATCTCACCCGCGCGCTGCGAGAGCTCCCGGTGATCGTCGATGATCTCCACCCAGTCGCCGGTATTGAAACGAAGCACGTCATCGCGGCCGAGCGAATGCAACTGCAGTTCGGCGGCCGAAATCATGCTCGCCGCGCGGGTGACCACGCTTCCGTTGTCGCGCGAGAACTTGAACGTGGCTCCGCCGCCGGCGCTGCCGGGATCGTGGATCTCTACGCGATACGTCTGGTTCTCGAGCCCACGATAGCCGCCGCTCGGTGGCAGCTCGCACGGATCGGACTCCGGCGGCGCGTCAAAGGTGCCGGTGGTCAGCCGCGCGGCAGAACTGGCGATCGTGGCGGTCCATCCGTCCAGCGCGTCGTCGCGCGACGTGCAGTCGGCACGGCCCGCATCGGCGCGCAGCACGCGCGTCTGCCACACCGTCTGCAAACGCGAGCTGGTCTCGACACCGATCGCAGGCTCCACCAGATCGGGACGCTCGGCGTGCGTCACCTCCCGTTGCCAGACGTCGAGATACACCAGATGTCGACCCGCTTGCGGCAACGCGGGCGGTTCGGGAAGAAACGGCTGCGCGTCGTACCGCATCGGTCGCGTGAACGTCGGCTCTGCCATCAGTGCGTCGAACGCCGTGGACGCGGCATTGGCGCCAGGGGCGCCGTGATTCTCCGCCAGCAATCCGTCGACGTACAGGCGACCCTTGCCGATCGTGAGCGTGCCAGCCGCAACGGCGATCTTGAACGCGTCCGGCGTGGTCGACGAGACCGTGCTGCGTCCGAGCGTGTCGCTTGCCGCAGCACGAAGCCGGCGGTCCACGATGGCGACGAGCTCATTGAAGTCGGCGTCGAGCAGGACGCCGCCCTGCTTGAGCTCTACACCGGCGAAGTCCAGCAGCGGATTGTTGCGGATACGGGAAAGGTCAGCGCCCACGATACCCTCTCGGCGTCATGTTACGTGATGTAAAAAATGCCAGCGCGCAAACCGAAGCGCAGATACTCATCGAGCCGGGTCTTTAGGTTCGTTTCGCGTTGGGGCTGATACAGCGGATGCATCACGCCCATCTCGCCGCCGTCGTCGGCGCCTTCGCGGATCGCCCGGGCGGTCGCGACACGCAGTTGCGCGTATCCGGGATCGCCGAAGCGCAGCGACGTGAAGTGCGGCAGCGCAGCGGGATGCTCGTCGTCGGGCACGCAGCGGAACCGCTTCGGCACGAGCGACCCGCGGGGCACGAAGCTGAATCGCACGCACCCATCCTGCTTGCGCTCCGTCCACACCGGGGCCTTCCACGCGTCGCCCGCCGCCAGCCGCGCGAAGAAGATCGTGTTCGACACGAGCCGCATGAGTCGCACGTGAACCTTGCCGACCACCGTGCAGTCGGTGATGGTGGTCTCCGCGGCGGGACCGGCGGCCATGCCCTCCACGGCAACCCCCTCCGCGGCACCGGCGTCGACGATGGTGTCGCTCAGATGCAGTTGCGCGTCGACGTCGACCTGCATCGCCCCCACCACGCACGCTTCCAATCGCACCGTCGCGAACGGATGCGCGACGGAGAGACTGATCGCGCCCGGCGATGCGGCGTCTCCGTGCGGATCACGCGTGAGTCCCGGTACGAGTGTGCAGTGGCGCAGCACGAGCTCGCGGGGCTCGCTGTCCGCGGCGGCGGCGAGCTGCAGCGCGCCCCCGCTGATCACGAGTCCGTCGAGGATCAGCCTCCCGCGCGCTCCGATGTGCAGCAGCACCGGCCCGTTCGAAGCGATGAGGGGACGCGCGCCATTGCGTGCCGCGACCACCACCTCGATACCCGGCGCGCCTGCTGCGGACACACCGTCGACTTTGAACTGTGGCGTCTCGGTGTAGGTCCGACTGTCGTCGATCAGCAGGCGGCCACCACCGGCGATGGCATCGAGACTGGGCTGCAACGCTTCGCTGCCGCTTGCCGTGCGCTGAAACGCCAGCGACCCGCCGGCCGGGCGTCGCTCGTACTCTCCGCCGCCAATCGCGCGCGAGAACCCGCTGTGGAACGTACCGAGCACTTCTCCAGCAACGTTGGCGCCAAGCAACACGCGCCCAAGTCGTGGATCAACCGCGATCCTGTTCTGGTTGACCGTGTCCGCCAGCGATTCGTGTGCCCATCCGGCTCCCGTGTCTCGCAGGTCGCAAACGCAGATGTCCGCGCGCTCGATCGCCGTGGGAGGGTGCATGGGGTCCGCGTTGGCGCGCGCCAGGACGAGACTCGAGCCCGTTCCATAGTCCGACACGTTGCCGACATCCGAAGCGGGCTCCTTCATCGCACGAGCCATCAGTCGTATGTCGATGGGCTCCGGCACGTTCATCGGCTCGGCGATGTGCGAAATCGTCGTCTCGATCACCGGCTGGCGAAAGAGCGGTTGATCGGCGCCGAGGGGATTGAAGCGGAACCGGCGACCGGTCGCGTCACCCGCGTCGGGTGTGAGCGGCACGTGCGTGAGCGGAAACGCCTCCAGCCGCCAGAGGAAGATGCCGATGTTCGGGATGTTATAGCGGCCCGCTCCCGTCTCCGGCCGACGCATTTCCGCGGTGTGCGCCACGGTGTTGAACGCGCCGCCGCGTCGCAACATGCGGGATGTGGACCGCAGGTCGGCCGTGGCCGGCGCGTGCAGTCGCACATGATTCATGAACTGCGTCGTCGCCAGCTGCTCGAAGAACTCCACGGCGCGCGCGGGCCAGTTGGTGACGTCGCGCGCCAGTTGCTCCAGCATCGCCGCGGTGCCCTTACGGCGCCGGTAGGCGATGGTGTTCGCGACTTCCGCACGTGGCGACGCAACGGCGGGTGCGACACCGTGCAGCGGCCGGTAGCCGATCAGATCACCGATGTACGGCGCAACCCAGGGATCGCAGGTCTCGATGAACTGATCGTCGTAGAGCTGCTCGACGTTCTCCTCGATCGCCTCGAGCTCTCGCGCGATCAGCGACACCAGCGCGTGCAGCGGCCTTCCCTGCCCCTCGTCGCGGATGCGATAGACCGCGGGCAGCAGTGCATACAGCCGTTCGGCGTCGAGGCTCATGTCATCTCCTCCATCCGGTCGAGTGGACCGTCGTGCAACACGAGCATCTCAGCCGCGCGCGCGACACTACCGACGATGCGCATCTGCGACGCGAGCAGTCGCGCCTGCCGCGACCGCACGGTTTGCGTCGCTGGCGCCGTGCCTCCGTACAGGAAGTCGAGATCGACGGCCGCCACACCGGGCACCGAATGCACAACGGCGATCACGTCGGACTGCAGCACGGGCTGGCCGAGCGAGCGCGAGTCGAATCCGTACGCAGTGCGTAGCGCCGTTTCGACCGCGGCCAGCAGCGGCTCCAGCTCGTACGCCGGATCGCGCTTGACCTTGAGCCCGAGGCGGAACGTGCTCGCCTGGTACGAGAGCAGCTCGAGGTTCACATGCGGATCGCCGTGGGTTCTAAGTGCGTTCCACAAATTCTGCCAGACCGGATTGGATGCGGTCAGTGCCTCACCATCCTGCCCAGCGACCGTGACGACGATCGTCGGTCCACGGGAGAGCGGCAACACGCGCGCCTGCGCCTTCCCGACGCCTGTGAACGCGAGCGCGAAGTCTTCATAGTCCAGCACCGACACCGCACGACCGAGCGTGCGCGTGCCCAACGGCATCGTCCGGCGGGCCTGATGTTCTGGTTCCGGATCCGTTCCGCCGGCGGCCGGCGCCGTATTGCTCGCGCCCTTGAGACCCAGTGGCCGTGTCAGAAGCTGCGTCAGTGCGTTGGCGCCGACGTTGCCGTCCTGCCCCACGCCCTGTCGGTAGGTTGCGCGCACATTGTTCACACCACTCGGCAGCCGCGCGCCTCGCACACCATCGCCGAACACGACCCAGGTCTTTCCCTGCTCGTCAGTCTCCAGCGCGTACGCGCGTTCGTTCGCCGACGCGCCGAACAGGGTCGTGCGCTCCGTCCATTCTACGTCGCCTACGCGCACCCACAGCTCGCTGTCGGCGCCCTGCGCGTTGGCCGAGCTGCGGTAGGTGAGTGGCATTCGCTTGAGCTCGAAGCGCTGGAACGGCTTGCTCGCATCGCCCGCACCGAGCACCTGCGTGACCCGCTCTCCGTGCGTGGCGGCGGCGACGTTGGCGTGGACGACCACCGAGCGTCGCAACAGCGCCCATGGCAGGGGCGGCGCGACGGTCAACAGTGTGCCGTTGTCGTTGTCGGCGATCGCGGAGATGACGGCCTCGTGCACGAGTGGTCCATTGCCGCGCGCACCGTCGCCGGTGATGATCAGGCGCCGTCCGATGGACAGGCCCTCGGATGCGACGGCGACCGGGAGCCGATCCCCGGCGATGGACGCGGTGACTGGCACCGGTGCAAGCAGCAACGGCTCCGATGCGGCGAACACACTCGTCGCCCGCACGCGGTCGAAGAAGTCGCGCTCGAGATGTTGTCCCGAGATTGCGATCCGGGACACCTTGCCGGATATGGCGAAGCGCGCGATCGACACCTGCGACGTGGCCGTGACCGCATACAGCTCCAGCGAGGCACCCTTCTGGCCGACCTCACCGATACTGAGCGCCAGCAGGCTCCCAGCGGAGGCATCCGCCAACACCGTATCGAGGTCGACGTGCCCACCGGTATCGGTAGGTGCACGCTCGCTGATGTTGAAGTCGGGCCACTCATCGTTCGGGTCCGCAGCGGCGTCGTAGTTCTGTTTGAACTCCGTGTTCATGCTGCGCCAGCGCGGCGCGTTGTTGCCGAAAACCGCCGCGCGCTTTCGGAGGACATGCACCTGCGGCGAGCCTGCGGCACCCAGCCCACCGGTCCATGCCGCACGCGTGCGATCGTTTGCATGATCGACCTCGACGGCATCGATGAACCGAACGCTCCAGTTGCGATTGGTGGTCGGGCTACCATGGAACGCCGCATCGACCACGACGAGCGCGTCGCCAGGCTTGAGGTTGTTCGCCGTGCCCTTCACGTACAGCTCCGTGTCGCCCGCGACAGGTGTTCGCGCTTCGGAGATCCATGGCCGAAGCGCGTTCCACTCCGGCCGCGCGTCGAGGGCCTCCACGGTCTCGAACGTCTGCGGCTTCTCGTTGGGGCCGGGAACGCTCTGCACCTTGAGGCCGGGCGGCAGCGTGAGCGACCGCGGAATGCCGGTCACGAACGCGCCGGGATCGGGCGGCATCCCGGCCGGTGGCTGCTTCGGCGGCTCGAGCGCGAACGCCAGTCGCGTTTCCGCGGCCACGCCCGGGCGCAGACGGTATCCCGTGAGCTTCGCCAGCTCCTGCAACGACACGCGCTCCGTCGCGGTGCGCAGGTACGACTCGTTCGCGATACGCTCCTGATAGAACGTCAGCACGTCGGCGGCGCATGCCACGGCGTCGAGGAGCGCGATGGTGTAATCGTCGGCGTCGCGCGTGCGGAGTCCCGCGAGCGGCAGAAACTCCGACGACGATAGTCGGGCGATCATGCTTTCCCTGAACGCCGCGTACTCGCCGATGCGATAGGCGATCGTGGACAGTCCCATCCGATTATCGATGGCGACGGGCGTGCTGGCAGCGACGCCATCACAGCATCCGCAACGCGCAGTGCTCGTCGCATGGAGCGTGTCGCTCACTTGCCACCTCCGCCGCGCACGTTGAGCCGGCCACGTTCAGGGAAGTTGGGATCGTTGGCGAGGCCTGCGATCTCGAGGCGGCCGACGGGGATCACGCCGCTCTCGAGTGCACCACCATCGGCAACGCCCATCCGCTGGAATCGCCGCGCCTGCACGGCTTCGACCCCCTCGACGGCCTGCGCAGCGGCGATGATCCGGCTCAGGTACACCGGCTGGCCGAAGGAGAAGTTGTCAGGGTGGAACACGCCGAGCCGACCGTCGGGCAACACGCCGCTGCCCAGCACGGCGCTCACCGCGCGCAGCACGTCGCTGCGGAAGTAGTCCGGCCGCACGCAGACATGCAGCGTGACGTCGAGCGCGACGGGCTGCGGCGCGTCGACTTCGAGATCGTAGCCCGCCATGCGAAAGCGCTCCAGATGACGGCGCAGGCGCGACTCGAAGCGCGCGTCCACCGGCGCACCGCCCACGCGGTCCGCCGTGACGAACACGGTGTGCCAGCTACCGGTCCACCGAAAGGTGGCCGCCGCGCGCGGCACATCGACGCGGCGCTGCGCGGCGACTGCGTAGTCCTCCGCGGTCACCGCGCGCTCCTGGGTGCGAAACGCCTCCGGCGCATCTCGGCGCGCGGCCTCGATGCTCTCAGGATCGATACCGCCAGCAGCCGGCATGGGGTTGCGGAGCTCGAGAAACACACCGGACGTATCGCTCACGATATGGTGGATCGTATCGGCGCCGACGTTGCCCGCCGCGCCGTTGCCGGTGCGATAGACTGCGAAAAACGCCGTGCCGGCGTTCGGCCGTTGTCCATGCACGTCATCGCCGAATCGCAACAGCGTCGTCCCGTCGTTCTCCGTCTCCGCCATGAAATGCATGTCGTCGGGTTTGCTCGCGAGCAGGTCGCGTTGCCGGTACCATGTGCTGGCAGCGACGCCGGACGCACCGTCGATCTCGAGTGATCCGCGCAGCGGCGTGATGGCGGGAAGCGCGTCATGCGGATCGCGCGCGATCAGGGCGCGTGCCGACCACCAGCCTTCGTCTTCGGTAAGCGGCACGGTGAGCTCGCGTGCGAGGTCGAATGCCTGCGTTACCGGCGCCTGCCGCACAGGCGGGCGGAAGCGCACGGGCACGTCCTCATGCCGATCGTCGGCGCAGCTTTCGCTCACAGCCGCTCGCGAGACGCGGCGCAACCGCGTTTCCGGCACCGCGCCGAGCCGTTCCTCCGCGATCGTACGCCCATGATCGACGAGGACGATGTTGCCCAGCGCATGACTGATCGCGAGACCGGGCCGCTCCGTCACCGAGATGCAGAACGGGAAAGGCAGGGCATCGCTCGCATCCCACGTGATCTCCGTGACGTCTACTGGTGCATCTACCGGCTCCTCGTCGAACAGTCCGCCCGAGGGGTCGACGCTGGTCGTGACCTCCACGAGCCGGACGGCCCAACGCTTGGCACGATCGGCGTCGGCCTCCGTGAACGTGGTCGGGCTCCTGAGCTCCTGAAAGACCAGCACGTCGTTGACCTTGAGCGCGGGATGCGCGCCACGCAGCGTGGCACTGGTTGCGCCGCGCGGGAGACAGCACCCGAGATCGCCCCACGTGTGGAACGACAGCGTGTTGAGATCGGCGACGAGCGCGGCGTCGTGCGCGGTCTCGAAGACCGTCGCGCCCTCCGACAGTGCGTCTCGGAGATCTCGGCTATCCGGCGTGAGCACGCGCGGGCGGTTTCCACTTCGCGTGAGCATCGGCGTTCCCCTGGGAAGCGCCTGATCGGCACTCACCGCGACGTGCACAAAGGCGCGTGCGTTACACCCGTCGTGCAGCCGGTAGTCCACCAATCGCGTGTGGCGGCGCACAGAGACGCGCCGGCGTGCCGTCCCGAGGTAGGCTTCGTTCGCGATGGCGTCCTGTCGATACGACAGGTTGTCGGCCGCATACGCCAGCAACTCGACGAGCGCGACCCCGACGTCGGCAGCGGAGCGCTCGCTCCACCCTGGGGCGAGCAGGTTGAGCCGGTCGAGCATCAGGCGGCGGAACCCCGTGAAGTCCTTGGCGAGATAATCGATCTCGGGCGTCGCCGAAGGCGCGGGCGCGCAGACCGATTCGACGGCGCAGTCGAAGTCGGATGGGCACTCGATCTTGAAGGAGAAGTCGATGCTCGACAGCCGGGGATCGAAGCCGACGGGTGGGTCGTCGCTGCCGGCGCTCGCGCGCAGGCGAAGCGCGTAGCGCGAGAAGTCGCCGGTGATGGCCGTGCGCACCACGAGCGTGCGGGCCAGGTCGTCGATACCCTCCAGCAACTCCGGATCGACGCCAGCGGGCAGCGCGTCCGCGGCGCTGGTCCACTCCACGGGAACGACGCGCACGCGCTCGCCGCCGTCGATGCGCACGTGGTCGGGCGTGAGCGCAAAGCCCGGGCGAAGCATCCGGACGAACAGTGTGCGCTGCCGCAACGACGTATCGGGCTCGAGACGGTCGCGCACCTCCAGGAACTCGATGCCGTTCGCGGAGCCCGTCAGCTTGATCACTTCCAACCGGCGCTCGTCACAGCAGAAGTACCTCATGCGCCGCCTCCCGCTGCACTGGGCAGCGCGAACGTCGCCTGCTCCGTCGTGCCGTCGTCGAGGACTACGTACTGCACCGTCACCTGCAACGCCGCATCGATGCTGCCCACCGCGACCGCGTTCACGGCGATGAGGTGCGACAGATGCTGCTGCAGCGCGCTTTGTACCAGGAACTGCGTGGTGGCCGCCAGCGTGGTGCTGTTCGGCTCGAAGACCAGCGCCAGGAGACCCGCGCCGAAATCCGGACGCATCACGCGTTCGCCGGGGGACGTGAACAGCACCTGCTCGATCAGGTCGCGAATGTGATCGGCGCGGCCGGTGCCCGCGGTGCGGCCGCGATGGTCGAAGTGGTACGGATGATCCAACGCAGTCATGGCAGGATCCTCGTCATGTGGCCAGCACTCGCGTCTGCGCCATCACCGGCGTCATCGGCGTACCGGTCGGTACGCACACCGATTGGCTGATCATCGTCACCACGGGCGCGCCACCGGCGAGCACGCGCGTGGCGCCCATCACGAACTGTCCTGTCACGCACGGTGGTGTGGACGTGGTGCTCAGGCCGCAGGCCGCGATCGCGTACGGGCTCGCGATGGTCACGAGCGGTTGTCCCGACAGCGTGACGCGCGGAAATGGCGCGAGTGGTGTCGCCTGTCCGGCATGCGCACAGATCACCGTGGCGCCGAGATGAAGGATGGGAGCAGGCATGATGGTCGCTAGATCACCGTGAGTGCGCCGAGGTTGACGTCGGTCGTCGGTCCGGTCATGGTGATGACCGCGCCCTTGCCGTTGGAGATCACGATGCCGGTGTCACTGACCGAGATCATCGCGCCCGTCGTCGTCTGTATCAGGATTCCGCCACTGGGCCCCGGCGTGTCGCTCACGGTGATGCCGTTCTTGAGCGTCGTCTGCAGCGTGATGCCGGCGAATCCCGGCGGCACCGCCTTCGCCATGGCTGGTGTTTCCGCCACACTGCCCCAGTAGCCGCCCACCCAGATCGGGTAGTCGGGATCGCCGTGCTCGAATTCGATCCACACACCGGCGCCGATCGGCGGCACCGTGAACAGGCCCATGTTGATGCCGGCCACGGGCACACACGGCATCGCCCAACTCGACGGCAGCAAGCCGAGCACGTCGGGCACCATCGCCTGGATGCGGCCGATCAGCAGCGGGTCGAAGTTGTTGAGCACCGTCCCGCGATACTTCCCGTAGAAGGGGGTGTCACTCATGGCGTATCGCTCATACCGGCACCTTCTGCACCGTGGAGATCAGGCCGTTGCGGGCGAGCGAGAAGCTCTGCTTGTACTCGCCACGCTTGATGTCGTGCGACACGCTCTTCACGTAGTAGAGTCCATCGAACGGCAGTCCGGCACCGCGCACGCCAACGAGCTGCCGCGATCGCAGCAGGCGTCCGTAGCGTGTCACGTCGAGACGCCCGGTGCCGAACACGGAGTCGCTGTGCTGGCCGGCGTACGCGATGCCCGTCATGAACGCGGACAGCGGCGACATGTGCGCGGTCTCGTGCAGGTTGGCGAGCTTCGTGGGCAGCGGCGGTACGAGACCGAGCGGCGGATTCAGTGGCGTGACATCGGGGATCGGAATGCCGATCGGCGCCTTGCTGAGCAACTCCTGGAAGAAGACCACCGGCATCGTCTTCTTCTCCTTGTCGAAGTTGAACGACAGCTCGTCGACGTTGGTGAGCGCGTCCATGTTCACCGACAGCGCCGGCTGTGGCGCGCCGACGCGGATCTCCGGACCCCAGTACGCCTTCGATGTACCAGGCACGGGCCCCGGCTCGAGGAAGAACACGTAGCCGCACTGCTTCGCCAGCCGCGTGATGTACGCGTAGTCGCTGCCGCGGTGCTGCGGAATACGCTCCACCGGCAGGGGCAGGTCTTCGACGATGCTCGGGATCACCATCGGCAGCACGCCGAAGGCGGCGTACTTGGCGAGCACCAGCAGCACGCGCAGCGCTGGTGGCATCGCCGGGTACGGGAGGCCGGAGAAGTCGATGACGTCCATCAGCGCACTCAGGTCCTTTCCCTTCACGACCAACTTGCCCACGCCGCCCTCGCCCGGCACCGTTTCCACGTTCGTCACGACGCCGTCGATCACCGACTCCGCCGTGCCGCCGGTGCGCACCACCAGTACGACGCGCATCAGCGGTACGCCACCACCGCCCGTCAGCAAAAACAGCGTGCGCAGCGGCGATCGCGCCGACAGATCGAACGTCAGCTCGAAGCCGGACGGCGCATCGCCTGAGCCTGAGTCCACTTTGGCCGCGCTCAAGGCTTCCACGACGCCGGCCGGCGCGGGCACCGGCACGGGTCCGAGAAGCAGTGACAGCGTGATCCCGCCTTGCATCGGCATCACAGGCCGGAGGGCAACGGAATGTCGACGCGCTGGCCGAGCGTGTCGGTGAGCTCGTTGGGGTCGATGACGGCGTTCGCGTCGGCGATACGCCAGTAGGCGAGCGGATCGCCCAGATAGCGCGCACCAAGCGCATCGTACCGATCGAGCGCCGACACGATGTGCCGTCCGGCGATGCTCGACGGCTCGACCGGCGCAATGAAGCGGCGACGCAGGTGCACGATGCCTGGCTCGTCCGCGTGTCGCTGTAGCAGCGCGAGCGGCACGCCGAAGTAACGGCTCACGGGCGCGAACGGTGTGCTGGGAATGGCGCCCGCGTCGATCAGCAGCTGTACGGGATCTGTCATCGCGTTCCTCGCATGGGCGTGGGCGTGGGCGCCGTTACCGCGGCAGGGTGTCGAGCCCGAGCGACTGCAGCGATGCCGTGCCGGTTTTCCCGGCGAGCGTTTCGCGTGTGCGCAGGTGATTCAGGAAGATGCCGCCGCCTCGATGCTCGAAGCCAAGGTCGTCGGTGGTGAGCACCCGCATGCCGAGGCTGACCTTGGCACGCAGTGGATTGAGTGCCGGGTCGAACGCTTCTTCGGTGATGGAGAACTCGGTGATGCGCACCGGCACGATGCGACTCGCGCCCCAGATGAAGAGCACTAGCGGCGCTTCCGCCGGCACGATCTCGAGCGTGCCCGAGCGCGAGAGGGCATCGAGGGCGCGCAGGTCGGCGGAGGTTGGATTGACGAGGCTCTCGAGCGCCGCGAGCTGTGGCGCGATGCCGAAGGCGATGGTGTTGGCGTTTTGGTCGGGCTGCTCCAGCGCGTCGGTCGCATCGATCTCGGCTTCCAGCTTGATCGACTCGATCGCGGGGCCCTTGAGCCGAAACGGCTGCGCGCGCTCACCACCGCCGTCGCCACCGACGCCCTGCACCTGGTAACTGCGCGTGAGTGTGTCGGGATTGTATTGCAGCGCGATGGTGTGGCGCGCGGCGCCGGTGACCGCGTCGAGGATGACGAGGCCGGATTTGAGGAGACGGGGGG